>JAFDKF010000119.1 GCA_019307135.1 Deltaproteobacteria bacterium
TCAGCCGGATCATTATGAAAAGGTTGGGGTAGCACAGTTGAGCGGTATGATAAAACAGGAGAGAGAGGAACTAATCTGAGTTTTGGCATATCGAGGGCAGTATTTATCCAATCCTCTGGGTCACACGAAATGCCCACTCTCTTTTTTTCAAGGAGTTTGCTGAATTCCCATGGAGAAATTGCGGACAATAGTATCTCATCATACATTTCAGCATTGCCAATCAACTCTTTAACCTTTTGTGATAACTTCTGTGGGTTCATGTTCCACCAGATCCAGGTATGTGTATCAAGCAGATATATCATTTGCAAGCATCCCACATTTCCTCACCCAATGGTGAAATTACATCTTTTTCAAAAACAAGAGCGTCAGAAAGTCTGCCTGGCTTAGGGTTTATATCAGAAGTGCGATAAGGTGTTATTTGAGCTAATGGCTTACCTCGCTTTGTTATGACAATTATTTCCTGTGTTTTGGCAACTTGGTCCAAAATTTTTAAGGCATGTGATTTAAATTGACTTATTCCCATGGTTTTCATATGGACACCTCCTCTATAAAAGGATAATAGTCAATCTAAATGGTTAAGTCAATGGTAAAAAAATGAAGAGGTTGGGTTAAAAGGGTTGAGATTAAGGTC
Source organism: Deltaproteobacteria bacterium (assembly GCA_019307135.1). GTDB lineage: Bacteria > Desulfobacterota > Desulfobacteria > Desulfobacterales. The sequence goes on from JAFDKF010000119.1 coordinate 632, forward strand.
AAACAGATATATCGATTATTAATGTTTAATAATAACCGATAGACTGGTTAAGAATAATGAGCCTGACATCTGAACAAATTATCGAAATATTGATTGGGTCAAATTTTTGGGTATTCGTCCAGTTTAACAGAAAGGATTTCTATCCTTTTGTAGGGGGACATATGGGATGAGTACGCGTGATTATTGAATCGATGTGAACTTTTGTTAGACTTATTCCACACTTATGAACGATTGGCTTGTGATTTTCCCTTGCTCACGATGGCCACAAATTTTCGGGGTTTTTGGGTGTTTTGGCCAAATGAAATAAGTAAAAAGCCCCGCCTTTCTGCTGAGCTTTTTGTTTAAAAATCAAGTCGTTGAGTCAATATATGACAAAAACGTTATTTGCTTAGTCGCTTCTGACTAAGCAAATAACTAAGCAAACGGCAATAACACATGGATTTAGTAATAATATCAGAGAGATGATGTGCTATATAGAGAAAACGACAAAGCAAATCAACAAATCAAATAGATCGGAGGTGAAATGAGGGTCATTATGCGGGGATATTAAGCATCGCTCTCAATTATTCCCTATTCTCTTCACGTTATCAAGCCGTAGAAGGTCATAGGTTACATATTCTTCATTAAATAGCTTTATTCGCATCGTCAATGAACAGATATCAAAATCCCAGAACTCTAAGCCTGTATCGAAGATTTGGAAGAAGTACCAGAAAAGTCCAGGCTGCTCATAGTCAAAACCAAATTTAGCTAATTTCATTAAAGCGTCACCGTCATTTATGTTTTGCATAATAAGCTTTTGTGATTCCTCGCACGGCTCGCCAACGTTATCCTCGGTTATGTGTACTGCAAACCTATGCAACAGCTTTTGGTACTTTGGTTTCTCGACGGCAATGTCCAGATAGGTTAAAATGGTGAAAAGCATCACCATTCTTTCCAGGAGACTAAACTCTTCTTTTTCAATTAGGCGAAATACTTGCTCCTTATTTTCGCCATCATAGGCTGACTCAAGAACCCATCGCAAGTGCCCGTATTTAGGTTTTATTTTTCCTTTTGCAATGTTTCCAGTGAGTACCCAGTCAACAGAAACATCAAACTCTCTATTTATAGCCTCAAGCATTTTTCGTGAGGGTGGGTTGTTGCCCTGTTCAACCTTTCCTATATAACTTCTTGAAAATCCAAGTCTTTTACCAAAATCCGCCTGTGACAACTTGTTTGCGGCTCTAATTTTTTTTATCCTATCACCAACAGAAGACATAATTTTTCTTGACAGTGCGAAGATAATTCGCTATATATGTGATTATAATTCACCCCTAACCCAAAAACGTTAGAGCGAGGAGGTTGAAATGGTCTTCAAAGAAGTCAAGAAAGCTATGATAGACCAAGGTTTTAGCGTAACAAAGCTAGCTGAAATTACCGGCTATACCAGAGGGCATCTAAGCAACGTCATTAATGGTAACTTCGATTCCGTGAGGGCCAAAATAGTGGTCAGCATGGCCCTCTGTAGGGACTTTGACAAACTCTGGACCACCAAGGACAACCATAACTTGTAATCTGATGGCGAATATGTATCACCTTTGTTCATTAATGTCCACTATAAAGTTTAAGTGAGTGGCTCGTATGATGGATGGCAACTTGATTTTTGCAGGTAAAATCGGACAGGCGTTGGGCCGAACAAGACAAGCCATTGACAACCGCGCCAGACGCGAAAAATGGTCCTATAAGATGGTTACTGGTAGTGGCCGTGGCGGTCAAAGGAGGGCCTATTCTATCGAATCTTTGCCTCCTGACGTCCAGGCCAAGGTTTTCCAGGCTCGGGAGTGTGAAGCCACACCTGATCTAGACCTGAACCGGGCGGGGGCGTCGTTGAGTGCCTGGGACCGTGCATCAGAGCCCAATCGAAACAAAGCTTTAGCCTGGCAGGAAGTGATTAGAGCATGTGATGAGCAGACCCGTGGGCGGAACATAGTCGATTCACAACGCGACTTTGTTCTCCAGTATAACAACCGGAATATATTTCTTCCCATTTCAGGACGAATTTATGAGTTTCTTCCAAAGATTAGCTTGTCCAATCTGCGCAAAAACATAAGCAAGTACAAGATCTTTGGCCTTCCTGGTCTCCTTGATTCTCCTAATCGTGGCAAGCCCAAAAAGAAACTTATGCCCGAAATGCGGGATTTCATAACTGGATTGATAGCGCAGGCTCCACACCGAAGGGCTTCGCGAGTTCACGATTACGGGAAGGCCAAATTTGGTGATTTATGGCCCTCGGCAAGAACAGTACGGCGATTTGTTAAGTGGTTGAAAAAAGAGAAGAAAGACTTGCTCCTATTCTTAAGGAACCCCGACAAATGGAGGAGTAAGAGCCAGGCTGCCTTCGGCGATGCCAGCGCAAAGGCAAAACATTTTTTGCACATAGTCGAGTTCGACTGCACGAAAGGCGAGATCGATTTTAATGGAAAGCGTTATAATTTCACGTTTAGTCTGGACATTTTTAGCAGGAAGCTCAAGGCATTGTTGTCTCCCACAGGCAGCAGCATGGCGCTTTGCATTCTTCTTCGCCAGGTGATCTTGGATTGGGGCATCCCGGATGTGGCTCTTGTTGATAATGGCGCGGAGTTTGTTTCCGATCATTTCAAGGCCGTGTGCGAGGCCCTTGGAATCCATATTGTACATACTCAAAAGTACACACCCGAAGGGAAAGGCTTTGTGGAGCGAGGCATCTGGACCGTGGAGATGCAGTTCTTTGAGGAGACGAGTCAGTATCTGGGTCATAATGTGGCACAGAGAAAGGACATCGAAGCCCGGAGGTCGTTTTCCCAGCGTATGCTGAAGAAAGGTGAGGTCATAGAGTGCGCGTTATCACCTTCCGAATTTCAGGAAATTATGAATGCCTGGATTGAATCCATTTATCATCAGCGAGTCCATCGCGGAATAGATATATCACCTGAAGCCAAGGCCGCCACAAGCCCTCGGCCTGTAAGGAAAATTCAAGATCCACATCTGTTGGACATCCTCTTAGCTCCACGTGGTGAAAGGATCATACGAAAGAAGGGTATTGAGTTTGAGGCAGGACAATATGCAGCACTGGAGCTTGCAGAGCGAATTGGCGAGAGGATAAAGATTCGTCAGGACTTGTCCGATATAGGCAGGCTCTACGTCTTTGACCTTAATGATGAGTTTGTTTGTGTTGCCCGAGACACATCCATTGAAGGGATTACCCTTAAGGAGGCGCGTGAAGCTAAGAAGCTTCAGAAAAAGCGGATTCGCGAGGAGGCGCGAGCTTTGAGAACTTTAAGTGATTCTGTGGGCGATCCAATGATTACTCTCATTGAAAAAAAGCGTAATGCACCCGGTCAGGTATGTGCGTTGCACCGGGAGGAAACCTTTGAGAACAAGGCAATCCGTGAAGCTGAAAAGGCTCTGAGAAAACGCGCCGAGGAAGAAATCGAGGACAAAGAACAGGCTGTAGCAGCAGGCGGGGTCGCTAATTTTGGTGCTCGGCTTTTAGCTGCCTGTAGTCAACGGCAAAAGGAGCCGGAAAAGCGGAAATACCGGCTTATAAAAGACTGACAGGAGGTGTTTGAGATGGGATCTGTCGAGGCTCTTCCCGCATTTGTTGATGACCAGGAACGATCTCTATACAATAGGGATTTACATAAACGGTTTATGGCATGGTTCGTGCGGACAAACAACTCCCCACATGCAGTTGCCGCTATGATGGGAGTCCCTCCCGAAAAAGTTCATGCGTACATCGAAAAGCAGTTGGAATCGGGTGTTATGGAATTTCAGCTACGCGTCAAACATCTACTTGCTCATAGAGAACATGTACGAAACCCGCACCTTCATTTGCCAATCGTTGATACCGTGTGCCGCAACGTTATTCACGAGTTGGGCGAGGCGAGTAAAACACTCTTCCTTGAGAGCATGTATATAGGTCCGACTGGTTGTGGAAAGAGCGAAGCCATAGAGAAATACAGGAGGGAGAACCCTAACACGATTATTGTACGTTGTAAAGTTACCAAGGGAACGCTGGGGGCTGTTCTTTCACTGATAGCTGAAAGTCTTGGCTGTGCCTACTGGGGCAAACATGCAGTTGATCCGTTACTTGACGAGATTATTGATCGGCTACATAAGTGGCCTGAAAAATTATTGATAATAGATGATAGCCATTTTCTATCCTGGGAAGCCTTGGAGGGTCTCCGCAGCATTTATGATGAGGTGGGTGTTGGTATTTTGTATGTCGGGCAGCAGGAATTTTATGATCGCCTGTCTGGTAAAGCCAGAGACCGGAGAGGTCGGTTTATCTATGAGCAGATTCTGAGCCGCATTTCACTTAAGCGGGTTTTTGGTCAACGGGTTTTGCGGGAGGACGTCCGGGCCATTGTGGATGCATTTTGTCCCGGCCTGGATAAGCGGTGTGTGGATTTTTTACACAGGAGAGCATCGGGCCTAGGGAAATTTCGTGCAATGGTTGATGTCTTAAAGATAGCTATGCAGCTCAGTAAAGTTGAGGAGATCGGGATAGATTTAACCCTTCTTCGTCAAGCAAATCGGCTGACGGCGGTGTAAAAATGGAACAGTTATCGGTTAAAGCACAAAGGCTCCTGGAGGCCCTTGATGAGGAACAAAGAAGGGTCATTCGAAAAGATAACCCACTGCGAGGGGACCGAAATGAACTCATTCGCGAACTTCGGGGACGGGGGGGTGAAATACTCCCCCTGTCACAGGTATCGGGCCTATGCCAGACCATGATAAAAACGATTATACACCCCAAGGCTACAAGCAAAGCAAGGACCAGCATGGACGCCGCTTTGAACGATGTCAAGACGGCCGTTGAAGCTTTCTATAAGGCTGCATCAAGGGCCTTGAGTAATGCACAGAGGTTTCGGCTGTGACAGTCGAAGCGGAGCTTACTCAAAAATTGCACGTATATCTGGAAAAAATTGGCAGCATAGGCTTAAGGAAAGGGAGTTAGAGGGGTTAAATCAAGACCAGGCAAAGGAGGGATTGCCTTGATTACTGAAGGACAGATCAAGTTGATTTGGGTCCTGGCCCGGCAACTTGGCATGGACAGTGACAAGCTGCATGATCTGGTCTTTGGGGTCACTGGTCAGGAGTCAATTAAGGCCCTCACTGTTATGGAGGGCAAGGACGTTATTGAGGCCCTGGCCCGGGCCGGGGGCAAGATCACAAAGAAGAGGAAGCCACGGCGAGACTTGCCCCTCAACGTGGTGGAGATGATCACCCCTAAACAGGCCAGGTTGATCAAATACCTGGAGAAAAAACTGGGCTGGCAAGGGAACCCGGAACGGCTCAAGGGCTTCATCAAAAGAATCATAAAAAGGGAGGTGGTGAGAACGAAGCAAGAGGCAATCAGGGTGATTGAAGGCCTGAAAAGCATGGCAGAACGCGAACCAAACAAGGAGGTGGGAAATGGAGTGTCCGTTTAAGGAGATAGAACCGTTCGATTTTGACAGCTTTAGCGAAGAAGCTGAGATACGCATAGAACAAATTGGCAGCATACTGAAGATAATGAGAGAGGCTTATAGGGACGACATTAAGCTTTTCCCTGCTTTAAACGGGGTGCTGACACTACTCGATAGCTTTTGCCTGTTTGTGTCCCAGACAGGTGGCCAGTATGAGAGCTTCGAAGAAGAATACGACAAAAAAAGAGCCCTTGCCGAGGCTTGCAGGCAGGCAAAGGCTCCAAGTGAAGATCCGGGGTCAACCCGACCTTAATAAAATCATAGCACAAGAAAAGACAGAGGTCAAGAAGGCTAATACTAAGGGCTTTCTGGATCAGGACGAAAACTAAGGATTTCGCCCTGGATAGGCTAGCTACCGAAAAGTCGGTACCCTCACCGACCTGCCAGGGCTAAACAAAATGAGGGCAGCCAAGAGGGGGTTGCATGGATACCATGTAACCCCTTTTGTTTTGGAAAGGAGCAAGAGCAATGGAAGAATTTGAATTGGTTTTGGGACGAGACATAGTGTTTACTCCCACGGGCTTGACCCCACCACAGCCCACCATAGACGCGACACAGCGGAGAATCAATGAACTTATGGGGGTCAGTGACGAGGACATTTTGAAGTATGCCTGCAAGGCCCCTGGGCCTGATTCAGCGGCGATCCCTGATGAGGATCGGCGCAAGATCAACCAAATGATGGGGGTCAGTGACGAGGACTTTTTGAAATACGCCTGCAAGGCCCCTGGGCCTGATTCAGCGGCGATCCCTGATGAGGGCCGGCGCAAGATCAATGAACTTATGGGGGTTACTGACGAGGACATTTTGAAATATAGCTAATGCTGTGTGCCTTATGGTAGTGAAACTATTCAGGAACACGCACAGCGACTAATGAACCTCAAACAAAAAGGAGGGATGGACAATGGATAGTTACGAAATTGACAGGTTGGCGAAAAGCGTCCTCTCCAACACGGGAGGAGCGGCGGTCAAACGGTATTTTCGTCTCGATACCAGAACCTATGCCTGGGTTAAGGACTATGTGTACGATCAAAAGATCCGGGAGGAGATCAAGCTTCTTCAAGAGAAAATTGTGAAAAACAGGGCGTTGCCTATCCACAAGGAGGAGCTTGAGAGTAGATTTAAGGCACGCGTGGAAGAAATTAACACCTTCCGAATCCAGCAATTTAAAGACCATCTTACGAGCGTTCAAATAAGGGAATCGCGCTTGTTTGACGAGCTGTTCCTGGAGAGCACACCAATCAACGGAGCAAGAATGGTTCCATGTTTGATAACTTTCTCTCCAAAAGAGATAGACACAATCTTCTCTGAATTACAAGACGGAGTGAGGCAAAAAGACATAGAGAAAACCGTAACGGGACTTGAAAAAAAGATCTCAAAACTCCAAGAAGTCTTGGCCCAGGAATTAAACCCCCGACAGCGTTGGTATTATCGTGATGATGGCGTTCCGGTGCCATATCCTCAAGGGTGCCGATGGACGGCATTTGTCGAGGTATGGAAGAAGGTAGTATCAAGATTTGAAGGCAAGGTTGATATCGAAGGTAGCGCCCTGGAAACCCCTGAAGAGCATGAGGCGTTTGGTTTATTAAGGCTCGACACGGTTATGAAATTCCCACCTCTCAGAAAGCCAATATAAGGACAGTTATGGCGGGGTTCCAGCATGGCCTGCGAGAGGCCGGTGTTTGCTGCCCGCCAGGGGGCACCCAGTACCCTCTTAGTTTAGCAAATACCTATCTCGCTCCTCCTGGGCACCAGGGGCGGTCCCTGGTGCCCACACTAACACTCAAAAGGCTTCGTTTCTGAGTGGGCCAAGTGGATGAAATCCTTAGCCGTCCGGAATATTTTTACTGTGAAAAGGCGTCGTGCACCTTACGGATTGCGGCTTGCATACAAAGGCAAGAAGCGAACCGAAAAAGACGGCCTTTTCTGCCTATTCCTTTTCCGATCTGCAAGGGGTGTGCTCAGGGGGCTAAAAACCGGCCTGTAGCTAAAAAAGCAAGAACTATGACGGCAAACGCAAACCCAAAACCGGGCCAGGGTCACAGAAATATGGCTTGTGACCTTTATGAGAACTGCCTCGACCTTGCTGCCAAAAAGGACTGGGAGGGCTTTAATTGCGAGAGCTGTACATATTGGGGACAGGGCCAGAGCAAGGATGATTCGCTTAGGCCCGAAAAGAAGGAAAACGCCAGGCTGTGTGATTGCGGCAAAATAACCCTCTCCCCAAACTGCCCTTATTGTCCATCCTGTATGGCGAAACGCTCAAACAAGGGCAGATCTGCGAAGAAAGAGTCCAAACCGAAAAGGCCACGGGGCAGGCCCCCAAAGAAACGAGCCACAGAGAGCCCCACAGAGACCCCAAAAAAGGAAAAGACGACTCACGGTATGCCTAAACCGGAAAAAGCTACTGTAGGCCCTTATACGGCCCTTACAATCGATTTTGGAAAATACAGCCCTATTCTAAGGGCGGTTGAAAAACTCGCAGAAGAAGAAATGAGGCCTATTGAACTTCAAGTAGTTTATATTCTTAAACATTATTTAAATGGGAGGTAAGTAGAACGACTTTAAGTATAATAAGATGAGTAGGACATGCGTAATTGCACCAACCACCTTTTACCTGCCATTTTAGCGGTCCAAGCAGGCCCGTCCAACCTACTTTTTTCTCAAGGCTACCTGCAAATTTCCCTTTTCTACCCCCTGTTTTGAGTTGTGAACAATTTCACTAATGGGACGAAACCTTTTTGCATTTGCGGCAAACCTTTCTCGAGCTAATAACAAACCTCTCTGGGGCCGATACTTTTACTCGTTTCATTTGGCCATTTTACTCATTTCATTTGGCCGCCTACAATATGTCGTTATTTTATAATATTTGGAATAAATATATGCCAAATGCCTATTGACTTAGCTGCCAAAACTCATTCGGGTGGCGGAGGGTCGACGTATGATTTCGTTGTATGTGACGGTTTGGGTGGTCACACAGGCCCGAACCAGCCGATCAAAA
>JAFDKF010000017.1 GCA_019307135.1 Deltaproteobacteria bacterium
AGAGGAAACAGAAGAATTAATTAAGATTTTCGTTACGAGTATCAAAACGGCTGAAAAGAAACAGAAATAGCCGTTGAATGTTCGGTATTGGATATTCGTTTTTCATTCGACGTTCGACGTTCAATGTTCGATGTTGGACGTTCATCTTTTAATATGTTCGACGTTCATCTTTCAAAACAATTCCGCACGGCATAAATGTAACCTGTGAAGGTTTACAAAACAACTTAGCGCTTATGGCGGGCCCTCCAGGGGAGGGGGAGTTACTGGATGGACACTACTTAACAAGCAGGGAGGTTTGAATGAGATTTTTTGACAACAGTTTCTGCCGAGGATTTTTGTTCCCCATCTTATTGCTCCTTTTGCTGTCTTGCAGCCGCAATCCAGCCGAGACGCGGGCCAAACACATGGAGCGGGGGGATGCGTACTTTGAGAAAGAGGAGTTCAACAAAGCCATCATTGAATACAAGAATGCAATTCAGGCCGAACCGAGATTCGCCCGTGGGCACTACCAGCTTGCCCTGGCCTATCTGAGAACAAGGCAGATGAGGCAGGCGTTTGCGGAACTTCAGAGAACCGTTGATCTCAATCCCGAAAATCTCGAGGCCCAGCTCAAGTTGAGTCAATTTTATCTTCGCGCCAATAAGACCGAAGAGGCTCGCCAGAAAGCGACGCTTGTCCTGGAAAAAGAACCTGAAAACACTGACGCCCTATTCTTGCAAGCGGCGGTGCTGATTCGGGAAAACAAACCAAATGAGGCGAGCGAAGTTCTCAAGAAGGTGACAGCCCTGGACAGCAAGAATATCAGCGCTTATGTCTCGTTGGCACGTATCGCCGGCAGCGAAAAACGGTATGCGGAAGCTGAGGGGTATCTCAAGCAGGCGATAGAAGCCAGCCCTGATGACCCTCGGACCATATTGGAACTTGCGCGCTTTTACGAACAACGAGGCGAGTGGGAGGAAGCAGAGAGACAGCTCAAGGAGGCTATTGCCAAAGACGAGGAAAACATGGCGCTGCTCGGTCAACTCGGCAACTTTTATGTGCGCAGGGGCGATATGAAGGTGGCTGAGAGCACTTTTCTCAAAATGGCTGACCGGGCGCCCGAGCAAGTCCTGCCAAAGATGACTCTTGGTGCGTTTTATAGGTCTCAAAAAGATTGGGAACGTGCTTTGACATGGATGAATAAGGCCCTTGCATTGCAGCCCGAAAAGCTTGAGATCCAGAATGCCGTGGCGTCTCTTTACATGGACATGGGTAAGTTAGAGGAAACCCAAAAGCTCGTTGATAAAGTACTCAAGGAAGACAAGGGCAACGCAGTCGCCCGTTTACTCAAAGCCCGCCTCCTTCTTGAAGACAGGAAGCCTGCAGAAGCGGCGGCAATCCTTGAAGCCATTACAAGCGAATATCCTCGTCACGGAGGTGCCCACTATTACTTGGGCATTGCCTGCCTGGCCAAAAAAGACTCGACCAAGGCGAAGAGTGCGCTGCTCAAAGCTTTGGAGTACGGTCCAGCCAACTTAGGGGCGCGAACCCTTCTTGCGGGAATTTACCTTTCTGAACGAGCAGCCAATCTGGCCTTGGAACAGCTCAAGATAGTCCTTGCTAAAGACCCTGGCAACTATCGAGCTCATGTGCTCAAGGGTAACGCCCTGGTTTTGAAGCAAGAGGCCAAAAGCGCACGGCAGGCTTACTTGAAAGCAACGCAGCTTCGTCCTGACGATCCTCGGGCCTATTACCAATTGGCCATCCTGGAGAGGTCTGAGCACCGGTTCAGCGAGGCGATGGCCCATGTAGACAAAGCCCTGGCGTTGCAAGCTGATCATGTGCTGGCTTTATTGGCAAAGGTTTCCTTGTACATGGCCCAGAAGCAACCCGCCAAAGCCTTATCATTTCTGCAAAGAACAATCTCTCAGCACAAGGAAAACCCTAGGTTGGCGGCCATCCTTCATGAAATGCGGGGCAGTATTTTGCTTTCAGAGAGGGACTATGAGCAAAGTGAAGCAGCCTTCAACAAAGCGTTGCAGCTTAGTCCTGACCTAACAGCACCTTATCTCTCCCTGGCCCGTCTTTACCAGGCAAAGAATGAAACAGCCAAGGCGATCACCCAGTACCAGGAACTCCTCGAAAAACGGCCTCAATTCATACAGGCCCACATGGCTTTGGCTGCCCTGTATGATCAAGTGGGAAGAGCCGCCCAGGCGCGCAAGAAGTACGAGGAGGTTTTGGAAATCAATCCTGACTTTGCGCCTGCTGCCAACAATCTGGCCTGGCTGCTGATCGAACAAGGCGAGGATCCGGATCGTGCCCTGAGCCTGGCAAGAAAGGCGAAAGCTCAGTTGCCAGATGACCCCAGTGTTGCAGATACACTCGGCCTTGCACTTATCGGGAAAGGCCTTTATGGCGGCGCGGTGGCCGAGTTGAGGGATGCTGTCGAGAAAATGCCCCAAAATCCGACTTTTCATTATCATCTGGGCCTGGCCTACTGGAAAAACAGCGAGACGGATCAAGCGCTCGCGGCTTTGCATCGTGCACTGAAATCTAAGCAGGACTTCCAAGAACGACAAGAGGCCGAAGAGCTGTTGGAGAAGATCGAAGGATTCAAGGCCCGGGATGATAAACTTGAAGGTTTCATCGAAAGCCAAATAAGGGACAGCCTCGGCGTCTCTGAGTAAGCAATAAGGCCAAAATAACTTCCACAACTTAAATGTTCCTTAAGTGCCTCCCCCTTTGGCAAAGGGGGATCGAGGGGGATTTTAAGAATGGACACGGGGGGACTTATTTCATCCTCGGTGCTAAGGGTCTTTCCTGGGGGGTGCATTACCAAATTCTTACCAATGCGACTTTTGTGGCCTTCCATGGTCCACCATGGTCTTCAAATCCTGATTCTTTGTGTTGACCACGTTCTCTAACTGAACATGGTAAGACCTTATGGGGTCAACCGTTCCAGAGTCTTCAAAGATCCGTTTAGGCTTTCTATAATCCATCCTGTCTCACCTTATTCTTTTTCCATTCCCGAAAGGAATGCTTGCTGAGACCTTGTGGAGCACAATCTCGATATCTTTGACCCGATCTGCTGAGGGCCGCCCTAACGTCTCGGAATTTCTATCAGCCTACAGTGAAAAATTCCCATGAAGCAGTTACGCCCAAAGTAAGGCAGTCCCGTCCGCCTCTAAATCCTGTCTAAGTCTAAAGCGGTGCCCAAAAACCTGCCAAGAAGTGGTATTTTTTTTTCACAAGTTAGCATTTTTTTGCCCAAAATTTCGACTCTCACCTGTGGCGCAGTATCACCTAACTATTTGAAATACCTGTTAAAGATTTTTTAGAGCCTATCGGGCACAGTTCTTGCTCTAAAGGGATGAGAATGACTGTCATCCAGGCTCTTGCTACCGTTGTTCAACCTCTATGCAAGGGGGCGTTTGAGAAAAGTCTAGAAACGTTCCCTACCAGGACGGAATTCAAGAAGAGGATTTTGGGTTCATAATAAGTGGCAAAATAGGCAGCAAAATAGGCATTTGAAAGGCCCTATCGTTGTATCTTCCGGAGTTAATCCGTAAGGATTTTAGGCTCATCGCGGATTAGTGGGAAGATCTCAGGGCTTCATAGTGCTTTCAGCCTCTTCAATGTCATTGTGGGAGCGGCATTCTTGCCGTGACTCTCGCGGCTGGAAAGCCGCTCCCACCCAGAAATTAGACGATCTTCCCACTAATCCGCGATGAGCCTGTTTTATTTCATTTACCGCGGCTTGATTGGGCAAAAAGGCACGCAGACCATGTATGCTCTGCGTGGCCGATAATGCTACGACACTATTGCAGTGGCTGTGTCGTAAATGAGAACTGGGTTCAACTGCACTGAGAGAACTATCACAGCGCGATAAGAATTCAGGAATACACCCGATCAAGCGAGAAACGTTTCAGTGTGTCTTTTGTGATAGATTTCCAGAAAAAGAAAAAAATTGAAAGGGGGTGAAAGTCGCTGGAGCAAAGTCTTTTTTAATCGTTTGTGTCCGTTGTCCAAGGCAGGCTTTTTTCACCGTTGAACACGATTTGATCTTTCCAATGGGTCGCGTGTCAGGCGGTTGATGCGTTGCTTTTTCGGTTTTTGACAACGGGCAGGTGGCAGAAAGGTTACCTAAAACCATGTGACGTTATTCATTGAAAGGAGGATTGAGGTGAAAAAGTTAAGAAAGAATTTATTGTTCATGCTAGGAGTCACTTTGCTGCTGGGTTTCAGTCTTGCCACAACCGCAGGGGCAAAGTCGTTGTATATGGCAACCCAGAATTATAAAATCGCTACCTACAACATATCGCCGGTGCCGCCGGGCCCCCCCGGCTTAACGTTTCAAGCGGATGGCGCTTCAGCCGGCTGGGGGGCTGTGGGAGTAGCAGTAGACTCAGATAACGAGATTTTGTTCATAACGTACGAAGGCGAGGGCTGGCTCCAAATAATGGACCCCACAACCTTTGCACAGCTGGGCACGGTGACAGCTCCCGGCGCTCGCAACCTGGCCGGCATCGTGTACGACCATGACAAGGGGCGGATGTACTGCGTTGACCGAGGGCGGACTAATTTGTACGTATATGACTGGGATGCGACTACCTATACCCTGACGGCAGTTGCAGGTTCCCCGTTTACCTTACCCGGAACCTCCACGTATGGCATCGCCCTGGATGAAATCAACGATCTCCTCTATGTGGCCAACCGCAGCACAACTATTAACATCTACAACACTGTCGATTGGTCATCTGCCGGGACTATCACAACTGGACGCACCGCTGTCAGTGTCGCAGTGGACGCTACGAATCAACTCCTGTATTACGGCGGAGGATTCGCTTATAATTACTACCTTTGCAAGTACGACCTTAATTTATCATCGGAATCCGAGGTATATTTGGGATCCTACAAAGGCGTGATGGGAATTGCAGTAGATCCGGCTACAAGCCTAGTGTACATCAGTACGGGCTTTTCCGGGGACGAGCTTAGGATTTTTGATACATCACTCGCTCAGCAATTTAGTATGGCTTCCGGTTACTCTAGTCCGACGGGAATTGCCATCCCAGGCAAAGACGTTTCGTACAATCCTCTTAACCTCGACAAGGATGACGGCTTGGACGACACCACCGAATGTCTGGATCCCGGAGAGCAGATTACCTACACCATTGGTTTTGACAACACACTGAATCCTTTTGATGTGGGAAATGTAACCATTACCGACACCATTCCGACTGAGACCAGCTTTGTATCTGCGACTGGTGGCGGAATTTATGATTCTCCAACCCGGACTGTTACCTGGAATTTGGGAACACTTTTGGCAGGCGCTTCAGGTTCTGTCCAATTGGTCGTTCAGGTCAATTCCGGTGTAACGCCTGGAAGTACCATCCATAATAATTGTACCATTGATAGTGATGATACACCACCTACAACCCAGGGAGACGACACCGTGGTTTGTCTTGGACCTGCCATATGCGGTGACTTTAATCATGATGGCGCCGTGGACGTAGCCGACTACTACGCTTTCCTGTCCTATTTTGGTAGTTCACCCGGGGATCCCAACTGGAATGCTGAGGCGGATTTTGATGGCGACGGTGTGGTAGCCCTTCCTGATTTCGCCGCGTGGTACCAGTGCTGGGTGGCATACGTTTCAGGGCCGCCTTAATGAGGCCGGATGAGCCGAGCCAAGATTTTCATGAGTGATGTGATCCAATTTATTTTACAACATCAGTACAAGGAGGTAAAAAATGGCGAAAAAACTTCTTTTAATCTGTACTCTGGTGGCCGCACTGGCGTGCGTGAACGTCATGCCGGCTGAGGCCACCATCTCGCTGGAATTCAACCCGTCAGCCATCGTAGTCGATCCCTGCGACATATTCTTCGTGGACCTGGTGGCCGATATTCCCCAACAGGATGCCATCCTCGGCTGGGGTCTCGACTTGGTCTATGACGACACCCAGATGGAATGGACTTCCCTTATCATTGGACCAGATTGGATGCCACTGCCACCACCACCCGCTACAGATGACGGATTCGGAGCTCTATTGCCTTATGCGGGATTCCCCATATCGGGAGATGACATCCTCCTGGCGACCCTGGACTTCCACTGTCTGGGGCCGGGTTTTTCATGGCTGGATGTGGACGTGACCCCAGGTGATCCGACGGAAGGTTTCTTATTGCCAACCGGGCTATTCGCTGAGTGGACCTCCACCCCCCTTGCGGTCACCCAAACGCCGGAACCCGCCACCCTTTTCCTGATCGGAACCGGGCTTGCTGGGCTTGCCGCAGCCCGTCGCAGGGTAAAGAAGCGTTAATCACTTGAGCCAAATGGAGGCGCAAGGTTCCACGCAGCGCCTCCCTGCTGAAAAAGAGGCCGCCCGGTGTGTACCGGGCGGCCTCATCTCATGGCAACGTCAATGTCAGCCTTAACATAATGTTTTACAATGAAAATTGCCTCATTCCTAAAATCCCCCCTATCCCCCCTTTTCCAAAGGGGGGTACCTCAAAGTCCCCCTTTATCAAAGGGGACCCGCCTGCCAGCGCCTCGCTCGCAAGGGAACTGCAATGCCTACACACACGGCAATGGCGGGCAGGTTTAGGGGGATTTCTATCTGCAGAGGTCCCAACGGGCCCCGTCTATCGCCCTCTCAAATAATCCTGGTAGCATCCGTACCAGGCCCAAAAGTCTATCAGCGTTATCCGCTGGTCCCCGTCAAAGTCGGCCTTTTCCACATAGTCGGGATCCCCCGCATGAAGACCAAGGGTTCCGCGAAAGATCATATAATCATAGTAATCTACGTCTCCGTCTGCATCCAGATCTCCGCAGATTTCCGGATCCGGCTCGTTTTGTACGTCGAGTGTTACAGGAGAAGAGATCCCTTCGTTTCCTGCACTATCATAGGCGTAAGCCACCAGCGTCACCGTGCCGTCGGGAACTGTGGTTGAATCCCAACTAAAGCCAAAGGGTTCGCTGGTCTCAGTCCCCACCAGCTCTCCATCGATATAGAGTTCCACACGGGTTACGCCAACATCGTCTGTGGCGCTTACATCAATTGGGACAACACCGGAAACACTCCCAGGTGCAGGTGACGTGATGGCAACTGTTGGGGCTTCAATGTCTTCATTTGAGGATTCCCAGGCAGCTAACACGGCTTCGGCGGCATTGACACGGCCGGAACCGTAATAGATGTCGTCGCCTTCGTCTCCCAGGTCATCCGCGCTTTCTCTGAGGATCGTATCAACCTGAGCCGGGTCCAGGGCAGGGTTAACCGACATCACGAGCGCTGCCACGGCAGCCACTATTGGGCTTGAAAAGGATGTTCCCGACGCAGCAGAGTAGTCGCCGCCACGTCGAGTGCTGTAAATCCCTACTCCTGGGGCTACCAGATCGAGATATTCCCCATAGGCTGAAAAGAGCGCTCGCACGTCACTGCTGTCAGTAGCTCCTACAGAGATGAGCGCAGGGCTGGGCTCAATGGATCGGTATCCTTCCCTGTTTCCTCCTGCAACCACCACCACGCCGCCGCTTTCCCTCATGTAGGAAGCAGCATTCTGTATGGTGGGACTTGCGGAAACATCGTAGCTGATGTTTGCCACCTTGGCACCGTTATCGGCCGCCCAGGTGATTCCCTCTGCGATGTCACTGATGTAGGCATAGCCGTCGGGACGGCTGATGCGAACAGGCATGACGAGAGCGTGCCAGGCGATGGAAGTCACTCCGATCCCGTTGTCGCTCGCTGCCGCAACAGTGCCGGCCACCCTGGTGCCGTGCCCGTAAACATCTGACGTGTCGTCGTCATCATCGTAGATATTCCAGCCAGGGACCGTTTGGCCAAAGAGATCAGGATGATCTTCGTCCACCCCCGTGTCCAGAACAGCCACGACAACGCCGTCACCCATGGATGTCTCCCAGGCAGAAGGGGCCTTGATTTTTCCAAGATGCCATGCATAATCATAATAGGGATCGTTGGCGGAGATCTCTTCCGGGGGAACAAGCCTGTCTTCTTCGGCAAACTTGACAAAAGGATCCCTGGAAAGGTTTTCAATGACTGCAGTGACGTTTTCATCGTCGGAAACTTCCACAACACGGACATTGATTCCCCTCAAATGCCGGACGATGCGCCCACGGTGGCGCTGAACGCTCTTCTTCATTTCACTGTTCGCCATGCCTGCTCGATAATGCACCAGGATGCGCTTTTTGCCCGGTGAACGTTTACCTGGCCCTGCAAAACCGATGGAGCCGGTCAGTGTAATGCACATCATGGCCAGGACAAGGAATGTCAAGAGAGTCTTCCCGCTTTTCCAGAATTTCGCCAATAATTTTTTTGCCATTTGTTCTACCTCCTCTTATTGGGGTTGGTACTTACTGAATGCATACCGCCCATGAAAGTACCGGTAGCCAACGGAGGATAGCAAGACGCGTGCCTAAAGTGCCTGACCCTGTAGTGCCAGGGGATCTATATGCCTCCAACATGGCCAACTGCAAAGACTTAACAAGGTCTCACACCATATAAAGGATGAACAATCCCGCCCTTGACGGGCCTTATCCAGTTACAATTTTGTAAGCACAGAAAACGGATTGGTGAGTCGTTTTATATTGGCGGAATACTGCAGGACTTTAACAAGGAGAGTATATTGTCATTGGGATGGGAATTTGAGTCCCAGAAGCTTCAAAGAGTATTGAACGCCCCAATCCTTGCATGCCTTGAATATACGGGGCCTGTGAGAAAGGAGCGGGTTGAGCGGGTCATGACAGGCCGCTTATTTGGATAAGCCGAATTCCTTCTAAGAGGTCCTCCCTTTGCACCCTGCTGGCATTAATCTCCAGGATTTTGATGATGGAGGGGTTAAAAAAGGTTTGTCCACCCTGGAATGTCTTAAGGATAAGCCCTATTTCTTCCGCTGTTGTATAGCCTTGAAAATTCTTCCAAGTGATACAGTCTGCTATGGCGCGATATTTGCATAAAATTGAAGATAGAGACCAGAGTATTCCCGCTCTTGAAAGCGGGGCTACCTTCGGGCAGAGATGGTTCTGGAAACAAGCCCGTGGGACTTGCTCCAATATCACAAACCTCCTCTGGTTCTACCAACATGGGGTGCCAAATGGCTGATCAAAAACAGATAAAGCTGTTGGTAAAAGAGGCGGAACTTTATCGCACTCAGGGCCTCTTGGAGGAATCTAAAGAGAAATACCTGAAGGTTCTTCAATTGATCCGAGAAAACCGACAGTTTCAAAATAATAAAAAGGCAATAAGTGTCATTAAAGGCAAAATCCGTGGCCTGGAAAAAGATCTGGCTGAGATAGATCGAGAAACAGAGGCCCCTGAACTGTCCGGGGAGCTGCAAGATCTGATCAAAAACTTATTTTCATTTTCCCAAGATAAAGATGCAGCCAAGATGGAAGGCGCTGAAGCCCTGGCCAAATTTGGTCAGTATGAGCGGGCCTTGACGGAATTCAACAGACTGCTGAAGAAAGGTATTCTCCCACTTATTGCAGCGAAGAACATCCTCAGGAGTCACCTAGCACTTTCGTCCACTGATGCGGCGATTAATCAATTTCGAGAATGGTTATCCGGCGATTTGTTGTCCAGGCAACAGTTGAGAAACATACGCTCATTCCTTGAGTATGTTTTGAGAAAAAAGGGTGTTCGGACGACGCTGCCAGAGGTGGCCTGGGAATCTTCTCAAAAATCTGAGGATATGGAAGGCGAAGGGAGTTTCCTGGATATTTGTTCAATTAGACTTAGACTGGAAAATGGCCCCTGCAAGGGTAACGTAAAGGAGCTTGAAGTCACTTTTCAGTCGGGTCACGTGATCAGTTTAATCATTTCGGCTAAGGACGAGGATTTGTTGGACAGTTTCGTGCCCGGAATTCGGTTGAAAGGTGTTCACTTCTTTTCCTCCATAGCCGCATTCAGGGCCGACGCCACTATTTCAGAATACACAAAAATAAAGACCGGCCCCAGGCGAGGGGACTATGTCTTGAGCATCACAATAGAAAGATCCGATCGACTGGATATCCTGTAATCTTTCTGTGTAGTCCCTAAGTTGTGAAATGCGTGTTTTTTCTGGCACAAAATGTTTTTCGTATTCAATTTGAAGTGAGCTAAAGTGCCTAAAGTGAGCTAAAGTGCCTAAAGTTGAGGAATGCACCTCCGGCGCAACCTGTTTTTGAGACTGACCACGCCGAAGGCGTGCACATTAACTTTAGCTCACTTTAGGCATTTTAGGCACTTTAGGCACTTTTTTGGGGTTCCGGCCCGTCCGCCATCGGCTACGCCTCAGGCGAATGCCGGGCGGGCTTGTCCGGGTTAGATTCTTATCGATGGTATAGGTATAAGTGCTATGGCTAATTTCAACTTAAAAGATAGAGTCATCGAGTGCAAGATCGTGTATTATGGTCCGGGGCGAGGCGGGAAGACCACCAATTTGCAATATATTTTCAAGGCGTTCAAAAAACAGACCATGGGGGAGATGGTCTCGATCAACACCAAGGGTGATCGCACCCTCTTCTTTGATTTCCTTCCTCTGGGTTTGGGCAAGATCAGGGGTTGCGAGGTCAAGATTCAGCTTTTCACGGTGCCCGGACAGGTAAGATATAGCTCTACCAGAAAAATGGTACTCAAGGGTGTTGACGGTGTGGTGTTTGTTGCGGATTCCCTTCAGGTTCGCCGCAAAGAAAACTTGTTGTCTTTAAGAGATCTGCAGCAAAACCTGGCCGAACAGAACAATAGCATATTCAAAATCCCACTGGTTGTTCAATACAACAAACGAGATCTTGCCAGGGAGTCTATTCCCCTGATGCCTGTGGAGCTTATGGAGCGAGAGTTGAACGGAAAACTTGAAGTTCCGTCCTTTCCGGCAAGTGCCTTGAAGGGAACGGGTGTCAGGGCGACCCTCCAAGAGTGCCTGAAGCTGACATTGCAACATCTGCACAGAGAACTTAAATGGGCACGATAAGGGATTATCATGTCTGGTAAAGCTGTACTTGCCGGAGATTTGCGTTTTGTTGGCCTGCCCGACGTTTTTCAAATACTTGGCGGTAACAACAACACCGGAATACTGCACATCACGAGTGAATACGCCTCTGGCTCCGGCCTCATACATTTCGTGAATGGAAATCCCGTAAATGCCATGTGTGGTCCCTTGCTTGGTCTAGATGCCATTTACGCCCTGTTTGGGTGGACCGAAGGGAAATTCGAATTTCAGCAACAGGCTGTTCAAGTAGAACATGTGGTCAACAAAAGCCGAATGGAGATTATACTCGATGCCCTGAGAATGCTGGATGACGGCATCATCAAGAAAGTAGGGCCTCTGTTTCCTGGCAGAGCATCTGCCGTCCAGAGAAGTGGCGAAAGGGGTGCTCTGCCGCTCATTAAAGGACGTCTAATAAACTACATGTATATCATTGACGAAGAGGAATTTCGTGATGGAGAGAGAATTGTTGCGGAGGGAGGACACGGTAACTGGATTTGGGTCATATTGGAAGGCATGGTGGAGATAACAAGGCAAACCTCCAATGGTCCCTTGACTATAGCCCGGCTTGGAGAGGGGACTACTATAGGCACTATCACATGTCTTTTATGGCGGGGGCATGTTCGAAGCGCAACTGTGACTGCTGTGGGCAATGTTCAACTAGGCGTGTTGGATGCTGAGCGTCTTTCGGAAGAGTATGCATCTTTATCACCCGAATTCAGACAACTTCTTCTTAGCCTGGATGCCAGGCTAATAAAGATTACGGACACAGCCGTAGACTTGTTCATGAAAAAGAACAGGCCTGATAGATTGATCGGAGACAAGGAGGTCATCATAAAAGAGGGTTGCTCAGGCAACGAGGTGTTCACCGTAACGGAGGGGGAGGCTTGTGTAATACAGCGGACCCCGCAGGGCTATTTGCCACTATTGACTCTTAAAAAGGACGATGTCTTTGGGTATGTGCCGTTCATGGACATAGGCCATGAGTTTCGCTGTGCCTCGGTAGTAGCATCAAAGGACTTTAAGATGGATAGGCTTGACTTCGACAGCCTCCGTAAAGAGTACGATCGACTTTCGCCAGCATTCAAAGGCCTTATTGAAAATATTGCCACTTGTGTCTCTGTGACAGCCGGAATGGCGGGCTGGAAAAGCGAATGAGTCCGCTAGTTCAGACCTCGTTAAGTGGTTGAGTAGTTAAGTGGTTAAGTGGTTAAGTGGTTAAGTGGTTAAGTGGTTAAGTGGTTAAGTGGTTAAGTGGTTATTATTATATGAATTCATGTCGTTTGCCTAAAAATTGGACACTTGATATGATTGCAGCTCTAATATGGTGATTTAACATGCTTATTTTCCAACTCAACAACTCAACAACTCAACTACTCAACTACTCAACTACTCAACTACTCAACTACTCAACTATTTGATGATCTCTGTAGTTGTGAAATAGTGTGTTTTTTGGGGAAAGTAACCTCGAAGAAATTGTGATGGGTTTCGTACCATGAAGAAGACGGAAAAAGCCAGACTTCTGAAAAAGATCGCGGACGGTGAAGGTCTTCTTTCATTATCCCCCCTGACGATCCGCTTGGTAGAGCTAGCGGCAGATGATCGGAGTTCTGCATCGGATCTATCGCACATTATTGAAAAAGACCCCTCTCTGACCACGCGCCTACTCAGGTTGGTCAACAGTGCATTCTTTGCCAGGCGGGAACAGATTACTTCTGTCCTCCGGGGGGTTGTCCAGGTTGGATTCAAGCAGGTGCGTTTAATGGCCTTGAGTCTTTCCTTGCGTGATACCTTTCCCCTTGGAAAGGTGGGGGGCATGCACTACGATCATTTCTGGAAGACTTCCCTGTATCGGGCACTGATTGCAAGAAATTTTGCCCAATCCCCACAGTCATCTGACCTGAACCCGGAAGATGCCTTTGTCTGGGGCTTGATCCTGGAAATTGGCATGCTCATGCTCTTCAATGCGTGTCCGGACGAGACAAAGGAAGCCTTCCCAGGAGGTAATATTCCACTGGAAGAGGCCATCGCATGGGAAGAGGAAAACCTGGGGATTAACCACAGGGAAGCTGGGTGCCTTGTTCTGCAACGATGGGGGTTCCCCGAGCACTTATTGGAAAGCCAGAAATATTTTGGGTCCGAAGCCCTTCAACCTGACAAACCACCCGTGTGTAACATACTGGAATTGGCAAGGGAGGCAACCGAGATCTTTTTTGGCCAGCGGACGGAGCTGTATCAATTTCAAGAAACGGCACAGAGGCTTCTGAGATTGGATATTGAAACGGTTAACGGTATTCTTGCGAACACCTTTGACAGGATTGACGAGTTGGCTGAACATCTCCAGCTTGAGATTGATTCGCAGGAAGACATCTTGGGGGTCATGGAAAAGGCGAACCAGGCCCTTGCCAGGATTAATACCTTCACGGAGACCTCTCTTCAGGGGCTTCTGGACCAGGTGGACCAGCATAACCGGTCGGTAAACGAGGCGTCTGAGGAAATGGTGTATACCCAAAGAAACACCCTCCAAAATGCCTTAGATGCAGTGGCCCACGAGATACGTAATCCTGTCACGGCCATCGGGGGCTTTGCCCAAAGACTTGCCTCTATCAGTGAGCAAGAAGACAAGGGTCGGCTGCACCTGATTCAGGCTTCAGACATAAGGCAATATTCAGAAATTATTGCCAAGGAATCGTCACGCTTGGAACGCGTTTTGATGGAGATTATGGAATACTGCCAGGATTACGAACCTGTGGTTGCTGATA
Source organism: Deltaproteobacteria bacterium (assembly GCA_019307135.1). Classification (GTDB taxonomy): domain Bacteria; phylum Desulfobacterota; class Desulfobacteria; order Desulfobacterales. The sequence goes on from JAFDKF010000017.1 coordinate 13,722, forward strand.
AAGACATCGTTTCAATCCTGGAGGAGGTCTTGGATCGATTCAAGGAGGTTTTCGATCGCGAGAAGATCAATGTCATCTGGGATTTCCCCAAAAAACCAGTACCGGTGCCTGTGGATGCTGCCGGGATCACCAAGGTCTTACGGCAGCTTTTAAGAAACGCCATTCGCATGATTCGTCGGGCCGGTGGCACGGTAACCGTGTCCGTTCAACCCTTGTTGCCCACCAGGCAAGTCTCCATCGCTATCTCGAACAATGGACGTCCCTTACCTGATGATATCCGAGATGCCCTGCTCCATTCGAATCTTTCCGCTAAGACTTTTGGCGCCGGCCTGGGTCTTCCCATGGCCCGAAAGATCATAGAGGCCCACAAGGGGCGTATCGAAATCAAGGTCAAAGAGGGGGGCGGCGATACTGTAGAGCTATACCTCCCAATGGGATAACCACTCAAGTTAACGTCTACGGTCTACCTGCCCGCCATTGCCATGTGTGCAGGCATTGCAGTTGCCCGGCGAGCGTGGCGCTGGCAGGCGGGTCGGTTACGCTGCTCGTGGGAGCGGCATTCCTGCCGCGACAATCGGGGCTGAAAGCCCCTCCCACAACGGCTACCTGCCCGCCATTGCCAGCCGGGCGGGATAAACCCCTGGCCCAGACCGGGTTTTTCTCTCCGGGGCATTCTCTATCTTCTGTCGCGCCAGGGCAGGCCGCCCCTACGTAAGGTCAGCTTTATGCCGACCGCTTGCCCGGCGAGCGTGGCTACCTGCCCGCCATTGCCAGAGATGCTAGCACGCAAGCTGAATGAACTCAACAAACCGTTTGACGTAAACCCTGGCCCAGAAAGGCTTGATACTCATCTTTAAAGAGCGCTACGCTAACCCAGGAGGTCAATGATACGTTCTTCTCCTGAATCCCGATTGGGCACGTCTTGTGAATGAGTTTCCTCATTCAAATCGGATTCATCAGACAAAGTATCAAGTGATTCTACGGGGTTAACCTTCCCTTCAGCGACATCCGCTGTCGTCCCGTGAGGCCCCTCTATTTGGTCTTGGGCAGCGTGCGGATTGTCTTGATTCAAGTTTGCCACAGTACCGATCCCTGCTATCATTGTCTACCTCCTTGAAAAAAAAAGCCCATTCCTCTCACGAAAGAATGGGCCCAAGTATTCAGCAATGGTTGGGTAACCCCGCTATCCTGCAAAAACAGGACCGGAGGCTTTGCGTCCCACTCTTTCGAGAGGTTTGCTTTTTTCACAGCCGTCTTTGTTTTGTGTTTTGATTATTTTATCGGCATAGTCAGAGGAAACCTTTAATTGTTATCTTGTTTTTCAATGTTGACACTTAAGAGAATATAGTGTCAAATAAGAATACTATTTCTAAAGGTTACGCCCACGCGGGCGTCTACAGTAATCACAGCATCTGAGGTCTCAACACCACTGATAAAAAAGATTTGGCAAGATGATATGCCCAAAGTGCGGATTTAGCCAACCGGATGACATATATTGTGCGCTTTGTGGCACTAGCATTGGGAGATATCTCCGGCAAAGAAGGAAAAGGCAGTATAAGGTATGGATAGTCATTGCCTTGACAGGCATTGTAGCGCTCTCTGTTGCGAAGTATATCAACTCCTTCCGTCATGTCGAAACTCCTGAGCCGATCGGTAAATACGGTTACAGGGAGAACAGGGCTCAACTAAAGGACGTCACGCTGCCTGGAAGGAGTCCCTCCCGACTTCTATCCGGAAACAAACTGCACTCCCGAAGAAAAACTGATCACCGCCCTCGAAGTCAGTCACAAGAGGAATCCTTCAAGCCTGACAGACGTGAAGATAAGCGCCTCAGTGGGGATGAAACAAGCGGCAGCACCTCCTCAGATCAGCAAAAGGCCGAGTTCTGTCGTGACCGGCAAGGTGCGATATACACGGCCAGAGAATGGTTTGAAAAAGGCAGAGTGCTGGATGATGAATCTGAGGCTGAAACAGAGTGCTATCACAAGGCCATAGAACTGGACCCTGAATTTGCGCCCGCCTACTACTGTCTTGGTGCGATTTACTGCCGCCAGGCCAATTACGAGTTGGCCTATCAGGAATTCGCCAGGTTCCTCAAATATGCTTCCGAAGCCGACAGGCAAGCTTACAACATCTATGTATATTGTTCTCCGTCCGACGTGGAAAGGCTGTCTGAGGAAAAAGTAGAGGGGCAAGCTCCTGCCGAAGGGGTGGAAAAGGAAATACCCCCTGAAGATGAAAAGGAAACAGCAGGGCCAGCCGGTGAGGAGACAGGCCAGGAATCAAGCGAGGAGGTGATGACCGTTGTCAGGTTTCTGCCCGTGGACGGGCATATTATGGTGCCTGTCGTGTTGAACGCCTTCCTCGAGGCCAGGATGCTGGTCGATACCGGTGCCGGAATCACCGTTCTTTCAAGAGAACTGACACGGAGGGTTCAGTTGGAAGGAGAACCGGGTAATTCTATCACACTGAAAACGATGTCCATGGACATCCAGGCGCAATTGGCAACGCTGGATTCTATTCAGGTGGGAAATCTGATCCAAAACAACCTCCGTGTAGCAATAATAGATCTGCCGCCCGGAGAAGAAAGAAGATTTGATGGCATTCTGGGCATGGATTTCATGAATAAGTACAAGATACAGATTGATAATGAAAATAACAGAATATTGCTTAGTCCTGTAACTCCTCAGTATCCCTTGACATCGCATCAATAATGCTTTATGAGCTTGATTTAACTGATATTTCAAGGGGGACCATCATGACCAAAACCCAACTCATAGAAATCCTGAAAGCGGAAACCGGCCTCACAAGAGCCCAGGCCAAACAGGTCATTGATCTGTTCTTTAATGAAATGTCCGACGCCCTTGCAAGTGGCGAGAGGGTCGAAATCAGGGGCCTATACAGCATCTATGTGAAGGATTACAAAGGCTATGTGGGCAGGAATCCCAGGACCGGGGAACCCAAGCAGGTGCCACCCAAGAAGCTACCCTTCTTCAAGTGCGGTAAGGAGCTTAAAGAGAGTGTTGATTATGGACAAACCCAAACCAGTAATAAAATCGCTTCGTGATTTTATATAACGCGGCTGAATTTCAACTATTACAAAGGAGCTTTGATATGACTGTTTCCGAGCAACAATCCAACGAGTCCGGTGTCACTGCTCGGTTGATAGAATTGATCAACAAGTTATCTGAAAAGCAGCAGCAAGCACTTTTGACCATGCTTGAGGATTGGCAAGACACAAATCGAAGGGAACATCCCAGGAAACCCTGCTTTATCGCCGTAGATTACGCTGATCGCGAGCGTGCCTTCAAAGATTTCATAAAAAACATAAGTACTGGCGGAGTGTTTATCGAAACTGATACGCCATTCTCCGTTGGACGGGATCTTACACTGACCTTTTCGTCGTCCAACTACGAGAGGCCAATCAAGATCACCGGCGAAATCGTCCGGGCCGGTACGGTGGGGATTGGCGTTAAATTCAAAACCGAAAACCAAGACTTGGAGGCTATGATAGAATCCCTTTCAGGTATAGAAGCAGAGGATTCATTATGGGTTTGAATCACATATTTAGGAGAAACAGGCATCAATGGTAGCAGGCAGAAAAGAAGGGGTCAACCATATCGGCTAACCCCTTTTTTATATTGGAAGGGTGGTGCCGAGACCCAGAATCGAACTGGGGACACGCGGATTTTCAGTCCGCTGCTCTACCGACTGAGCTATCTCGGCGGCCAAGAAAAGCTATTAGAACCCCTGGCTCTTGTCAAGGGTTTTTTGGGGGGTCTCCTACGTCCCCAAAGGCGTACTGGAGAATGGCACATGCTGCAACAGCCGCAGTGTCCGCCTTCAGGATTCTTGGGCCAAGAGAAACACAGACAAAACCGACTTCGAGTGCCAGTTTGACCTCCTCGGACGTGAAGCCGCCTTCCGGGCCTATGAGGGCTAACAACTTGCGCCCATCTCTTGCATCACTCTGGTAAGGCCGGGATTTGAGCCCAGGGTTACCATGATGGAAGATGACCTTTAGATCGTAGAATTGGGGCGTGCCAACCAACTCTTTAAAAGAGGTTGGAGGCCCAAGACGGGGTATTTGAGATCGACCGCACTGTTTTAGGGACTCCCGTGCAATAGCTTCCCAGCGTTGCTCCTTTTCGGCCCAGCGTTCTGGTTCAGGTCTTGGCACGCTCCGTTCGGCCATAAGTGGGATCAAAGCATATATGCCCAGTTCCGTCGCCTGCCGCACAATACGATCCATTTTTCTGGCCTTGAGCAAGGCTTGTGCGATGGTGATTTCTGCAGGAGATCCTGAGATCGAAGGAAACCGTTCCAGGACAGCGAGGGTTATGGCCCTAGGTGTGCTGGCCGTAATTCGTGCGCGATATTCTGAGCCCTTGCCATCGAATAGAGAAATCTCCTCACCAGGCTTCAACCGCAGCACCGTTCGAATATGCTTTACATCGGGCCCTGTCAGGGTTGGCCTGTCAGATAGGATCTTTTTCCTGTCAAGGAAAAAACGTCTCATTTTGCGTTATCTAAATAAAAGGTAACTACTCGGGTTGTCAGGTTCACGGTTCACGGTTCACGGTTTACCGTTGACCGTTGATAGGTTAATCTCTGAACCGTGAACCTTGGAACTTTGAACCTGAGTGGTTACAATAAAAGAAATAGTTTTGTAAACACCGTTTTTTTGCTATAGCGTGTGCTCATGACGATCCGGGAGCGCCTTGAACAAGAAGAGAGAAGAACGCTTTCTCCCTTTGCTGCACTTAGTGCCGAGACCAAGGGTCGGCTTATCCCAGAGGAACCGTGCGAGATTAGAACCGATTTCCAACGGGACCGGGATAGGATTATACACTCAAAGTCCTTCCGGCGCCTGAAGCACAAGACACAGGTCTTTCTATCGCCCAGCGGTGACCATTACCGAACCCGTCTCACCCATACCCTAGAAGTTGCGCAAATCGCCCGAACCGTAGCCAAGGCCCTGCAATTCAACGAAGTGCTTACTGAGGCCATTGCCTTGGGCCATGATCTTGGTCATACACCCTTTGGCCATGCAGGCGAAGCGGTCTTGAACGAGATTTTCCCCGGCGGCTTTTCTCATCATGAGCAGAGCCTGAGGGTGGTGGATGTCCTTGAGAAAAATGGCCTTGGTCTGAATCTTACTGCCGAGGTGAGAGACGGTATCTTAAAGCATTCCAAAAGGAAGGAGGAAATCCTTCCTGGTGATCCCGCATCATTGCCCGCCACCCTTGAGGCGAGGGTGGTAAGGGTGTGCGACATCATCGCCTATGTGAATCATGATCTTGACGATGCCATTCGTGGTGGCGTTATAGTTGGCGGGGATATTCCCGTGATTTGTCTTGAGGTCCTGGGGGATTCTCATGCCAGGCGCATTGATACCATGGTAAAAGACCTCATCTTTGCCACGCTGGAGGGATCAGCTCCGGAGCTTCGAATGCATCACAGCACTTATGGGGCCCTGGTAACTCTGCGGGACTTTCTCTATGAACGCGTCTATGAGATTCACGCGGTGCACGAGGATTTTGTGCGGGCCAAAAAGATTATTTGTGAACTCTACTACCGGCTACTGGAAGACGAAACGGTCTTCCGGCAGCAGATCGGAGAGATCCCACCAGGAACCTCTAAGGAGCAAACCGTGTGCGATTTTATTGCGGGCATGACAGATCGGTATGCCCTTCATTTGCACGAAAAGATATTTATGCCGAAACCATGGATGGTCTACTAGTGCGAAAGATCTTGACATGTTGCAAAAGATCGTGATAATTTTTGATAAAATCACGCAGCGATTTTATAAGGAGTCTCGTTATGAATACGGACGAGAATGCCAAGAATGATCGGGCATCTGCCGGGGATGACTCCGGCGGACAAGCCCCGGAGATGGAAGAAATCATTGATCTTGTGGATGAGGTCTCTCCAGATGATAACACCGGTCAGGTGAAACAGGCCCGAGAGACTGAGTCCAAGACAGAAGAAGACGAGGAAGAGCTGATTGAGTTGACGGACGTGGTTGAAGAAAGCTCGTCCGATGCCCAAATTGGTGACACAACGCTTGAAGGGGGAGCAGAGGAGATCCTCGAACCGGAGGGGGAACAGGGGCCTGAAGAGGAAAAACCTATTGAGCTAACAGACGAAGTAGTCCCTGAGGTCGATTCTGCACAAGAACAAGAAGAGGGTGAGGAAGAACTTATTGAACTAACAGACGAAGTGGTTCCTGATGCCGATTCCGTACGAGAACAAGAAGAAGTTGTTGAACCGGGCGATTTGGCTGAGGAGGTGGGTTTTGACGAGGATAGCCTGATAGATACTCTCGGTCTTGAGATAACTGAAGAAGGCCCTGAGACACCAGCGGAGGAGGAGCTGGAAGATGTAGACTTTGCCATACTTGAAGAGGCCGAGCAGCCGCTTGTCGATACAGTCGAGACCGAACTGGAAGCTGAAGATCGGTCTGAATCAGGATTGGAGGAAGGTGTACCAGAACCGGTGGGTGGGGCATTGGAACAGGCGGTACTTGAAAAACTTCCCGATGAAAAGCTGGAGGAGATCATCACAAGCGTTGTAAAACAAACCATAGAGGGGAAGGTTGAGCGCATACTCCTTGAAGCCGCCGAGGCAGCTATTGCCAAGGAAATAGAGAGACTCAAACAAGCCCTTTGAGAACTGAACAGGGCAAGTCCGAACTTGATAGTATAGGGAATTTCGTTGGGGGTTAAGCGATTAATCCCCTTTTCAATTTTGGGAAGAGCTTAGGGGCGTCTGAGAGTTGAATCAAATGAGTTCACACTTACTCAAGAAAGGTTATGAACCTAAGGAAGTGGAAAGACGGTGGTACGCGTACTGGGAAAAGGAAGGCCTTTTTGCAGCCGAGGACGTGAGTGACAAAGAACCCTTCTCGATTGTCATCCCTCCGCCCAATGTGACTGGTGTGCTTCACATGGGCCACGCCCATAACAACACCTTGCAGGATATCCTCTGTCGTTACCGTCGCATGCAGGGCTATAACGTGCTGTGGATGCCGGGTACTGACCATGCAGGGATTGCTACCCAGAATGTGGTGGAAAAGGGGCTCGCCAGAGAAGGGAAAAACCGCCACAGCCTGGGGCGCGAAGAATTTGTCAAACGGGCCTGGCAGTGGCGGGAGGAATACGGTGGCCTGATCATAGAACAGTTGAAGCGCCTGGGGGCTTCGTGCGATTGGGATCGGGAGCGCTTTACCATGGACGAGGGTCTCTCTAAAGCCGTGAGGACTGTGTTTGTCAAGCTCTATGAACAAGGCTTAATTTATCGGGGAGACTACATTATCAACTGGTGTCCTCGTTGTCGAACCGCTCTGTCAGACTTAGAAGTGGAACATGAGGACCACAACGGACATTTGTATTATATCAGGTATCCGTTTGAAAAAGGAAAAGGCGGGATTGTTGTAGCCACCACACGCCCTGAGACCATGCTCGGAGATGCTGCCGTAGCGGTAAATCCCAACGATAAGCGGTACGGCGGACCGGAATGGAAAACTGTGATACTACCCCTGATGAACCGAAGAATTCCCATCATCTTTGACGAATATGTGGATATGAAATTTGGGACCGGTGCACTGAAGATTACGCCGGCCCACGATCCCCATGACTTTGAAATCGGTCTGCGACATAACCTTGAACCTATCAAGGTGATTGACGAAGACGGCCGTATGAATGAACAAGCAGGTCGTTTCCAGGGAAAAGATCGATTTGAATGTCGAGAGGAAGTCGTTGAGGCCCTCAGTGAGGAAGGCCTCCTGGAGAAGATGGAGCCCTACCAGCACAGTGTGGGACACTGCTATCGGTGTCGAACAACCATAGAGCCGTATCTTTCCAAGCAGTGGTTTGTTAAGGTCAAACCCCTGGCAGAAAAGGCGGTTGTGGCGGTCGAGACAGGTGCCACCCGAATCATACCAGATACGTGGACCAAGACGTATTTTGAGTGGATGAACAATATCAAGGACTGGTGCATCTCCCGCCAAATATGGTGGGGGCACCGTATCCCGGCCTGGACGTGCGAGAACTGCGATAAGCTGATTGTAGCCATGGACCGCCCCACGGTGTGCCCTGCCTGTAAGGGTAGCGCCCTTGTTCAGGAAACCGACGTTCTGGACACCTGGTTCAGTTCAGCGCTTTGGCCCTTTTCCACTATGGGTTGGCCCGATGATCCTCAAACCCTGAAGACCTTCTACCCCACGTCCGTGCTGGTCACCGGCTTTGACATCCTATTTTTCTGGGTCGCCCGAATGATGATGATGGGACTCCACTTCATGAAAGAGGTCCCGTTCAGGGATGTCTATATCCATGCCCTGGTCCGGGATGCTGAGGGAAAGAAAATGAGCAAATCAACGGGGAATGTGATCGATCCCCTGTATGTAATCAAAGAGTTTGGCACAGATGCCTTCAGGTTCACCTTAGCTGCCTTCGCGGCCCAGGGACGGGACATAAAGCTGTCCGAAAACCGCATACAAGGTTACCGTCACTTCATCAACAAACTCTGGAACGCTTCACGCTTTTCCATCATGCACTTGTCAGATTTTGAGCCTGATGAGTCCGGGCAGGATGCACGAGACCTTTCACTTGCAGACAGGTGGATTCTAAGCCGGCTTAACGGAGTGGTGGAGACTGTGACAAAGAGCCTTGACGAGTACAGATTTAACGAGGCCGCAATGGCCCTTTACCAGTTTGTGTGGCATGAGCTCTGTGATTGGTATCTTGAAATAATCAAGCCTCTCCTTTACGGGACTGTTACTTTGCCTGATGGGACAACAAAGACAAGTTCTCCCCGGTACGTGACGACCCGATTTGTCCTTTGGTCGGCCCTAAACGAAACCCTGCGTCTGCTCCACCCCTTTATTCCGTTTGTTACTGAGGAGATCTGGGATAAGCTCCCTGGCACCGAAGGCTCCATCATGAAGGCGGAGTTTCCGACCACCTCCGATGCACGCGATGACCGTGAGGCTGAGGAGGCCATGGAGGTGCTCACAGGCGTGGTAAGCGGAATACGCAATATCAGGGGTGAGATGAACGTGCTGCCTTCATTATTTGTGGAGGCCGCGGTTCAGAGCCCGGACAAAGGGGTGCGAGAGTTGCTTGAGCGACACAGAGATATGATTGTCAACCTGTGCAGGTTAAAGAGCCTGGAGGTGACGCCCCCGGGCAAGCGGCCTGCTTCATCTGCGACATCGGTTTTTGGCAATTGCACCATATTTGTCTCTTTGAAGGGCGTTATTGACTTCGAACTCGAGCAGGGGCGCCTGAACAAAGAGATTGCCAAAATTACAAAGGAACTCGATGGGATAGGCAAGAAGCTGAGCAACGAGGATTTCTTGCTAAAGGCTCCGCAAGAGGTGGTTGAAAAGGTGCGGCAAGACAGGGAAATACTTGCGGAAAAGAGAAACAGACTCGAGGAAAATTTAGGGAAAGTTAGCCAACTGGCCGGCAATTCGTGAATCTGTGGTAAAGTGAGCCGGTAAAGTGAGCTAAAGTGCCTAAAGTGTCTAAAGTGAGCTAAAGTTGTGGAACTTGCCTTCGGCAAGAACAATTTAGAACAGATAGAATACCTTTTCAGCCATTGTAGCCAAGCCTACTACGGCGAAGTCGCCAACTTTAGGCACTTTAGTTCACTTTAGTTCACTTTAGGCACTCCGTGTGAATCGTGAATCGAACAACTATTCACCATACCCGAGTAAGGAATAAGGAATAACGGATAACGAATAGAGAAAACCATGTTCAAGAATGAAAAACTGATTCGTCTGGCCCTTGAAGAGGACATTGGGCCCGGAGATGTCACGACCGAGGCACTGATCGAGCCGGACCGCGTGGCACGGGCAGTGATTGTTGCCAAAGAGTCCCTGGTCCTGGCTGGGTTGCAGGTGGCCCGGGGGGTCTTTGCCACTCTTGACCCTGCCATGAGTTTTGAGACCAGTTTTCAGGATGGTGACCGGGCAGGAAGCGGGGATGAAATCCTGACGGCGTACGGCAAACTTCAGGCCTTGCTGACGGGGGAACGGACAGCCCTTAATTTTGTTCAGCGGCTCTCGGGGATTGCAACCCTTACCCGGCAATACGTGGATCGGGTTGCAGGATCTAACGTGCGGCTGACCGATACCCGTAAGACCATCCCGGGGTGGTGCAGGCTGGAAAAGTATGCGGTAAAGATCGGAGGGGCCTACAACCATCGTTTTGGGCTTTATGACGGCATCTTGATCAAAGACAACCACATTGTGGCGTGCGGCGGTATCAGCGAGGCGGTGGCCGGGGTTCGGAACAACCGACCGCATCTCTTACGAATAGAGGTGGAAGTATCAGACATAAACCAGGTGAAAGAAGCTCTTGAAAACGGCGTGGATATCATTATGCTTGACAACATGGGCCTAAACGATATACACGAAGCTGTCCGACTTGTGGACGGCAGGGCCCTGGTCGAGGTCTCGGGAGGTGTTACTCTGGACACTTTGCCTGAGATCGCCAATACCGGGGTTGACATCATTTCCATAGGCGCACTGACTCACTCGGCAAGGGCCGTGGACATCAGCATGCGCGTGGTTGTTTGACAGAACCGTAACCGTTCACGGGTTCAGAAGTCAGAGTTCAGAAGTCAGAGATCAGAAGTCAGAGATCAGAAGTCAGATCTCCGACCTCAGATCTCTGATCTCTATTCTTTTAACTGAACGGTGAACTCTGAACCTGTGAACGGTTACTGATAGAGGACGGTCCGATGAGATTTTGCGCAGTCGAATATGCAGTTCCCACCAAGCTTGTAACCAACACCGAAATTATTCAGGAGATCATTTTTAGGAGTACACGTTATTTGACACAGAAGGCGCTGGATTTGCTTGCATTCAGGCTCGACGAACTGTTCAAAAAGGCAGTCACAGAGGTGCGGTATCACCGGGCCAAAAACGAACGGGCGATCCAGTTTGGTATTGAAGCGGGCAAGAAGGCCTTAGCGTCAGCCAACATGTCTCCAAAGGACATTGATCTGTTGATCTATGTGGGCGTTGGGAGAGGCTATATTGAGCCGGCAACGGCGAATGTTTTTCAAAAGATTCTTAAGCTAAAGAAAGCCACGTGCTTTGACATATTGGATGCCTGTGCAAGCTGGCTCAGGGCGATTCATGTGGCGCATTCTTTTATCAAGACGGGCATGTACAGGAATGTGATGATTTTGAACTGTGAGTTCAACTTCCGGGAGTATGCCAATTTTGAGTTCAAGTCGGTCAAGGATATTGAATTCAATTTTCCTACATTTACGATCGGGGAGGCCGCGACCGCCACTATTGTCAGTGATTCACAGGACGATGACGAGTACTACGCCTCCTTCAGGACATGGGGAGACCAACACAAGTTGTGCAAGATACCACTGCCGCATTTCAGCGAGTACAGCGACGGCGAGCTGAGGAATGAAATTGAACCCCTCAGGTTCTTCTCCTATGGGGAAAAGATATTTAGATTTGTGTTTTCGAGGCTGTGCAAGCATTACCGAGAAGACGCCGTACTGAAGAGCTTCAACCACGAGATCATTTTCAGCCATGCCGCAAGTGATGCTATGAGCGAAAAGGTGATCCAATCGTGCAAGCTTGGCGAAGGCAAGGGTTACAATACTCACAAGCGATTCGGAAATACGGTCTCTGCGTCAGTGCCACTGGCCATGGGTTGCGCCATGAGAGAGGGAAAGCTGAAGAACAACACCAATGTCCTTATCGGCTTTGGGTCAGCAGGCGTGTCCACAGCATGGTGTAAATTCAAGTTTCTAACCTGATTCACTCAACTCCTCAGACCGCTGGGCCGCAGCTCGAATGGCTTCCATGAGATGCTCCTTCACCCGGTGGCTTTCGAGCACCCCGAGTGCTGCTTCAGTGGTTCCGCCTCTCGATGTTACCTTCTTTCGAAGCGAGGCTGCAGCCTCGCCGGTCTCTTCTAAGAGCCTTACCGATCCCTTGATGGTCTCAAGAGTTAGCTTGAGGGCGCGGGAGGGTCTGAGTCCAAGCCCGGCCCCGGCTTCCACCAGCGACTCTACAACGTAGAAGATGTAAGCGGGTCCTGAACCGCTGAGGGCAGTCACCGCATCCAGGTCTTCCTCCTCAAATTCAATCACCTTTCCAATGGCCTCCAGGATTGTCCGGGCCTGGCTTAGATCGGTCTCCTTTGCATAGCGGTTGCCGCTCATGCCGGCCATACCGGCCAGGACCAGGGCTGGCGTGTTGGGCATGACTCGTACAACGGGAAGAAGTCCCTTTGAATCCTCATCCAGTGGTGTGTATAGGTGCCCTTCGATCCTTTTTATGGGAAAACCAGCGGCAATGGAGATGATAAGCTTTACCCCCTTTATCGTGCCTGGAAAAGTGCTGGCAAGACTCTGCAGGACCTCATCCATATGCTGGGGCTTGACCGCCAGAATGACAATATCGACCTGGTCAAAAAGCTCTATATTGTCTTGAGTGGTATTGATTTTATACGTGTCTTTCAGTTGGCTCAGCCGCGCACTTCGCACATCAGAGGCCCAAATCTGTGCGGACATACACAGCCCCGATTTTATGAGACCATTGATGATGGCCTCTCCCATATTTCCCGCACCAATAAGACCGACCTTTTTGTCCAACCTTTTCATAATGCCCTCCTAATATGAAATCGTGAAGCGATTTTATGAGTTCAGTCAAATTACCACCGCCTTCTATTACTACAGAGATCGTCAAATAGTTGAGTGGTTGAGTTGGAAAATAAGCATGTTAAATCACCATATTAGAGCTGCAAGCATACAAAGTGTCCAATTTTTAGGCAAAAGATATGAATTCAAATAATAATAACGACTTAACCACTCAACGACTTAACCACTTAACGAGGTCTGTACTACTATGACGGTAGAACCTTCTTATGGTACCCTGCCAGAGGTAGTGCTCTTAGCCGACTAATTAACGCCATCAACACATCTATGTCAACGCCCCGGATGTAATTCCCCGACTTTTGACTCACAATTATTGTAAAAATAACAACTTAGGGGCTTTTTTACTAACTTCTCAATAAGTTGGGGTGATAGGTACTGGATGTAAGTGTTCGCTCCCCCCATTTTGTCATTTCGAGCGTAGCGCCAGGGCGGGCCCTTCGGTCGAAATGACAGGCATTTGCAGCCAATCGTCATTCCCGCTTTCGCGCGAATCCGGTAACCATATATTGTGAAGGACCTGTCAAGGGAAAAAGGAATTGACAGGCTATCAAGCATAAGGTATACTTTAGGATAACAATAGGTATACCCTAGTGCAGTGTCTCAAAAGTTCTATGCACGATTTTGGCAATTTAACATTTCCATAAATCAGAGCAACCACATACAAAAAATCCGAATATCGAAATCCGAAATCCGAAACAAATCCGAA
>JAFDKF010000120.1 GCA_019307135.1 Deltaproteobacteria bacterium
TTTGATCGGCTGGTTCGGGCCTGTGTGACCACCCAAACCGTCACATACAACGAAATCATACGTCGACCCTCCGCCACCCGAATGAGTTTTGGCAGCTAAGTCAATAGGCATATTTAATTGTTAGTGTTGGAAAACAGTATAAGTATAAGGATTAGGCATCCTTCATGAGTCAGTTTACACTTTTTCCTGGCATTTTGGTTGCATTCAGGTTTCAGGAAAGACGGAGGTTTCAGGTGTCAGTGTTCAGGTGTCAGGAAAGAGAAACGCAAAAACTGAAACCTGACACCTGACACCCGACACCTGAAACCTGGTTTCTGAAACCTGACACCCGGCCTTCATTTCGAACAAAGTGTAAACTACTTTTGCTCGATTTTGAAAAATGCCAAGGATTAAGTGATTTTATGTCAGAGCAGGCCATAAGCCGAGTTCTGTTTTCCGTATCGGTCACCCTCTACGGAACAACGATCATTCATCTGAGGGTATTGGTTGCCCAATACCTCTTGCGACCGACCCGAAAGCTCGGACGGGCCGCCCTCAAACGCTTTCCTATTTGGTCTTGCTCCGGGTGGGGTTTACCTAGCTTCCCCGGTCACCCGGGGAACTGGTGCGCTCTTACCGCACCTTTTCACCCTTACCCCGCGAGATAGGCGTGGCCGCCATCTCGCAGGGCGGTATCTTTTCTGTGGCACTTTCCTTCGCGTTACCGCGACTCCGCGTTACGGAGCACCCTGCCCTTTGGAGCCCGGACTTTCCTCCCGCGTCTGCAAAAAAATCGAAGACGCGAGCGATCGTTTAGCCTGCTCTGACATTTGTTGTGTTTATACCATTATAACACAACAAACTCAAGAAGTAGGCGTTCACAGGTTCAGGGTTCACCCTGTTAAATTTCCCGAAGGGAACCCTATTTAACGGGGTGAACCGTTCAGGGTTACCTTTCTTTCGTTGGCCTTGCCGGTCTGAACCCTGAACCTCTGAACCCGTGAACGGTTACCTCAAGAAACTACATCATGCTGAAGTCTCGGCCTCTTTCCAGTAAATAATTCGTTGGCAATTAGGACAGAACTTCAGGCTGTCCTGCCTTTGAAGTTCGTTGTACATCTGTGGGGGAATACCCAGGTGGCATTGGGAACAGGTTGCATTGTTCACCAACGCTATTGCTATGCCCCCGCTCCTTGCCTTGATCTGCTCATATTTTGAAAGAAGTTCGGGGGCTATGGTTTGCACCAGCTTCTCCCTGGATTTCTCTGTATCCGAAAGCTCCTCCCGGACATGGGCAACTTCTTTGGCTATGGCTGTTTTCTCGCTTTCAAGGCTATCCCGCATGGCTGACAGGCCCTTTTCCTTAGCCTCAAGTTCCTTGTTAAGCTTCTCCAATTCCTCTAGGCAACTCAAAATTCTGTCCTCTTTATCTGCATTTCCCTTTTCGGTCTCCTCGATCTCCCTTAACAGGGCCCGATACTCCTTGTTGTTCTTGATGCCCATAAGCCGGCCTCGGCTTTTCCTGATGTGGGCCAGGCCATCTTCTATCTCAGCTTCATAGTCGCGTTGGGTCTTCTTGAGCTCTTGGATGCGCCTCTTATCAGCCTCGACATCTTCTTCAACTCCTTCCAGCTTTTTTTCAAGGTCTTGGAGTCGTTCAGGGCCTTCGCGTATTTGCCACCTGAACCGATCCAACACCCTATCTTTTTCTTGAAGTTTTACCAGCAAGTTGATTTGTTCTTTCACGATATTCTCCCTAACGAATTTAGCGAAAAGTTCAAGCTTAAAGTAACACTTTAGCTCTTGGAACTATCCTGATGAAATCAAAGATAATAAAAGCAATCACGCTCCTGGGTGCACGCCTCTACGTTAACGGCGTACCCCCTTTTTGACAGAGCATCTTTCAAGCCTGCTGCAAGGTTTTCCACCACTAAGTGCTCGGAAGCGAAATGCCCTATATCAATCAATGCACGTCCTAAGGCCTCAGCCTTTCGTCCGTCATGATAACCAAGGTCACCACTCACATAGACCTGAGCATCAGAGGCAAAGAAATCCTCCAGTAGGCCCCTTCCGCTGCCACTGCACACAGCCACTCGCCTAATCGTCTGCCTTGGATCTCCGGCAGCCTTTACCGTGTTCAACCCTAATGCTTCTTTGATGATTCGGGCAAAGGCATCGAGCGTCAAATCCTGCACAAGATCTCCAATGCGTCCCAATCCCTCTTTCGATTTTTCCACACCCGTGGCATAAACGTCATAGGCCATTTCCTCATACGGATGCGCCCTTTCCAAGGATCTGATGACCCGAGATAGATCCTTCTTTCGCACCAGGGCCTCTATCCTGTATTCAGTACTGTGGCTAATTTCACCCACACGACCCTTAAAGGGCTTGGCCGTGATGCCCGGTCTGAAAGTACCGACACCTTTGGTCCGAAAAGAGGTATGGGTGTATTTTTCTGTTTTTCCGGCACCCGATTCAAATAGGGCATCTAAGATTTTCTCCTCGTATCCTACCGGGACGAATACAATCAGCTTATATAGGTCTGCCCGGTCAGGAGGTCTCAGTACCCTCGTGTCCTGAAGCTGCAGCCTTTCAGCCAGGGTATCGTTTACCCCACCAATGGCACTATCCAAATTAGTATGGGCACAAAAGATTGCAAGCTTCTTTTGAAGGGCAGCTTGTATGATGCTTCCTGTGGATGTTTCCAGATCCACGGCCGCGATGGGATAGAATATCAGCGGGTGGTGAGTGATCAAAAGGCTAACCCCTTCTCCACAAGCCTCGGCCACAACGTCGTCAGTCGGATCAAGGGCTACCCATATCTTGTCAACCTGCCAGGTCTGATGGCCGACCTGAAGGCCTATGTTGTCCCAGTCCTGTGCCAAAGAGGCCGGGGCAATCTCTTCCATCACCTCCATGATATCTCTTAGTGTAACGATCAAACTTTTTCTCCTAAAAGCGAAAAGGTGTGATCCGGAGACCACACCTTCTCAGTTTGGAACCAGGGCCAAGCGTTTTATGGTTGGTTTCTTGACATGACGCCTATTGTATCTCCTTCCATACCATATACACATATCTTTTCTCCGTGGTGGGCCCACCTGGGTTCGAACCAGGGACCTACCGGTTATGAGCCGGTGGCTCTTCCAACTGAGCTATGGGCCCGAAATGTCAAGTTATAAGATCGCTTCGCGATATTATATTTTATAGTTACAACAACCCGTCTTGTCAAGGAAATTGGTAGGCGTTCACGGGTTCAGAGTTCACCGTTCAGGGTTACCTTATGTTTTGTTGGTTCAACGCTATGTAAAGCTCACTCTGGACTTTGGGGCAAGACCGTTTTGCATACCGATTCAGCCGTCGCAGCCGCTTTGGCGAAGTCGGCAGAAAACCAAACAAACTCCCAGATCCCACGAATCAGCGGTTCAGAGTTTCGGTGAACCCTGAACCTCTGAACCCGTGAACGGTTACGGAAATTGAATGTGTCAAATTTCCAAGAAGGCCTTCAGCTTGCGGCTCCTTGTAGGGTGGCGCAGCTTCCTTAAAGCCTTTGCCTCGATCTGCCTGATCCGTTCTCGGGTTACCGCAAAATCCTTTCCCACCTCTTCAAGCGTATGGTCTGACTTCTCTCCTATCCCGAATCGCATGCGTAGCACCTTTTCTTCACGGGGTGTCAGGGTTGCCAGCACTTTTCGGGTTTGCTCGGCCAGGTTCAGATTGATAGCAGCCTCAGAAGGCGACATAAATTTCTTGTCCTCTATGAAATCCCCGAGATGACTGTCCTCTTCCTCTCCAATAGGTGTCTCCAGAGATATAGGCTCCTTGGCAATCTTCAAGACCTTGCGCACTTTTTCCAGGGGAAATTCCATTTTGTCAGCGATTTCCTCTGGCGTCGGTTCACGGCCCAGCTCCTGCACCAAATAGCGAGAGGTCCGAATCAGCTTGTTGATCGTTTCTATCATGTGGACCGGAATTCGGATGGTTCGGGCCTGATCGGCAATAGCCCTTGTGATGGCCTGCCTGATCCACCAGGTGGCATATGTGCTGAACTTATAGCCCCTCCGGTATTCAAACTTGTCCACAGCCTTCATAAGGCCGATGTTTCCTTCCTGAATCAGGTCCAGGAACTGAAGCCCCCTATTGGTATACTTCTTTGCAATGCTGACCACCAACCTCAAATTGGCATTGATCATTTTTCCTTTGGCAATTCTGGTATTGTACTGACCCTGTTCAATTCGGGCCAGCACGCGCTTCAGGCCCTGACTATTCATTTTCAATCGGAGCTTTTCTTGATGAACGGTTTCTACTATCTGACTGGCGCGATTGACCAGGGCTGGAATTTCGTTTTTTTTCGGTTTACGCTGCTTCAATAACTTCGCGACAAATTTTGTTTTCTGGTCACAACCCTCGCGCATCTCGGTCAACGTGACTCCTAACTGTGCAGCACATTTTGCAAACTCCTGTTCCAGGCTGTCAAACCTGTCGATATGGTGTTCGATCCCATATACAACAGCATTGATCAACCTGGCATCCAATCTCCAATCCTTGATGAGTTCGAAGATCTTGTGGTTCCTGCGATTTATAGAGCGCCTCACTTTTCGACGGGCACCGGAGTCCATCCTGGTAGCGAACAGGGAATCTCGATACTGAGCGTTCTCCTGGTGGATTTCTTTGATAGCATCAACAATCTTGCAAATTTTTTCCGTATGCACCGATTCTTGGACAAAGGCATCGATCTCATCCACGTCCCGCAAGACATCCCTGAGGCGAATCTCGCCTTTTGAAAGGGGATCACCCAGGCTGGTAATCCTTTCTACCCCCACCGTAGACTGCACGAGGGCCTTCAATACTTCCTGTTCCCCTGCTTCTATCTGCTTGGCGATCACTACCTCATCATCTCGACTCAGTAGAGATACCAATCCCATCTCACGGAGGTACATTTTGACAGGATCAGTGACTCTGCCAAATACATCTCGCTCTGGCTCCGGAGGCGTCTCTGGCTTCTCTTCCCGGATCTTCTTTTCCACATCTGGCTGAAATGCTTTGATTTTGCTCCCGTCGATCACTGCGATATCAAGTTCGTCAAAGACCATTATCATTTTATCGATTTGATCAGGGGAAACCGCACCTTCCGGCAAGGCATCGTTGAGCTCTTCATAGGTAAGGTAGCCATGCCTTTTCCCTTTGGTTATCAGTTGCTTCAAATTTTCAAGCTTGGACCTGCTGGCCATAAGAATCTCCCTCGAGACCTAACTGAACGTATCGAAATTTGTATCCGCCTGTGGCGGAGAATTCCTACGACTTTAGTCGAGTGGTCGAGTGGGAAAATGGTCAAGTGGTTAATCCGCCTCAGGCGGAACTACTCGACGACTTGACAAGTCGACCAATTGCGGAGGAAAGCGGAGCTAAGCTCTCTCAAAGAGCTTCCAGGTGCTGTTGAGCCCATTCTTGTTTCTCAGCAAGGAGTTGATTCAACAACTCCTGGTTGTTGGTCCTCTCGGCCTCTTTGATCTTTTTTGAAAGTAGTCTAATGCGCCTCTTTCTAAGGCGGGCTTGGTACTGTCTCAAAATCTTGTGACAACTGTCACTATCCGTCTGGATCTCCTCCATTAGCAGAGAAGATATCAAGTTCCTGATCTGGGCGTCATCAGTCTGTGCGATCAGATCAGCACCTGTTACAGGTCGGTCTGAACTGGATTTCTGCAAGATCATACGCCCTAATTCCTTAAGCTCGACTGTTTCAAACCCCTCTACAATTTCTTGCGGATTAAAACCGGAGACCATCTCCGGGCATTGCAGCATGATTGCAACAAGGGCCTCTTCAAGTTTTGAGTTGTGCCGTGGCTTGGGTGAAGAGACCGCCTTTTTGTCCTTTGTTGCTGAAGCCCGGACCTGTTCCAGGATGGCCGATTCATCGATGTCCAGGCGCTCGGCTAAATCCCTTATGTAGACCGAACGACTTACACCGTCGAGCAAAGAGCCAAGAGGCCCTTTCAATGCTTCAATAATACGCACCTTGCCTTCCAGAGAAAGGCCATGTTTCTTGATGGCAGACGCTATAAGAAATGGCATGACTCCTAATGCCTTTTCAGTAGCTTTGAGAAACCCATCGGCACCAACTTCAAAGACATAGGAATCCGGATCCTTTCCCTCGGGAAGAATCAATATGCGAGGATCAACCTTCTCTTCCAGAAACAGGGGCAGACTACGTTCAGCAGCTTTTATGCCGGCTTCATCTGAATCAAAGACGAGGATCATTTGCCGGGCATATCCCTTCATGATGCGCACGTGTTGCCGGGTCATGGCCGTTCCGAGGGTTGCTACCACACTTTGTATGCCGTGACAGTGTAAGGCCAGCAAATCAAAATAGCCTTCTACGATAAAGACTGAGCCGCTCTGGCGGCAGGCCTCTTTGGCAACATGCAACCCGTACAATGTTCGACTCTTGTGATAGACCGGTGTATCGGGTGAGTTAAGATACTTGGGGAGGCTATCGTCCAGGCAGCGCCCGCCAAAACCCAATACCGTTTCATGAATATCAACAATGGGAAATATGATCCGGTCACGAAACCGATCATAATATCTCCCGTTTTTGGCAACCACCAGACCTGTTTTTTCAAGATCATCGCGCGGCACCCCTCTTCTGGAAAAGTATTGTGTCAGCCCCGTCCACGACTGCTGTGCATACCCCAGCATAAAGCGGTCTATGACTTCCGGTGTCATTTGCCGCTTACCCAAATACTCCCTTGCTTGTTTGCCTGAAGAGGGATGGGACAAAATTCCCTTGAAATAATCAGCAGCCTCTTTGTTAATCTTGAACAACCTTTCCTTTTCTTTCAACTCCTTCTTTTGAGTGGGCGACATCTTCCGGGTCGGTATTTCAATACCGTATTTTTGTGCCAGAAACCCCACAGCCTCTGGGAAGCTCAGATTATTGTGCTGGATGAGGAAACTGAAAACATTGCCGCCCTGTCCACACCCAAAACAGTGAAATATCTGCTTCTCCTCGCTGACTGTAAAAGAGGGCTTTTTGTCCGCATGAAATGGGCATAACCCTATGAAATTCTTACCAGTTTTTCTTAAGGCAACATATTCTGCAATCACATCAACGATATTTGCTGCGTCTCGAACATGGGCAATTATATCTTCGGGTATAAAACCAGCCAAAATAGACGCTCCTCCGGAACAGTATCCTTATACAGGCAAGTCATGACATCGCTTCACGATTTTATGTAATGCCGCTTGGGCGGGACTACGCGGCTCAAAATCGGGACGAAGCACCCAAGTTCTATAAGAGTCTATAAGAGTACGTTGGCAGAAACAGGAAGCAAGGTCAAACGTGTTGACGCTTGCTTTGGACAAAGGACGCGCCAACGCCAAAAGGAAAAGGATAGGAGAAGCTCGGATAGTTAGCTCCACGAAAGGGTTCGTTTGTAAATGCGACTTGCTATTTTTTCAAATTTTTTATTATAATCATCTTGCCCGATTATGTCAAGAAAAAAATTACCCTGGCGACTTTTCTCCCTGTGCTACCTCCAGGGCTTCCTTCAATTCCAGTGTGCCTGCATACAACGCCCTGCCCGTTATTATCCCGACCACACCGTGAGGCTCCAACCCTGCAAGGGCCTTTATGTCGTTGATATTGGCAACTCCCCCGGAGGCGATAACCGGTGTTGACACAGCTTCGGCTATTCGCTTTGTCTCTTCGATATTAGGGCCAGTCTGCATGCCGTCTTTGTGGATGTCCGTAAAGATAATGCCCGCAAGCCCGTTTTCCTCAAAAACCTTGGCCACATCAATGGCCCGCTTCTGAGTCGTTTGCGTCCATCCCTCTATGGCTACCATTCCGTTGCGGGCGTCAATTCCCACCATAATTTTGCCTGGAAATGCCTGGCAGGCCTGCTCAACCAGACGAGGGTTTCTAATCGCTTCAGTTCCAAGAATGACCCGGCTTACACCCAGCTCCAGGAACATGGAAATGGTTTCCATGTTCCGTATCCCGCCCCCCAACTGGACGGGTATACGGACTCTGTCCAGGATACGTTTAATGGCTTCTACGTTTTGGGGACTCTTCGTGAAGGCACCATCCAAATCGATGACATGCAGTAACTCAGCCCCTTCTGCTTCCCATCTTCCTGCCATGGCAGAGGGATCGTCAGAAAATATGGTCTCAGAACCTTCGCGCCCCTGAAGGAGCCGTACACATCGACCCCCTTTTATGTCCACTGCCGGGATAATGAGCATCTATAGTATCCCTTTGGTAGAACGGACCCCGGCAATTCTGCTGTCCAGCATGGTGGCCTCATCGAGTGCCTGGCCAAAGGCCTTAAACACGGCTTCTATGATGTGGTGCGTATTCTGGCCGTACATGAGATTGACGTGGAGGGTCGTCCCGCTTCGGTTGACAAAGGCCCTGAGGAATTCTTGAACGAGTTGTGCGTCAAAACGTCCGGCAGTTTCACGTCTAAGGTTAACATGATAGACAAGAAAAGGCCTGTTTGAAAAGTCAATCACCACAGAGGCCAGGGCCTCGTCCATCGGAACTAGGCCCCTGCCATACCGTTTTATTCCCTTTCGATTCCCTACTGCTTTGTTAAAGGCTTCGCCCAGCACCATCCCGATGTCTTCGATCGTGTGATGATCGTCTATCTCAATATCCCCCTTTGCATCCAGGGTGAGATCAAAGAAACCGTGGGCAGCCATCAACGTGAGCATGTGGTCCATAAACGGGATGCCTGTCGTAATGGAGCATTTGCCCTCCCCCTCAATGGTCAATTCAAGCTTGATGTCCGTTTCCTTGGTGGCACGTGTCACCCTGGCAAAGCGCTTATTTACACTTTTTCGAGTCATTCCCTTATCAATTCGGTGATGGGTGAGTGGTGGAGATGAGGGGACTCGAACCCCTGACCTGTACGTTGCGAACGTACCGCTCTCCCGCCTGAGCTACATCCCCTTAAAAGTTTGAAGTGCCTAAAGTGATCTAAAGTGCCTAAAGTGAGACTCCACCCGCAAAGCGGGTGGCATCATGAAGCCCCCCAGAGGGGGGCGTTGACGTTGGGAAAGCCCCAAAGGGGCTACTATGATTTATTCAAAATCTAATTCCATCT
>JAFDKF010000266.1 GCA_019307135.1 Deltaproteobacteria bacterium
AGGCGGATTGGATTTCATCATTTTCGTCAGGAAAGTGATGAACAAGAAAATCCCAGAGATCCTATAGATCCTGTCTGACAACCTGCGAAAATTTACCCAAAAATGCTTTGAGCTGAAATGGGTAAAAATGACACCGTACTGGTGCAGGAGAGTCGGGCGTACAGCAAGAAATTACCCAAAACGGCCTTGAGCTGAAATGGGTAAAAGGCAATAAAATCAAGTAAATTTGATATGTTGAAACGCTATGCTGTATCTTCTCAATAACTTCGGGTAATACACCTGGATTCCCGCCTTCGCGGGAATGACGAATGTAATAAATCCCCCGTCATGCCCGCGAAAGCGGGCATCCAGCAAACTGGCTTTGAGAAGTTACGCTATGCTCAGTATGTGCTGGATCTCGTTCCTGTGTCTTCTACAGGTTTCGCCCTGCTATTTTTGAACGGACGGTAAAGTGGATCACCGATTAGCACCATCTTCCACGACCAGAACGGATTGGACAGGGCATAACATTCGGCCAACGTGTACCTGCCTTGAATCAAAAGCCCGAAAAAGATCTCCGGCACGGGAAATGATTGTACATATGGTTCACCTACCGGCCCGACCGTGGCTGCCACGCCTTTTTCCAGCATCATCTTGCACCAGTAGTTTCCACCCTTCAAAGATTGGCACTCCTGGCTCGCAATGTGATATCCGACAGACCCGGGCTGCCAGTCAAAGGCATCTACGTAATTGGCAAGTTTGTACCACCCGCAATATAGGGCTGCTTCACTGCATTCACCCGGCTTGAAAAGTTCTTTTCTATCATCAATGCCCACGGGCATAAGATTGCTCTTTTTGACTCGATCCGCAGCAAGGTGTATTGACCTATCATAAAAAGCACCACCGGAAACCTCTTTATTCCCGGGATGAGACCATCTCGCATCAAAATAGGCTGTGCCTTTGAGTCCCGATTTTTCTGCTCCAATACTGTTGTCAATAATCCTTTTTACGATTTTGTCGGATGGACCATCCAGTCGAGAGACCATCAACACGTTATGCGGCATATTTTCAAACTTCTTACCACGGTAGCCAAGAAAATAGGGGTTGGGAAGCCACCCGGAGAGCGAATAGCCTTCCTCCAGGATTAGGGCAATCTCTGAATCCAGCGAAGAACCCTGATCAGCTTTCTTCAAAGAAGAAATCCGCTTCTTGATGTTTTTTAATTCGTCCTTGATTTTTGATTGCTTCTCTTCAGGGTCCTTTATATCCTTTAACTGCTTATTCAAAGAGCCGCGTCTTTTTTTCAGCTTGTTAAACTCCTCCTTTTCTTCTGAAGTCATCTCTGAAGGAGCCACCTTAAGGGGAAGACCATACATGATCACCAGACAGCGAATGAACATAAAGGGGTCCTTGTCCTTGAGATATCCTTGGACCCTGGGAACCACCTTTTTTTCATAGTCCTCACGGCTGCACCATTCTTTATCGGTAACCCAGAGTTGGAGTAAATTGCTTTCAGGGATACCTCTTTTTTTCATGTAGTATTTGGCCAGTCCCACACTGCGTGCAGCATTCCTGTTCGCAAGAACGAGTACCTCTCGCGGCTCAAGTGCGAGGGACGGATGCGGCAAAAGGCAGACAGCCGCAAGCAACACCATAATAGGCCATTTTGATTTTTTATGAGTCGTTGGCATAGGCAAATTTAACCATACTCTATCGCTGTCCTTCAGCGTCGAGGTCTTCTACGTAAGAAAGTCTCTAAATTGTCAAGAGGAAGGATTTGACCCCCAACGCCTTATGAGCGATGTACCTCTCAAAATGACCGATCAGCACTTCGTCTGGCAGCAAGAGGCATTCTTGGATCTGTTGAATAGAGGATTATTTGCGGTAGTGTTTGGTAATGGCAATTATTTCTATGTTATCCCCAGAAAGGCAAATGAATAGGGCACGATATCTTCTGTCGATTCGGAAGGAATAAATCAGACGATGTTTGGGTTCAAGTAATTCCGTATTGAGAGACGGGTGAGAAGGGTTGTTTTCAAAAAGCTTTTTCGCTTTTTCCCACTTCTTAGAGAGCTCATGCTTCTTGATGTATTTCTTAATGTCGTCTCTGAGTTCAGAAATAAGAGGCATCTTAGCCTATCGATAAACTGACGATTTTTTCAGTCCCTCTTCCAAATCTTTCAGAAAATCATCCTCATACAAGTTTGTTGCTGCAAAGTCAATTAAGATGGAATTAATCTTATCCTTTTTGAAAGGTTTTAGTTTGACTGCCTTCGCTCTGAGTCTTTTCAGCAAGTTCTTACGTTCTTCCTCTGTCAGATTGTCAATAACCTCATAAAGTGTCTCCATAGGTATTTCTATTCTCTTAGTTATTGTTTCTTTCAGGGTTATTTGCGGCATATGTATCCCCCCCTCCTTGAGGAACGGTCCTGCGTTTAGTAATGCACACCGAATATTCACTCCTTCCTTCTATGTTGTCAAGAGTTTTCTTTATGCCCGTTTTCGGAGAATCCTTGGCAACTATCCGATTTCACTATTCTTTGTTTGCCTCGACGAGTTGGGGGTGGCGGGAGTTTCTATCCCAATTGAAAGCGAGGAACTTCCACCATACCGCCCCTCAGCTCTTGCCAATCTGTGTCACGAATTACGCAGTCGAAATACAAATTACTTGCAGGAAAGTGAGAAATATGTGCCATCTCGAAAGAAACTTAAAAATTTAAGGGCGTCCCCAACTTATCCATATCATATTGATTTCACGCGATATTTAGCACTATCATTTTTTGCTTGACAAGAATGCTATAGGATGTCCCCAAATTTCCCCAAATTTCCCCAAATTTCCCCCAAATTTCCCCCAAATTTCCCACGATCTATCGGGGCTGCGGGGTTCTTTAATAAATGAAAGAATCTTACCCAAAACAGCCTTGAGCTGAAATGGGTAAATAGGCCAAGACG
>JAFDKF010000121.1 GCA_019307135.1 Deltaproteobacteria bacterium
GACGCTATTTACACAGTACAAATGAGCAATCCGGAAAATGAGATGACACCGCAGCCATTTTTTGATACAAAGCGGACAAAGTGTCAAATTAAGTGGCTCCATAAAATCGCTGCTATCGCGGGAAGTGTCGGCATGATGCAAACGTTCATATCGCGGCTTGATAATGATATGCATTGGGTTACAAATGCCACGGCAGTGGCTGAGAGTTTTGTCTGATTTTTCCTCCTTGCCCTGTTAAATGCGAAGCCTATTTAACCGGGGTCAAAACATCAGACAGATCTTTTCTCTGTGATCGCTCTGCGGGCTCGAGCGACTGAAAGGAGCGGGCGAGAGAATCAAATGATTCAGTATCCGGAACCGAAAATGCATGCCCGAAAACCTCGCTGGTTAAAGCGGAGTCTTCCAACGGGGCCCGCATATGAAAAAGTCAGGGCTCTCCTAAAGAAAAGCCGGCTTCACACCGTGTGCCAGGAAGCCAGGTGCCCCAACCTCTGGGAGTGTTTTTCCCGGCGGACTGCAACCTTTCTGATTATGGGGCCCTGTTGCACGCGCAACTGCCGTTTCTGCGCAGTTGACCACGGACCGTCAGGCCCACCCGATGCCGAAGAACCGGCCAGAGTTGCCGAAGCTGCACAAAACATGGGATTGGGCTACGTGGTCATCACCTCTGTCACCCGGGACGATCTCCCTGACGGCGGGGCAAGTCTTTTTGCAAAAACAATTAAAGAAATTCGCAAAAGAACGCCCGATGCCTTTGTGGAGGTTTTGACACCTGATTTTCAGGGGAATACGGGTGCCCTTCAGGCGGTCGTGGAGGCTCATCCCGATGTTTTGAACCACAATCTTGAAACCGTGCCGCGTCTTTATCCCTTGGTTCGGCCAGAAGCCGTCTACCGTCGTTCACTTGAATTGCTCAAGCGAGCTAGACAGTACGACCCCACCATTCCCACGAAGTCGGGCCTCATGCTCGGCCTGGGAGAATCTCCCGAAGAAGTCAAAAAAACGTTACAGGACCTTCTTGATGCGGGCTGCAGCATCCTGACACTGGGCCAATATCTTCAGCCCACAAGGGAACACTTGCAAGTTGATCGCTTTATTCATCCCGAAGAATTTGATCACTGGAAGGAGACCGCTCTCAAGATGGGCTTTTCTGAAGTTGCCAGTGGACCGTTTGTGCGCAGTTCTTATCATGCAAAAGAGCTGTATCAGGCCCTAAGGGCTCGGCAAAAAATAACTTCGCAGAATTGGCGCTCAGATTTGGGTTAGATTTGGTCGATCTGATTGAGCAAAACCACAGGAATAGCAGGCTATTTCGCGGATTTTGCGAATGAGGATCGACCAAAGATGGCCCGAAGCTGGGATGCGAAAATGTGAAGTTATTTTTTGTCGAGCCCTAAGGCTTTGACTGGAATAGGTGATGAAATGAATGATAGCAAGACGGTTGGACCAATAAACAAGCTTGATTACCTGGAAGAGTTGCTCAATGAGGGATATAATATTAAAGGGCCGAGAACTAGTAAAGATCCAGAAGCAGATCCCAGAAGAGATTTGATCTCATTCAAGGCATTCCTGAAAAAGGGAAAGGAATTCGCCCCCGAAGATTGGCTATCAAGTATGGGCTACAAATTTGTAGAACCAAACAGATTTACTCAAGGGCATAGAATTGCATATAAAATAATTGATGAATTTCCTGATGAACGATTCAAGTCAAGTTATAGCTTGCTTAAAGAGGGGAAAGAAATACCTTTATATCTTAAGGTAGAGTTACCGAAACTAGAATAACAGCAGTTTGCATATCCCTAACCTAAAGTGATCGGTTCCAGGTTCAGGGTTCAAGGTTCAAAGGTTATAGTCTACTTTACAAGGGTTCAGGGTTCACGGTTGAAAACCCCTGGCCCAGACCTGGTTGGTGAGCGTGATAGTCTCTCACGAGCGTGTCGCGCCAGGGCAGGCTTTGAACCTATGAACTTTGAACGGTGAACTTTCTTTAGTGACGCGTCATCCTTTTGTTAACAGCCAGTTAGGGCTCTTCAACCGGGAACCGTGAACGTTGAACCGCTCAACCCAGGTCTAACGAAGATCAAACTGCGACTTTATAGACAATATCGTGTTCTCGCACCCTTTCTTTGACCTTAATTCCGACAAGATCTCCCGGTTTTGCCTCCTCGATGGGCTCTTTTTCCACCTGCATACTGGTGATGGTGTCTTCAAAATCGGTCGTGTGGCCCTTAAAGTGGAGTCTGTCCCCAATTCTAAGCAGACCAGCAGTAACTTCAATAGCCGCCACATTCGGTTTGGCAAAAAATTTTTGCACCTTTCCGACCTTTTCTTCCTCCATTTCATACCTCCTGTATGCACAACATTTCAACCTGTGCGGTTAGGTAATTCCTAAGCCTTTCAGAATGACCTAAGCCGTCATCGGCGCGTTCCTGTAGGGGCGGGTTTACCCCGCCCGAATCGATTTGGCGGGCGGCGTAAAGCCGCCCCTACGACTCATTGACAAAACACTCTAAATCCTAACCGCACAGGTCCCAACATTTCGGATTTCGGATTTTGACCTGAATGGTCGTCCATCTCCGGCGGGTCAGATAGTCCTGCCTGCCATTGCCGCGCATGCTACAGATTTAGAGATAAATAATCGCAAATACCTTAGATAAACAACTCTTGTAACCCGTTTAATTTACGTCAAAATGATACGCAGCCGAAATCCGAAATCCGAAATCCGAAATGCTATATACACCTTATTCATTTACAACGCAACCACGTTTTGGTAGAAAAGCCAGAGTTGCTCCGTAGATTATAAAGAAGGATCCCAAGTGTTTTTCAGGGCTGACAAGTCATGGCTCGGCCAATTTCGGGGCCGGCAATACCTTCCAGTGGTGGCCCTTTTTGTTCTGTGGGCTTGCACACCGGCCTGCGTGCCGACTAAGGAGAAGGTACCGCCGTCGCCTCGGTTCATTCAGGCTCTCGAGCGCTTTGAAAAAGCCGAACGTCTGTTTCAGGAACAGGCTTACTCAGAGGCACTCGCTATCTACCAGGATCATCTCAGGCGGTTTCCGAGGGGGCCCCTGGTGGACACCGCGCTGATGAAGACGGGTTCGGTTTTCATGGCTGTGGGAGACTATCCGCAAGCCAGACAGGCATTTAACCGTCTGGTTTGTGAGTATCCGAAAAGTCCCTTTGTGGAAGATGCCAGACTCAATGTCATACTCGCTTATTATAAGGAGGGGAATTACACCGAAGCTGTAAAGTACGCAAAATCCGTCTTGAAGCTTGCAACGACGCCTCGCCAGAAGTCTCGCATACACAATCTTATGGGCTGGACGTATAGTGCCAGCAAACACTTCAAGGATGCGATCAAAAGCTATGTGGACGCCTATCAACTGGCCTCACCACAGGAGCGTACCGACATCCTGGGCAAAGTGAAGGGGGTTATCACCCACCTGAAAGAACCGGAATTGAATTCCCTCATTGATGTATACAGAGAGAGGGTACCCGGTGGCTATCTACACCTTCAACTGGCAAAGGAGTATGAATCAGAAGATCGCATTGAGCCAGCGATGAAGGTCCTTTCGGATTTTATCAGCCTATTCCCGCACCATGATGAACTTGAAACTGCCACGGCCCTCATGGAGGATTTGAAGTCAAGATCGCTCGTCGATCGTTTCACGATTGGTTGTATCCTGCCCCTGAGCGGGCCTTACCAGACCTTTGGAAACCGAGCCCTGACGGGCATTGAGCTTGCCCTGAATCGATTCAACGCGCAACCTCATGTCAACCCGATTCAATTGCTCATCAAGGATTCCAAAGGGGACCCCAATGAAGCAGTTAGGGCTGTTGAGAGCCTGGCCCTCAAGGACGGCGTAATAGGTGTTGTCGGCCCCATGATTACGTCAGAGGCAGCCGCCATCAAGGCCCAGGCTCTCAAGGTTCCCATCATGACGCTGACCCAGAAGCCAGATATTGCG
Source organism: Deltaproteobacteria bacterium (assembly GCA_019307135.1). Lineage (GTDB taxonomy): Bacteria > Desulfobacterota > Desulfobacteria > Desulfobacterales. The sequence goes on from JAFDKF010000121.1 coordinate 3,969, forward strand.
AAACTGGGAGATTACGTCTTTCGGAACTTTCTGACCCTCTCCTTGCAGGTAAAGGCTATTGTAGCTTATACAGTCCAAGAGCTGGGAATCAAGAAATTTGCCATCCTTTACCCTGAGGAACGCTATGGTATTTCATTTATGAACAAATTCTGGGATGAATTAATAGTCCACGGTGCCGAGATAGTCGGCATTGAATCGTATGGCACGGACCAAACCGACTTTGCCGACGCTATCAAGAAGTTAGTAGGCCTCTATTATCCAAGACCTGAAGAACCCGCAGAAGAGGAAAGCCTTGATCACACAGGAGCCCCTCTCGAGTTCCTGCCCGCCACCACACCCCTAACAGATCAACCGCCAGAAGAAGAGAAGGAGGAGCCCGAACCGATCATTGATTTTGGGGCCGTCTTTATCCCGGACACTTTCGAGAAGGTCGGTTTGATTGCCCCCCAATTCCCGTATTATGATGTGACCAATGTCCTTCTGCTGGGCACGAATCTCTGGCATTCGGATAGATTGATTCAAATGGCCCGAGGCTATGTGCAGGGTGCTATCGTGCCCGACGGTTTTTTCCTGAACAGCTCGTCACCCGGGGTCCAGGATTTTGTCAAAAGCTTTAAGGAGGTTTTCGGTACCTCCCCAAGATTTCTGGAAGCTCAAGCCTACGATGCGGCCTCGATTCTTTTTCAACTGGTAAACCGGTCCGGGGTCCGGGGCAGACATACATTGAAGATGGCTTTCATGAAAGTCAAAGATTTCCCCGGGGTGACCGGCCTCACCTCCTTTGACGAAACAGGCGATGTGGACAAACAGATCTATCTTCTTAAGATAAAAGGACGCCACTTTGTGCAAATAAGACCATAACCCAAAAACATTTTCTCGGAAACTTTACGAGGCAAGATGGCGGCACTGAGTCAATTCTGCCGGATCAAGTGGGAGAGGGCCAGAGACCTCAAGAGAAAGGGAAAATACCAGGAAGCCGAAAGGGAACTGAAGGATGCCCTCGGAGAGGACCCGGCCAACCTCCTGCTCAAATCGAGCCTGGCAGACCTCTATATGCGACAAGGAATGCTTATCGAGGGCAGAATCCTAACAGAGGAAGTCCTTGCCGCTGACCCCCAGCACCCCCAGGCACTTGTCGTCCTTGGCGAAATTTTCTCTAAGGAAACAGACCTCGAGGAGGCCCTAAACTGCTTCCGTCACGCCTTCCGGAAAGACCCGAAGCCATATATTACCCTGCGGATAGCACGAACCCTGCGGAAGATGGAACAGTATGAAAAAGCCCTGGAGGAGTTGGATACGGTGCTTGTGGCCCAAAGGGAAAACCCCTCTTTCCTAAAGGAAAAAGCGCTGAGCCTCAACCGTATGGGACGACAGAGCGAGGCCCTTGAGGTTTACGAAAAGCTCAGGAGCCTGGACCCTGCTGATAGCTTCGTACTGAAGGAGATCTTCAGGCTAAAAGGGCGAGGCCGCTCGGACAATACGGTGGTCAAGGAGCTTTCGGCCGTAGTCAAGATACCCTCCAGGAAGGATGATGCCCAGCTTCACGGCTACCTGGGTCAAAAACTCAAGAAAACAGGCCAGGTGCAGGAAGCTGCAGCCGAATACAAAACAGCATCACAACTTGAGCCAGACAATCTTTACTTTCTGAAGCAGGAAGGGTTTTGCTACTATCGTCTGAAAAATTACTCTAAAGCACTGGAATGTCTTGAGGAGACATTTCGCAAAGACCCGACCGACTACATAGTGAAAGGAACGCTGGAAAAGATCTATACCACTTTAGGCCGGCTCGATGACTTTCTTTCCCTTCTGGAAGACACCTTACAGCTTCATCCTCATAACGTAAAATTGATGGGTAAAATCAAAAAAATCAGAAAGGCTCTGGATGCTGAAAAGCAATAAATTTTACCTAAAATGATCGGTTCAAGGTTCACGGTTCAGGGTTCAAAGGTTATAATCTATTGATATCCATTATTTTATAGCACAATATCCAGATTAATCTCTTTCACCCATTGGGTGAAACATGCGTTTTGTCTCTATTGGGGCATCATGCTTTTGATATCAAAGGGTTAGGGCTCTTCAACCGTGAACCGTGAACGTTGAACCGCTCAACCTATGTTTTAATATGATATTTCTGGCGTACACGCGGATCTGCGAGTTGGGGAGGTATTATCATTTGTCCCATTCATCTCGTTCCCACGCTCTGCGTGGGAACGTAAACCTTTAGGCGCTCTGCGCCATGCTTTGATAAGCGCCCACATTATCTGAGAATTCGTTGTAGACGCAGAGCGTCCAGTGGAATGGGTTCCAACGCAGAGCGTCGGAACCAGAAGTCAAAAAAAATGCCTGATGATGAACCTATAACCAGTGCTTTGTCTTTCATGGAGCGGGTGTTCGGGTTCCGGGAGTTTCGACCAGGGCAGAAGGAGATCCTGGAAGCTGTCCTCTCCGGAGAGGACACGCTTGTGATCATGCCCACCGGCGGGGGCAAGTCCCTGTGCTACCAGGTTCCAGCGTTTCTCAGACCCGGGATTACCCTTGTGATCTCTCCCCTCATCGCCCTTATGAAGGATCAGGTAGACTCACTCGGTGTGCTGGATCTGCCGGTCACTGCCATTCACAGCCTCATGGGGCTGAGAGAGCAGGAAGAGGCCCTCAAGCAGATCGCGGCAGGCAAGATAAGGCTGGTCTATGCCTCTCCTGAAAGACTGCGAAATCGTCTATTCGTTGAGGCAGTGAAGCAGAGCACAGTTTCCATGGTGGCTGTGGATGAGGCACATTGCATCTCCCAGTGGGGCCATGATTTCAGACCCGACTATTTGAGAATCAGACAGGCACTTGACCGCCTGGGCAGACCCCAGACCATAGCGCTCACGGCGACCGCCACAGACAAGGTTCGCTCTGATATCTTGGAGCAGTTGGGCTTGCGGGCCCCCAAGCGGTTTATCACCGGCTTTGACCGCCGCAACCTTTTCTGGGAAGTCCTTCAGACCAGGGGTGAGAAAGAGAAACTGGCTGTTATCACCGAACGTCTGGCCAGCCTCTCCGGGGCAGCCATCATCTATACGGGAACAAGAAAAAAAGTGGAGGGCGTCGTCACAAAGCTGCGACAGGAACAGATAGACGCAAAGGGATACCATGCCGGGCTGGACGAGGCTGAGAGAACCAGGGTTCAGGAGCGTTTTATGGAGGGCCGTGCTGACCTCATAGTAGCCACGAATGCCTTTGGAATGGGGATCGACCGCGCAGATATCCGCATGGTCATCCACCACACATTTCCGGGAACCATCGAAGCCTATTACCAGGAAGGCGGCCGGGCCGGCCGAGACGGCGACCCCGCAACCTGCCTGCTCCTGTACAGCCCTGCAGACAGGAGATTGCAGGAATTTTTCATTGAAGCGCGCTATCCGCCCCGGGAAGTAGTATTTGCTGTATACGAGCGGCTGCGGCACCGCCCTGAAGACCTGCTGTGGCTGACCTATCGTGAAATCGCGGAGATGGAAGAAAACAAAGTCTCAGAAATGGCCGTGGCCTCGTGCGTCAAGATCCTGGAAGATGCTGGTGTCGTTCAAAGGCTCAAACGCTACGATAACCTGGCAGAATTTTATCTTCATGCAAGGCCCCAAGATCTCCTCGCCAAGCTTTCATCCAGGACCAAGATCAAGAAGAGCTTGCTCAATTCTATGTGCCGGATCTATGACGAACAAGAACTCATGGAAGGGGTGCGGTTTCTCCCAGGTGAGCTGGCTGCAAGAACAGGCATTTCTCTCGACGCTCTAAGGAGAACCTTCTCAGAAATGGTAGACCGGGGTGAGGCCACCTATATCCCCCCTTTTCGCGGCAGGGGTGTCCGCATCCTCCAGCGTGTGGACCCTGCAGAACTCGACATCGATTTTCAGGCCCTTCAGGTGCGGAAGGCATACGAACTGGAAAAGCTGGACCAGATAATGGCATACGCCAGCGCCCAGGAATGCCGCAGGGCCTTTCTGCTTCGTTATTTCGGAGAGGGCCTGAAGGGTGAAGGGTGCAACTCCTGCGATGTCTGCCTTAAGCCTGCCAGCAAGCCAGGATCAGGAGCGCCTGCCTCTGAGCCGATCATGGCAGTTAAGGTATTGAGCGGTATTGCCCGCCTGAATGGACGTTTCGGCCAGGCCATGGCTGCCAAGGTGCTCACCGGTTCAAAGGACCGCATGGTCTTTCAGTTCGGGCTCCAGCGGCTTTCCACCTACGGGCTTCTTTCCGAATACACCCAGGATCAGGTGCAACAATGGATCCAGGAACTCATCTTACAAGGGTGCGTCGCTTCACGGAGGATCTCCATGGGAGCAAAGATCTATCCGGTACTGGACCTCACCGGCCTGGGGCGGGAGGTCATGCAAAGCAATGAGGTGGTACTTCTTTCGCAACCCCTGAAAGATGCCTGCCCGTCACCTGCCCGCAATGCTTCGCAACGCGAGGCGGGCGGGTCGCTCTCGCCACGCCCGGCATCGCGAGGCTTAGCCGAGGCGGACGGGCTCAGGCGAGGCGGGCGGGAAAGGCCCGCGTCCGCTGAAGGCCCTCTGGTGCAGAAAGAAGAAAAGGAGGTTTTCAACCGGCTCAGGGAGCTGCGTTCCGACCTTGCCCGAAAGGAGGGATTGCCGGCCTACTGCATCTTTCAGGATCGAACCCTGCGGGAAATCACCAGAGTCCTCCCAAAAACGCCCGATGAGCTGCTGGGCATTGTCGGCGTGGGCCAGGTCACCTTAAGGAAGTACGGCAGGCAGTTTTTGGAACTGATCGATAAGATAAGGAATGAGAGTGGAGAAGTGAGCTAAAGTGCCTAAAGTGAGCTAAAGTTGAGGCCCGCGCGCCAAAGATTGGCATTCTCGGGCTCGTCCAGGCGAAGTCGGGCGCGACTTGACCAAACTTTTTGGACCTGTCCGGTTAGCATTCATCGTGTTTTGTCAATGAGTTGATGGTTATGAGGGAGACGTCGTAGGGGCGGCTTTACGCCGCCCGCCAAATCGATTCGGGCGAGGTAAACTCGCCCCTACGGGAACCCGCCGATCAGAGGCAAGGGGCTAGTGACGAAAAGCAAGAGGATTTGCTCTAGGTTCCGGCCTCTGGCCTTTGCTTTTATTCTTTTAACTTTAGGCACTTTAGTTCACTTTAGGCACTTTAGGCACTCCATCATTGACAAATGACTAATGCCACCCCCAAAACCCTCCTGATCCAAGACCTGGTTGAGGTACCGGAGATCAGGACAGTCATCCAGTTGCAGGACATGGAGGACCCTCGCCTGCGCCGGATGATCGCAGACACCTTTGTGATTACCGGTGAGGTGGCAGACAACCTGAAGTCCGTGTTTGCAAGTCTGTGCAGCCGTGAGGGGCGGGGCATTTTCCTGAAGGGACATTTTGGCTCGGGGAAATCGCACTTTCTCAGCATGCTAAGCCTGCTCGTCAGGCATCCCGAGTCCTGGGATCAGGTCCTGATGCAGGAGCCATCCCTTCACGATTTTGCCAAAAAACTTCGCCCGTTACGTCTTATGGGGGTAGAGATATCACTGGTCCAGCATCGGGGCTCTGAATTCCTGGAGGATATATTCCTCCGCGCCATCTTCAGGGAGCTGGGCCACCTTCTGGGGAGGCCCTTTGAGGGTGCGGAAACGCGGCAGGAAACCTTTTTGCGGATCAAGGCCACCTTGAACGATCCCTGCCCGCTCGTGCCTCGCAGTGGCAGGCGGGTGGGATTTGCAGGCATGGTTCTTCTGGTAGATGAACTTTCCGAGTTTCTCAGATCCAAGCCCGATGCCAGGGCATACAACGAGGATATCCGGTTTCTTCAGTATCTGGGAGAAGAGGCTTCCTCCTTTCCCCTGTGGGTTGTGGCCTCTTTGCAGGAATGGATCGAGGAAACCGGTGAGATCCACCAGGAGACCTTCAACAAGATCAAGGATCGTTATCGCATCCGCCTCAACCTGGGACGCGCCCATATTGAGGAGCTTGTTTCCCAGCGGCTCATCCGCCACAGGGAAGGGGCTGAGGCAAAGATCGGCGAGATTCTTGACAGCTTGATGGCGTATTTCCCCACATTTCCGGTCACACCGGAGCGCTTCTCACGGCTTTATCCTGTGCATCCGGCCACCTCCACGCTGCTGGACCGCCTAAAACCCCTCTTCTCCGAGCACCGGGGGGTGGTGGACTTTATTCACTTCCGGCTCAAGGGAGACCCGGAGCGCCACATACCGTCATTGCTCGACCATCCGGCTCATGATCTGCTCACCCCGGAGGTCATCTTTGACCATTTCCTGGATCGTATCCGGGAGCGGTCAGAGAGCCAGATATATGTGGAAAGGGTCTTTGCAACCTACCAGGATGAGATACCTGAGATCTTCCAGGACCCGGATCAGCAGCAGATTGCCCTGGCCGCTGTGAAACTGCTCATACTGTTTGCCATCTCACCGACGAAGTTCAAATACACGGTACGGCACATGGCGGAGATGCTCCTTTTTCGGATCACCCCCATGGAAGCAGAGATCAACTACGAATTTTTTGGCGATATCCTGGAGCGGCTATCAAAGGAGGGCTCCTATATCCAGGCAGAGACGGCGGATGACCCGCTCAAAAGCCATTATTTTATTGACCTCAAGGCCGACATGGCAGGGATCATGCGCCGGAGGATCCGTCATATGGCCTCGGAAATCTTTACCGAAGACCGCCGGCTGTTCACAAGATTAGCAGCCATGACAGATTCTGCCCACCTGCCCCTGAGAGGGTGGGTTGAGGAGGGCCGACAGAAGGTCTCGGTTGACTGGCAGCATACTCAGAGAAGCGGGATTCTTTTTCTCCGCCAGTTGGATGAAGTCTCAGATAGCGAGCTGGAAGGGCTTGCCAGGCAGTGGGCAAGGAGTGAAGAAGATGTATATCTCTTTGTAGGCACGACCCATGACTGCGACGGCCAATACCGGCATGTGCGAGAAAACCTACTCCCACTCGTCAGGGAGCGCTACCCCGGGATGTTTCTTTTCTGGGTTCCTGCTCCTCCCCTGGAAAAGGACGTGCCCTGGCTGAAGGAAATGCTGGCTTCTGTACTTATGCTGGATCAAACGGAGCGGGAACGTTCTGAGGCGAGCCGGCGCGCAGTGACTTATCTCCGGGGTGTTGTGGAAAAAGACAGGAGCAAGCTTGCCGAACCGTTCACGCACGCCTACTTCCATGGCGTGATCCTGTGTGACGAAAAGCAGGTGGAGCTTTCCCCCATCGGTTATCTTAGCCAGAAAAAGTTCTTGTCTGAGTTTCTGCCCCCACTTCTTGGGCGCCGGTTTCCGAGACACGATCGCATCCATCCGTACATGGATGCGCTGGCGCCAAGCATACTGACCAATATGCTAAAGGACTTTTTCTCCACAGGCGTGCTCCACGTGGATGACCGTTCCAAGTTTGCCATCCGCGACGTGCTGGAGGGGCTCTTGAGACCCATGGGACTGATCAAGAAAAAGGGAAACCAATACTTGCTCCACGTGGACCCCCGGCGAAACGAACTTGCACAAGGGTTTTTCCACAAGATGGCCGAAAGGGAAACCGTTTCTCTGGACGATCTTTACTGGACTTTCAGAAAGGGCGCATACGGCCTGTTAATGCCTCAGTTTGAAATCCTGGTCATGGCCCTGCTTTTTTCCGGCCATCTGGTCGCCTACCATGGCATGAAGAGAAAGGGACTGGACGACATCGCACGAAGCGGGCTTAAGGGAATCACTGCTCTTGGAAAAGGAGAAATCTTAGGGGAAGAACTCCGCCAGGCCATTGCCAGCCATCCACTAATCCCGGAAAGATTCCGAAAGATCCCTATCACCCTGGCCTCGCAGGAGGAATTGTGGTCTGAGATCAGATCCACAAAGCCCGGAGCCGTGGAAGACCTTCAGGCCGTCCTTTCCAGAATCAAATGGGCGACCTCGTTTCCGGCCTTTAAAAACCTGCCCTGGGAGCGGATCCAAAAAGATATCAGGGACCTGATCTCCCAGTGGGACGAGGTTAAGGTGAGCCTTGGCTCCCGGGAAGGCCTTGAACGGTTTTTGCGCGCCGCGCACAGCGAACCATTCCTTGTAAAAAAACTTGATGCAGCCGACCAGGCAAAAGCGTTTCTGGAACATGCTGAGCGCGCCCTTTTCGTATATCAGTATATCACGGATCCGAGGCTGCACATTCCTGAACGGCAAGGGTGGGCATCCATCGGGAAGCTGCGAGAGGAAATACTGCAATTTTTCCGGGATCAGTCTGTGCCTGTGTCGGCTGACGCCCTAAAAGCGGTCTTCCGGCAGTTTCAAAAGTTTCAAGAGGACTACCTCAGGGCCTATGTGGATGCTCACCATCGCACCCGGGGTGGGAAGCAGTTTGAGCCTTATGAAAAGCTGACGCGATCCAAACGCTATGATCTCCTTCGGCGTCTGGATCAGGTCGAAATGATCTCGGTCCGGCATAATCGCCGGTCCATCGATCAGAGCCTTTCGACTGTGCTCTTGTGTCGCTGTCTCAAATCGCCCCAGGATCACCTTCAGACCCAGCCTGTGTGCTCGTGCGGGTTTCAACCGGGTGAAAGTCTGTCTTTTAAGCCGGTAAGGGAGTTGGAAAAGGAGATTGACACCGGAATCGCGGAGACCATGGAGATGCTCCAGTCTCACGCCGTCCAGGAAAAGCTCATCCCATACTTGGAGGGATTGGAACTGGTTGGGAAAAAAGAGGAGACAAATGCCATCCGCCAATTCCTGAAGCTCGACATTCACGAAGCAGAGAAATTCTTTGACCAGGTGGATCAGGCCCTCACTCCGCGGGTTATTGAGGGTATCAATGAGGCATTCCGTGGAAAGGTCATTGTCGTGCAACGCGACCTTGATCAGTTGTACCAGAGCCTTGTCCATCGCAAATACACCGTGGCCCAGACGCGGAAAATCCTGGCCGAATGGCTCAAGGAAGAACTAGTCGCACAAGACACCTTTTTACATTTCATCGGAAGGGGAGAAAATGAACCCGCTGACGATGTCGAGAAGGAATTCAGGGCCTTTTTGCAGGAGGAATTCTCGCATTTGGCACCCCTTTTCCGTGAAGTGGGATACTGGCCGTTTGTCAGGGCGATGCTGGCCTGTGTCTGGGCCGACCAGTATGATATCGGGCCCGAGAAGATTCTTGAAATCTTCCCTTTTCTTCAAAGCGGAACGGAAATCGACACCCGCCGGCGGACCACCGATCTCTCAGAACTGGCCACTACCTTTCGGTCCAAAAGGCTTGAGCTCTTTGAGGCCCTTGTCCGTGCCGCAGAGGAAGACACCTCATTTACCCAGGGCCTGTGGTCCAATTTTTCCTCAATGCCTCCTGGGGACATCTTCAATAAGGAATCGATCTTTCCTGCAATCTTGCGGGAGGCATTTCAACGACTGATGGGAACGGATACCCACATTCCAACCTCCCCCTTCAATAGTGAAGCCATGCCCCATGCCGGACCAGCATTTCTAGAACGCAAAGAAGAAATGGTCAGCGCCCTGCAAAATTATCACCTCTTCAAACAAAAGCGCGGCTTATTGAAAACACCGAAAAGTTCCGGGCCAACGGCGTTTCGCAAATGGGAATCGGTTTTCGTCCAGGCGATGAGCCCCATTCCATACCTTTGCCAGAAACTTTATGCTCAACTTGATCGGATCGGTACCCCCGTGCCTCCTTTTTTGAGAAAAGAAGTCAAAGAGGCACAAAGAAAGCTCGATGATATGGCAAAGGGGTTTTCCGAATTCTACCAGAGTGCACTTCCTGAGTGGGAAAAAGAAGACGGGCAGCGGCCCGTGATGATCCAGGATATCCCCTTTCTTATATCAAAGAAAAGGGGGGTTCCGGATCATGCCCGGCATCATTACCTTTTCATGGACGGCATGCGGTGGGATCTGTGGGAAGCAATCAAGGTCAAGTTCTTCGGCAAAATGGCAGATCGCTTCCGTGTTGTGCGGGAAGGCGCCCTCTGGGCACACCAGCCCACCGATACCTCAACGCAGCTTATCCGGACAGTGAATCTCAGGAGCTTCTATGGAAGGTCAGCGGCATTGACGAGAGAATTCATACTGAGAAAGGCTCTCTTCAGTTTCTCTTTGCCAATGTGATTCGCTATCTGGAGCTGGATCTCGCCTTTCGACTCAGCGACCTTCCCCCTAGAACGCTGTTGATACTTTTCTCAGACCACGGCTTTGTTGAGAATAAGGCATTCAGCCGCACCGACAAATATGAAGCCCCCCGCTACATCCACGGCAAAGATTCCCCCTTCGAGGTGATCATCCCCTGGGCGTGGGTGATGCGGATTTGAATATGCAATCGATGCCCCCAAACCATACTTTACAATCCCCATAAATATTGATAGGGTTTTCACCAACGCGGCTCAGTTCAATCCCGCTGCAGCGGGATTTTATCCATCATCCCGCTACCGGAGAACGAACGCGTTCGCGCCCGACATTCCGCTTGTGCTCAAAGTTCATCCACACTACGCCATTCTGCAGGACGACGGATAAAACGCTATAGGGGGTGTAATTCACGACTGTTGGTAAAAATCCCCCTAACCCCCTTTAGAAAAGGGGGAATGGTTGAAAGTCCCCCTTTCCTAAAGGGGGATTTAGGGGGATTTTACTGTGGTTGCGCAACCAACAGTCTTGAATTACACCCCGCTATAGGTTATGCGTCTTTGTTTCAAAAAATGAGGTGTTACATGCAGATGTATCGCGTAAAAGCAACCGTCTCGAATGACGGAACGGTCACGATCAAAGAATTACCTTTCAGGGCAGGCGATAACGTTGAAGTTATAGTCCGAGGTTACTGGCGTGAAGGGGAGCGAAGTTGGGATTACCCGTTACGGGGTAAACCGATTCGTTATCTTGATCCATTCAAAAGCGTTGCTGAAGACGACTGGAACGTCCTGCAATGATTGTCCTCGACACACACATCTGGGTTCGGTGGGTGAAGAAAAACAAATAGTGCAATTTGCAGTATGCCTTGATAATGAAGGATACAAAGCTTCTCTCGACGTCGGGAAATTGTACCGAGTCATTCCCGATGATGAAGCTGCTGCCCATGGCTATATAAGAGTTATAGATGAGAGTGGAGAAGACTACGCTTTCACAGCAAGCCGTTTTCACTTGGTCCAGCTGCCTCTATCTGTTGAGAGGGCTCTGTTATCAGTGTTTCAGACATAAGGGTGCCTAACCTAACTGGGTGGAGCGCACGGGAAGAAGCAGTATCGATTTTTGGCGAACGTTGTAGGCCCGCCGCTCAGCCCTGCCGTTGGGCATGCGGAAATTTACCCCTCCACTCTGTGGAAAACCCTTGACATGTATATTCCTGTCATATACGGTATTAAATAATGGAAAATGAATTTGACAATTTCGTGGGTTTCCAGTGGGACCAAGCTAATATCGACAAGAACCTCATCAAGCACAATGTCGAAAACTGGGAGTCTGAACAGGTATTCTTCAACAAACCGCTTCTTGTTCTCGACGATCCCAAACATTCGATCCCTGAAAAACGGTGGGCTGCATTTGGCAAAACTGATGCCGGTCGTTTTCTTATCGTGATATTCACAAAGAGAGGAGAGCTGATCAGAGTGATTTCTGCCAGAGATATGAATAAAAAGGAGAGGAAATTTTATGATGAAAAAGGATAAAATTATCCCTAAATTCAAAAACGAAGACGAAGAACGTGAATTTTGGGCTACTCATTCTCCGCTTGATTATTTTGAGACAAAAGATTTCAAAAGGGCATCTTTCCCCAAACTAAAGCCATCGTTAAAATCAATCTCAATTCGTCTCCCGGAGGGTATGCTGGCTGAACTAAAAACCCTCGCAAACAAGAAAGATGTGCCCTACCAAAGCCTGGCAAAAATCTACCTTGCTAGACAAATTTCCTTAGAGCGTGGATCTTTCCGCATTACTCCGAAAAGGAGAAGACGGAAGGCTGATGCCCAACAAGCCACTGGAGCCGATTTCTGAAAGGCCAAGGCCTTTCAGAAATCGGCTCAGTTCCAACGTTAAGCCGCCTTCGGCGGCTTAACGGGGCGCGGGATGAGATCCCGATTGTCTTAACGGCCGCTTGCGGCGGCCTAACAATCGGGATCGAGCCGACCCCCTTCGGGCTTCGCGCCGCTCGGTTTTTGGCACGGACAAATGCAATAAATTGCATTTTCCGCCCCAAAAAACGGCGGCTCATCCCGCGCGCCGTTGGGTGAAAAAATGACGGAATTAGATAGTGGATTTTTGCATGTATTTTGAGATAATAAGTGAAATTGAGAGAATTGAACAGATTGCCGTAGGTGGAAAGATTCGAGATATCATGCGGCTTCGGAAGCAATACGGCTCCGGTCGATGGCGAAAACTTAAAGGTGTTGCCACAGTTCGGCTTCAGAGCGGAAATATCCGAAAAGCAGAACTGCATTGGTATGAAGCCCACGGTATTGGCAGAAAGAAAATTAAGATTAAAGAACTTTTGGACTGAAATAATGAAAAAAAGAAATGACAATCCAAGATATGCGCTTTGCCTGGAGAATAAGGATTGCGAGGATTTAGAGAAGCGAAAGGTTTATCAGGTTCTTCCTGATGATGATGCGAAACAGGAGGGATACCTGAGAGTCATTGACGAATCAGGTGAAGATTATCTCTATCCCGAATCCTATTTTATTCTCATTCAGCTACAGCGTTGCGAATAACAGCCTAATCAATTGGTTTTCGCACCCAACCAGACGCTTCACCCGAGCGCCTTTTCTTTGCCGTGCTTTCTTTTTGGGTGCTTTAAAAGGGCTTAATATTCCATGTGAGGTTTGCTGTTGTAAACCGGCGCCGGGTGAGCTTTACGTTCGAAATATCGGAGATAGGTGATACATGCTCAATTTGAACGAACTT
>JAFDKF010000122.1 GCA_019307135.1 Deltaproteobacteria bacterium
TTCATTCATCATCTCGACTCTTCAAGTTCAGGTGATGCGGAGGAACTTGCCCGGTGCATACAAAAAATCGCTGAGTTGAGACAATTACTTCCTATTGAAATTAATGAGTTGGGTCGTTGTTATCTGACATTAACTGAGTATGAGAAGGCTTTCGACGTATTTAAGAGTGGTGAAAAAAGATATCCCGATGAAAGCAGATTCCTATATGAACAAGCTATGGCACTTTCATATGTAGGGGATGAAGAGGGAGTCTATAAAGCCTTGAAAAAATACCTCGCTTTGGGGAAAAAGGATTATAATGTCCTGAGGAATTTTGCCTTTTCAGCCATGGAAACAGGTAGACTGGATGAGGCAATATCCCTTTTTCAAAGGGCAGTAGTCAAAGCCAAAAATGATGATGAACGTGCTGAGTTGCACTGCCAGCTTTGGGAACTGAAAAGGAAAGGATACAGCCCTCTAAAAGATATTTTACGACACGTGATACAATTTGGAGAAACTGTCGGCGATGATCCAGCAAAGGAAGCTCAGTTTTTAATGATGGGTCTCCTTAGCCCTGTTCCAAAAGAGACAGATAGTGAAATAGAAGAATGGAATGATAATATCAGAAAGCGTTTGAAAAAGTTTTCACAAGACCATCCTCGGTTTCCTCAATTCCGCTCATTCAAGATTCCTGCAGATATCCCGGACGAAGAGAAAGGTCCACATATCTTAGCTCAAATAGCAGAGGTAATGCTTCCACATCATCTTGCAACCGTGCCTTTGATAATTTCAAGCCGAGCTGTACCGTATCCACTCTCTTTTAGGGCATCATTGCTGCCTGGAGTCCACTCAACCTTCGACTACTGGACCCATTGCGTATCTTCTAAAGAGTTTTCTCATGGAGTGCATATTTGGTTTGATTTCAACCCCATGGATTCTGAGCTTACGTGTCTATCCAAACGCGATAAAGTGTGTGTTGATCTATCCGCGCTTCTAACCCTTGCAGAATTAGGTCTCCTCGATCTTTTACCTGAGCACTTTAGTTTAATCATAATAGCTCGTGGAACTAAAAGAACAATTGACCACGAATTATTTCGCTTGCAAGGTCCTCATCCCATTGCCAAAGCGATTGAAAAATGGAGGCTTAAATACCGATCATCTATAAGAATACGGAGTGTTGCAGAAGACGATGACTCAATAATTGATGATATTAGATATAAACAGAGTGAGGGTGGAATATTTATTCAAACTGAAAGACCTATCAATAAATTGATTGGAGATGGTATCGGGGAAAGCACTATTCTTGCACATGAATTGGGCATTGCTCTATATTCTGATGAATCTATATTACGAAGAGAGGCCCTTGAGGAACATAAGGTTAACTCATTTTGTACACTCTCCTTACTAAGAAAGCTACGAACTGAGGAACGTCTTTCAGAGAGGGAAGAGGCCACTATTCTCTGTGAGATGATACGAAAAAATTACAGAGTTGTTCCTTTTGATAAGGCCCAGCTTAACTGCTGTCTTGATGAGTTGATCGAAAAGTCAAAAGAAAAAAATGGCAGCATTCCCACAAAGGAGTTTCTATTGGCGGATAACGATATGGGAACCATACTAAGGCAATTTGGTGATCCGTTTTTAAGTGAGGCATGGCTGGCACAAATTGTTGCCTCATGGTGGTTGTCTTTGTTGGAAAACAAACACTTAGATAGTTATATTCTTGTCGAATGTATGGAGTATCCCTGTTATGCTTTATCTATGCGCACTACGAGTGGAGTTGTAAGTGGGATCAAAAAGCATGAACAGGAGGATAGGCTTGCCCACATTTTGGGATATTTTCTGGTAGAAAGCTGCGGAATTAATAGTAGACTGATCGCTGAAGCTTGGTCAGCCATAAAATCATGTTGCGCCAGGATCTTTCATCATGACGAAAGAAAATACGAGAGAACTCTTTTTGGTTTTTTGCCAAAATGGGCGCTCGAAGAGGTCAGCAAAATGGATTCTACGGATGATGACAGGTCATACCGGATCATAATGCTCACCAGCCATCTTCCTCAAGAAGATCGTTTAAGAATTGAATTGGCTATCATGAGGTTGAATCCTTCTTTTCTACGGCAGAATTAAAAAAAAGAACAGATTGCTTTTTAGTCTTTCGAAGTAATAAATGAGGAGCCATTGGGTATGTTTATTAATTTTGATTGAAAAGTTCTAAGAAGATAAATGTTTTGTACGCACATAGCAGGAACGAAGGCTCACCGATGACGGAGAAACCACAGGACTAACAACATACGTTGGGGACTGGATAACCCGCATCCAGTTTCCCAGATGAAGACGGAACTGATTCCTCCTCTCATAGTTAAAAGAGTAAGTGGAAACTTTATCAATCCAGGACGGTTTTGGAATGAGTGATACGCAGAACATACCAAGGGCTATTGAGGTTGGTTTTCCGATTGTGGAGATCAACCGGCTTGCCGTGCCGGAGCGGAATTCTTTTAAGCCCATCTATCAGATGCACAAGTGGTTTGCAAGGCGGGCCTCCTGTGTGTTCCGCGCCATTCTGCTTGGCGCGCTCAAGCCGGCATTCAAGCCGGACGGAACACCCACTGATTTGATGGAGGAATTCTACAAAGACCACACAAATGATCCCGATACCAAAGGAAAGCACATCCTTGATCCCTTCATGGGTGGTGGCACTACGGTCGTAGAGGCATTGCGGCTTGGTTGTCATGTGACTGGTATTGATATCAATCCCGTGGCCTGGTTCATTGTCAAGACTGAGGTGGAGCCTGTTGACCTGGATGAATTGCAAGAGGCATTTGAACGCCTTGCAGCCCGCCCGGTTGACTGGAACGACAACAAGCCATTGCGTGAAACCCTTCTTGGTTTATACAAAACCGAGGTAGTGCCAGGCGTTGAAGCGGATGTAATCTATACCTTCTGGGTGAAACATGCCATTTGCACAGACCCAAATTGCAGGCGTGAAGTTCCACTTTTTAAAGACTACATCATTGCCAGGAAGTCGCCCTCTGTTCGATATTTCCGGGATGTCACCTGCCCACACTGTGGCCAGGCCTATGACTGGGATATTGAAAACGTTTCACTGATCATTGATCCTACAATGATGGTCAATGCGCCAAAGGGAAGCAGCGGGACAGGCAGGCCCGTCTCCAAATGGAGCTATGCCCCTTTGGAAGTTAGGCAGAATAATATGCCAAAGGTTGAGTGCCCTCACTGTCACAAGCTGGGAGCGCCCAGGGTAAAAAGCAAAAAGAATGAGCGGAAAAAAGTGCCTTATACAGTCATGCTCTGTCCTGAATGCGAGGCGGTCTGGCAATGGCGCGGGGATCTGCCTGAAGGCGAAATGACATGTCCGGCCTGCTCACATGTCTACGATCCACATAAAGGCAGTGTTCCCCGAAAGGGGAAGTTCCTTTGCCCCTTTTGTGGAAACCGTGACAAGATCATAGAAAGCATCCGAAGGCTTCCTCAAGACCAACGCCTTCCCATTCGACCCTATGCCCTGGAAGCTTATTTGCCGGCTGAAGTTGATAATGAAGAGCAATCTGGGCAAAAACAGGATAACTTCTTCAATACAATATCGGAGCAACGACAAAACCCTGCAAGTAATAATAACCCATTAAATAATGACATGAGGGCAGAGCTTATCAAGGTTTTGCCCAAAAACTGCAAATTTTTCATGCGATTTTCTGCTTCAGACAAAGCACGTCTTCAGCAGGCCGAGCGACTTTGGGAATTGAATAAAGATCGCGTGCCTTATCCGAAAAGCAAAATTCCGGTTGGTGAAAAAACCAAATCAGGTTTGTTGTCTCACCATTATAACTATTGGCATGAAATGTTTGCACCGCGGCAACTACTGTCCCTTTCAACCCTATTCAAGGGTATCTTGGCCGATCGGGATAAGTCGTTGCAGGAGATGATGTTGTGCGCATTTTCTGACTGCGTTGCAAGGAACAACCTTTTCTGCCGTTACTTCAACGATAGAAACACTATTCAGGAGATATTTTCCAGGCATGATTATCAACCAAAATCGACAATTGCTGAAGGCAGCGTTTTTGGAAACAAACGTGTACGCGGCACTTATCCACAGATGTTTGGAAGGTTACTCGAAGGCAAGGGATTTAACGATAAAGCTTTTGACTGGTATTATGACACCTCAAGAAAGCGGAAAGAGGGCTATAAAGACACAATAGTTGACGGTGCTAATGCGGCACTTAATTGTAGCAACTCCTCGAATAGATTGCCTGCTGACCCAGTCAACATAAAATGTGTAATAACTGATCCACCTTATGTCGGTAATGTAAACTATGCTGAATTATCCGATTTCTTTTATGTTTGGCTGAGGCTTGCCTTAAAAGACCTTTATCCTCATTTTGCGCCTGAATATGTACCAAAAGCGGAAGAGATTATTGAGAACCGGACAAGGAAAACGTGTCTTATGATCTGATTCACGTTTGCAGAAAGCGTCATTCGGTCGTTCGTAAACGTTCCTGGGCTGGTATCCGCCAGGAAGTCCGGCGTCGTGCACGTGAAGAATTAAAGGCCATTGAAAAAGGCAGGTATGGTAACGAACCACTTTTGGCTCCGGATGTGCGTTTGATCTGTATTGGAAAATGCCTGCAACTATATAGCGCTCATTATGGACAAGTTGTTGACAATAACAGTGAACCATTGCCCCTGCATTTCGCCCTTCAGGATATCGGAACCATGGTCGATCAACTGGTCACTAAAGAACGACCACTCCCTCCTGAACTTGAAGATGTGGACCCTGTTTCCTATGCTTGGCTGCGTGTGCTGTTAAAAATCAAACGAGAGGTGAAGGTTGACGAGGTGAACAAGGCTTTGAGGGCTATGCAGGTTACTCCCGATGAGCTAAAAAAGCTGGGCTTGATCGTCCGGGGGAGAACAGGCAGGGGAAGAACCTATGAAGTCAAGCAGCCCAATGAGCGTTTGAATGCTCTGCTTGAAAAGCTGAAAAGTCCCGAAATCCCCGGAGGTATCCAGGCGTCATTGTTCGATGATGCGGGAGATCCTGTTATCAGGGACCTGAACCTCGTGGATTTGATTCACTTATTGATCGGCTTAGCTGATACAGGGCAGTCCGTAGCGCCTTGGCTTGAAAGATTTTCCGGTGAACGTCCAAAGGTCAAGGCGGCACTTCGCTTCATCAACGACGCGAGGCCTGATTGGAAAGGCCCTATCAGCCGTATCCTTCCCTTACTTGATGAGACGTTCCTTTTTAATCATATAGAGGCAAGTTGATGTCTGGATACTTTCTCCTTGAGGAAAAACAGATGCAGCCCTTTAAACCAAACGGTTTTCCGCCTAATCCGGTACGTATGGGTTTTTTGGACTATATGCGCGAACTAAGACAGGAGACTTTTCCTTTTCCTGAGGGGCATAAATTGCTTGTTGTTGGGCTTGAGGAGGTCCTCATTTCCGCAGGGGATCAGCTTCCAGAGGTGGAGGCATTTGTTCACGACACTTTAGCAAGAAAGGCCAATGAATTGAATTCATACAGGATAGGCGTGCAGATTGTTTTTAGAAGGTCTCTCAAAAGCGCCCAGGATTTCTGGTTTGAGCTTGGAGGAGGCAGGAGCATCTCGCTTCGCCTTATATTCGATTCTCCTCCACTTAAAAGCGATTTGGCCGGGAATGAGTATTATTTTGTGGGGTTTAACCTAACTTGATTGCTTAGGAATTTCCTTTTTTAGAGCGGCGAAGCCGCGTTATATAAAATCGTGGAGCGATTTTATAACATGACAGAGCAGGCAACAGCATATAAGACCGATTTCGAGATAAATACAAACGATCGTATCAGGGTTCTATCCAGGCCGGACCTGGGCATAGGGGAAGTCCTGCGGATTTCTGATGTGGCAGGCATCTATCAGGCCGACGTGGTTTTTGATACTACCGAGGGTCGAAAGCTTGAGACCATTCCGCTTGAACTCCTGACAAAATCGGGAGACCTGTGGGACAGGCTCAAAAGCGGTGATTTTGATGACCCGGATGACTACACCTTGAAGCAGATGGCCTTTGAACTTGTTTATTCCAACAGCGGGGGCGAGCTTACGGCCAGCCGGGTTAACCTGCTTCCTCACCAGATTTTGCTCGTACACGACCTCGTGGCCATGCAGGATCGACGGCTTTTGATTGCCGACGAGGTGGGTCTTGGCAAGACTATTGAAGTGGGTATGGCCCTCAGGGAGCTAATTGCGCGGGGAGAGGCCGAGCGCATCTTGATTGTCACGCCGGCAGGTCTTATCAAGAACTGGCAACATGAACTTGAAACATGCTTTCGACTCCACTTTGAGATCCTTGGCCTGGATTTCTCGGATCTTGGGTCTGCCACATGGGAAAACCACCATAGGGTCATTGCATCCATTGACACCTTAAAGATCCCCCGTCGCGTTCAAAGGCTTTTGGGCGCACCCCCATGGGATGTTGTCGTATTTGACGAGGCACATCACCTCTCAAGGAAAAAAAGGGGCAAAAAAAAGACTGTAACGCAGAATTACAAATTGGCTGAAATGTTGAAGGAACATACACGGGATCTCCTGTTTTTGTCGGCTACACCCCATCAGGGTGACTCCTATCAATTCTGGTCCATGATTCAGCTTTTAAATGATCAGCTCTTTGCCACTCCCGATGCCCTCCCGAACCACCGGGGACTCCTTGGCCGTGTCATGACCCGCAGGACCAAGCGGGAGGTAACAGACGTAGAGGGAAATCCCATTTTCAGGCGCAGACAGGTCCATACCGAGCCTTTTAGCCTGGCACCCAGGGAGCGGTATTTCTATGACAAACTCAGCGACTATTTGCGGGAAGGCTATAATGCGGCTGGAATAAATCAAAAGCGCACCACAAGACAGCAGCGTGCTATCGGATTTGTAATGGCTACTTTCCAGAAGATTATGTCCTCCAGCCCGCGTGCAATTCATAATGCACTGCGGAGGCGGTTGTTAGTGCTGCTCACCCGAAAGCAATTTGAACTGGAAACCAGGAGACGAAAAGGTCTCCAGGTAGCCGAAGAGATCATGGCAATTCAGGATGAGATGTTGAATTTAGCCGGACAAATCTTAGGATCAAGAGATTCTGAGGAGTGCGAGGCTTATGTGCTGCGAATTCGTCACCGTCTGTTAAGAAAAATCAAGGAAAGCTATGAAACCACCGAATGGTCACTTGAGGCCGACGAGGAGGCGGAAGAGGGGGCGTTTGCCGAGGCCGATATACCAAATGAGATCGAGAAAGTCAGAGAATTGATCGGTCTTGTGCCCACAGGAACGGATCGGCGGTTTGATACCCTCGTGCGAGCGATAAGCGATCTTTCCAGGACAAATCCAGGGGAGCGTTTCATCATTTTTACTCAATACCGGGATACCCTGGAATTCTTGCGAGATGAACTGGGCAGCATCTTTGGCCATGAGCGCATTGCAAACATAAAAGGTGGACCTCTCGAGGACAAGATCGCGGCAGTTGAATCATTCTGGGCAGAGGATGGGGCCCGGTTTCTGATCAGCACGTCAGCCGGAGGAGAAGGGATAAATCTTCAGATCGGACGAATTCTTTTTAATTACGATCTTCCATGGAACCCAATGGCAGTGGAACAGAGAGTTGGAAGGGTTCACCGCTATGGGCAGCAGGAAACGGTTCAGGCATATAACCTTATTGCTGAGGATACAGTTGAGGAACGGATATACATGCTTTTAGAGGAAAAACTCCGGGAAATCGCAATTACCATAGGGAAAGTGGACAAGGAAGGCCGTCCTTTAGAGGATTTTCGAAGTGAGATACTCGGGCTTCTCGGAAGTAGACCCGATTATCACGCACTGTACAAACGGGCCCTGGTGGATACAAACTACGAGTGGACAGAGGCTGAAATGCAACGCATGCTCGAAGATGCTGTAAAGGCCCGCGAGGCTTTGACTTCCTTGACCCAGGATTTGAGCAGTTTTAGTCTCAAACATTTCAAGAAAATAGAGGGAAGATATACCTTAGGTGAAATGGGGGGATGGCTTCGACAGGCTGTTTTGCGCCTTGGTGGGGCAGCAATCCCTGATGGTGAATTCTGGTCCTTTTTACCACCTGAGTCTTTGCAACGAAATTATCACCTGATGCCCCGATATGAAGGAATATGTTTTAACCGGGATTTGGCCACCCGGACAAGAAACTGTGAAATAGGCGGTATCGGGCACCCTATGGTTGATGCCCTGATAGAAGAGGTTCGAAAGCCGGAATTCCAGGGAAGCGTATATGGCAACGGGAACGCTAAAAAGATCTTTGCCCATTACCTTGTTAGACGCCGGGATGAAAAGGGACTTATCAGGGGACGTTTATTCAATCTCTGTTTTGATGTTCAGGAAAAAAAAGTGAAATTGCTGAAACGCTTTGAGTCTCCTGAAAAACAAAATGGTGACGGAAATCCTCTATCTATTGATATAGATGAGGCCAAAGAAAGGATTGAGGCTACCCTGCAACAAGAAATCATCACATGGCTTCCAGAGCGTGTATCAAGAGCCGGATTGGAGATTAGTCTGATTGGTGTGCATTGCGAGTAGGAAAAATAGAGAAGAAAGGAACCTTGTACAGGGTGAAAAGTGCAGCTATTAATACTACAAAAGCAAAAAACGTGAACACGGATCTGGATGCTGTTTTTAATCCCAGATCAGTGGCCATTGTGGGTGCATCTTCAACGTTTGGAAAATGGGGACAGCTGATAACCAGCAATATTGTGGCGGGAGATTTTCGAGGAAAGGTATTTCCCGTGAACCCCAAGGACGAGTTGATATGCGGACTTCCGGTCTATAGGCGTATCCTGGATATTCCGGAGCCCGTTGACCTGGTCTTTATTACCACGCCCGCCAAGACAGTCACGGGTATTCTTGAGGAGTGCGGTAAAAAAGGGGTGAAGGGGGTGGTGTTGATCACCTCCGGATTCAGCGAGACGGATGAGGCAGGCAAGGAGCTGGAGAGAGATATTGTCAATATCTGCCGGGAAAAGGGTTTAACGC
>JAFDKF010000267.1 GCA_019307135.1 Deltaproteobacteria bacterium
AAGAATTAGTTACGCAAGGGGCATTGTCTGTTATCTTGCGGTCCTTAAATTAGGGTATGAATTGTCGGAGGTGGGAAAAGTTCTTGGGATTAGCCGCAAAGGCGTCAGCCGGTGCGTGCCCCGTAGGTCCGGAAGATCGTACTGGGGTATGAGAAGGGGTGAAAAAAGCCTTGACAATGATGGGAAAATTATGTCTTATTTGGCATAAGGTCACAAGTCACCAGCGTCCCCTCTTGCTTCTCTGGTCCATGGGCTATGCGATATTTTAGATGATGCAACAGTCAACCGGAGACTTGACCCCGGACTCTGCCTTGACCCCGGACTCTGCCAACCGGAGACTTGACCCCGGGCTCTTTGCCTGTAGGCTGCGCGCGCTGCAATTCTATCCCGACCCCGATTTTCCCACAAGAGTTCCCCCGCCGAGCTTGCAAAATTTGAAAGGATGAGAAAATATGAATACCAGGACAATAAACATAACATTGCCTTTAGGAGTATTTTCAGCGCTTAAAAAGACGCCAGCTGAATTTGCAAAGGATATACGGCTGACTGCAGCGGTCAAATGGTATGAGATGGGGGTCGTATCGCAGGAAAAAGCTGCTGAAATAGCTGGTTTGTGTCGGGAGGATTTTCTCATGTCGTTAGCAAGATTTAGAGTTTCACCTTTTCAGTACACGGCAGAAGAAGTCCTTCAAGAGGCTGGTTATGAGTAAAAATCGGGTTATCAATGCCTCTCCCATAATATTGCTCGGCAAAGCCGATCTCTTGAAAACAATAAGCCCATTAGCCGAGAAGTGGATAATACCGGATGGCGTTCTTAATGAAGTTCAGGCCAAAAGACCGATTGATCCTTATTTGTCCGGTCTTGCATCTAATTCTGAGGTTGTGCGGAAAAGTGTTTTAAACATTCATCCTTCAATAGCCGCTTGGGATCTTGGTCAGGGCGAAAGTGAGGTTTTGACATTGGCATTCGAAAAACCTCACACAGGAGTTGTGTTAGATGATTTGCAGGCGCGTAAATGCGCTGAGCTTTTTGAAATTCCTGTGATTGGCACTCTGGGGTTAGTTGTATTGGCCAAACGAAAAGGCTTGATCACCCTTGCCAAGCCTTTTATTGAACGCCTGGCCGCCGTCGGATTGTACATTAATTCTGCCATACTTACTCGTATATTGGTTGGGGTTGGTGAAACAGACGAAAAGAATGAAGAAAAATCTTGAGGTAGATTTGAAAAAAGTTTGCATAGGTTACTTTTGTTACCAACGTCCCTATCCTCCCATAGCACTCGCGCGTGCTAAAAAAGCCGAAAAAGATGAAGGACAAATGGGAGGAAATGTGGTAAGAGATGCCATAAGTTACATAAGTTAATTAATTAAGAACGTCCCCTATACATTACTGCAAGTCAGAAATAATTAGAGAATATCTCTCATAAGTTTCTAAGTTGACAACGTCCCCTATTTCCCCATTTTTTTCATAGACGAGGAGGCATAAAATAATGGATTTTTACACGATAGTTTTAAGAAGGAGTGGACAATACTGGGTGGCCCTGTGTTTGGAGAATGGCGTCGTAGGACAAGGAGACGGGAAGGAAAGAGCAATTAAAAAGTTAAAAGAGGCCATAGATTCTTTCGAGGAGGTTCGAAAGGATGAATCGGATATTTATAGTGCTCCTTTATCGATAAAGGAACTGCATGAGTTTTTGACGATAGAAGGGGTAGAACCCATTTCAGAACCATTGGAAATGCGAGCTTTATATGCTTAGGAATCTGCCCTCTTTGAAGGCAAAACAGCTTATCCGGTTGCTAAAATCTGGAGGATGTGAGTTCTACAGAGAGGGGAAGGGTGACCATAAACTATACGTGAGATATGTTGGGCAACAAAAGAGAGTTGTACCTATAGACATGGGTGAAAAGGAGTTTTCACCACTGTATGTGTTAAGAATATTCCGGCAATTTGGGTTTACTGATGAGGAGATAGAAAGATTGCTGAAATAAAAGGCATTTCACTTAGTTATGGACTGCCCACTAATTCCGTAAGTTTATAAGTTGACAACGTCCCCCATTTTCCCCGACGATCTGATAGAGAAGTTTGATTTGCCTGCAGATATTTTTGAAAAATGAATCCAAATATTTGCTATCAGCCATCAGCCATGAGCTAATCTATGCCACGCCAAGCCAGACTTGACGCTCCCGGTGTCCTTCAACATGTAATGGCCCGAGGGATTGAATGTAGAGAAATATTTAAGGACGACCAGGATCGCAAATCATTCCTTGAACGCCTGGCCATTATCCTGGAAGAAACTCAAACGCAATGTTACGCATGGGCTTTGATCCCGAATCATTTTCACCTCCTCTTCCGCACCGGCCAAGCACCTCTGAGCAAAGTTATGCGCCGTCTCATGACCGGATATGCAGTAACATTCAATATACGTCACAGGCGAAGCGGACATCTTTTCCAAAATCGTTATAAATCTGTTGTCTGTGAAGAAGACAGTTATCTGCTGGAGTTGACTCGTTATATTCATTTGAATCCACTGAGAGCAAGACTGGTCGAAGATCTAAAATCCCTTGATAAATATCCGTGGTCGGGTCATAGCGTTCTGATAGGAAAACAAAAAAATCCTCTGGTTCCGGAAATTCCTCCTGCTATTGAAGAAGATAAATACC
>JAFDKF010000123.1 GCA_019307135.1 Deltaproteobacteria bacterium
ATGACTCTCTTTTTTGCCATTGTTCTATCTTTATTTCTCGTTGTCGTTGGCCTTCAGTACATACTCATCCGTTTCATGCTTCCCCAGAGGCTTTCAGACACGGCAAGGATGATCATCTCATCTCTTTTAACCCTCAGCATAAACACCATTCCCCTCTTGTATATGAGATCAGACCGCATCCTGGATCAACTTCCATGGTGGCATCGGGAGTTTATCGTATTTCCCTATGCCATTTTCATAGTCGCATCGGCCTTTTCGGGAACGCTCTTTTCAGCCGTGTTGCTTGTAAGGTCAACGTTGCCTAAACTGTGGCCCCGGTTTGATAGGTCTAAGCGAGATTTTGTAGCAAATGCTGCGAGAACACTGGCCGGGACTTCCTTTGGGGCACTTGCCTATGGCACCTATCATGAAAACAGTGCCACTGAAATATCCAGGGTGGTGCTGTCGTACAGCGGACTTCATCCGGACCTTTGTGGATTCAGGATTGCACAAGTCACAGATATTCACGCCGGCCCCTTCATGTCCTTTGAATCGATTGCCAGGACAGTCTCCATGGCAAATGCCCTCAGGCCGGATTTGATCGTGCTCACCGGCGATTACATAAACAATAGTCCAGCCTATGTGGATGGTTGCGTTAGACTCCTTGACGATCTCAAGGCAAATGCAGGGGTATTTGGTGTATACGGAAATCACGATTACTATACCGGCATCCGCTGTGTCAGAGAGGCATTTTCAAAGACGTCCATCTCCATGCTGAGCAATAGCCAAGGCAGTGCAAAGGGACTGGAAGGGGTGTTAAATATCATAGGGGTGGAGGACCCGGTTTCGGGATGGGCCACGGATGCGTACTTTCAGGATTTGGCAGAGATCTCGGGGCTTGTTGCCTCTCAGAAGTTTAGCCTGCTCCTTTCTCACAGGCCCAGCATATTCAAGGTATGCAAAAATTGGAACGTTGAACTGACCCTGGCGGGTCACACCCACGGCGGGCAGGTCATTGTCCCGATGGTAGGGGAGCGGGGACTTTCACTTGCAGGTCTCTTTATGACCTATACCCATGGTCTTTATGAATCGGAAAAGGACCCCGAGGCGCGAATGTATGTAAGCAGGGGTATCGGTACTATTCTCGCCCCTATCAGGCTCTTTTGCAAACCCGAGATCGTTGAGGTCACCCTGACGAGGGCCTAGGATTTCGGATTTCGGAATGCGGATTTCGG
Organism: Deltaproteobacteria bacterium; assembly: GCA_019307135.1. Classification (GTDB taxonomy): domain Bacteria; phylum Desulfobacterota; class Desulfobacteria; order Desulfobacterales. Next base: position 1,215 of record JAFDKF010000123.1, read on the forward strand.
ATTGGGGATTGGGGATTGCGGAATGAAGAAAAACAGAAACGCTTCCTACGATTTCGTCAATCGTCAATCATCAATCGTCAATTAACCAGCAACCAGTATCCAGCAACCAGTATCCAGTGACAAATGACATTCCCTATGCAGAGGCCCCCGGGATTTGATATTTTTTCGTCTTGATTCTGAGTGTCTTGCGGTCAATACCGAGCAATCGGGCAGCGTGGGTCTTATTCCCCTCCGTGCGATCAAGGACCTTCATAATGTGCAGACGTTCCATTTCCTCCAGGCGAAGCGGTTCCCTTGTCAGCACACTCGATAGCACTGAATTGGAATAGCCAAGGTCCTGCGTGGTAATGGTCTTGTTCCGGGCAAAGACCACCAGCCGCTCCAAAGTATTCTCCAGTTCACGGACGTTGCCGGGCCAACCATATTCTGTGAGTGCCTTCATAGCATTTGGGGAAAGGCCCTCAATCGCTTTTCCCTGTCTTGCGCTAAACCTGTTTAAGAAGTGATTCACCAGCCGTGGGATATCCTCTTTACGCTCCCGCAGAGGCGGTAGGTGTATAGAGACCACGTTAAGTCGAAAGAACAGGTCTTCACGAAAGACTCGCTCGGCGATGGCCTTTCGAAGGTCGCGGTTTGTGGCCGATATAAGCCGGACATCGACTTTGACTACCTTGTGATCTCCTACCTTAGAGATGCACTTCTCTTCCACCGCCTTGAGGAGCTTGGCCTGGATTTCCAGGCCTATGTTGGATATCTCATCAAAGAATAGGGTCCCCCCGTGGGCCATCTCAAATTTTCCGTATTGGGTTGCATCTGCGCCCGTGAAGGCCCCTTTGACATGGCCAAAAAGTTCACTTTCAAACAGGGTACTCACTAAAGAGCCACAATCCACTGATATAAAAGGGTGCTCCCGCCGGCGATTCATTTCGTGGATATTGCGGGCTACAAGGCCTTTGCCTGTGCCACTTTCCCCCTGAATCAAAACCGTGCTGTCTGTGGGGGCAACCATGGCGATCATCTCCTTGACCTTTTCCATGGCAGGGCTCTTACTGATGATTTCGGTGCGCCGGGTTTCCTGCCTAAGACTTTGCTTGAGATACAGGTTTTCGATGGCCAGGCAGCGGTGTCTCATTACCCGGTTGACCAATTTGAGTAGTTCCTCCGGGGTGAAGGGCTTGGCTATGAAGTCAAAGGCTCCCAGCTTAATCGCCTTAACAGCCGTTTCAATGGAGCCGTATCCCGTGATCATCACTACCATGGCCTCAGGGTCAAGGTCCTTGATCTTGGCCAGGACAGATAGCCCGTCTTCGCCAGGCATCTTCAGGTCAAGGAGGATCAGGTCAAATGACCATTTTTCGAGCAGGGAGAGCCCTTCACGACCACTATTCGCCAGGGTAACGCTGTGACCATCTTTAGTGAGGGTCTGGCGACAGGCGTCCCGCATGAACGCGTCATCGTCAATCACCAGGATGTTATAACTCGCCTCCATAAATCCCCTTCGATTTTGGATTTTGGATTTTGGATTTTGGATTTGGGCTACACATCATTACTTGCTTTTCCCATTTGGGGTTTCAAATCCGCATTCCGCATTCCGAAATCCGCAATCACTAATATCCTTTTCGGCCATGGGCAAGAAGACCGTGAATGTGGAGCCGTGCCCCTTTGAACTCTCAACGGCTATGGTTCCACCATGTCGTTCCACGATACCATGGCAAATGGAGAGGCCCAGACCCGTTCCCTTCTCTTTTTCCTTGGTGGTAAAAAAGGGTTCGAAAATCCTGCCAAGGTTTTCGTCGTCAATCCCGCAGCCTGTATCCGAACACTCGATCCGAACCCGGCTTGTGTCAACGGCAAACTCGGTGCACAGCCTCAGGGTACCGGTTCCGTTCATGGATTGTACCGCGTTGATAATCAGGTTGATAAAGACTTGTTCCAGCTTGTTTTCATCCCCTGCAACCCTGGGAAGGGCGGGATCGAGGTGAGTTTCAATGGAAATATTTCTTAAAAGAACGTGGTCTTCCAAAAATCCAATCACATTGCGCAGAATTCGGTTGATCTGAATCGGCCCTGACTGAGGGATTTCCTGGTGTGCAAAATCGAGCAACCCCTGGACAATGATTTTACATCGATGGGCCAACTTGTTGATCTTGACGATATTTTCCCGGCGCGGATCATCTTCACTCAAATCTTCTATGAGCAGATGGCTGTACATCAGGATACCGCCAAGAGGGGTGTTCAGTTCATGGGCGATCTCGCTGGCCAGCCTGCCGGTAGCCTTCAGACGTTCGGCAGCAAGGAGTGCCTGTTGTCTCTTGGAAGATTCCATATTCTATTCAGAATTTTTCAGAAAAAACCTCAAGAATCACGAATTAAGGAATTATGCGATTGAGGAATTGAGGAATTGAGGAATTGAAGGAAAAGATCCTTGTTTAATCCCTAAATCCCTAAATTCGCAATTCCTAAATTCATTAAACAGATATTACATGGCAGTCTATTAGTAAAGCCATTTTTCAGCAGCAACACACCTACATTAAAGGGTTGGAGTAGGCGTTCACAGGTTCAGCGTTCACCCCCGCCTGCCAACGCCTGGCTCGCACCCGAACTGCAGTGCTGGCATCTCTGGCAATGGCGGGCAGGGTTCAGGGTTACCTTTCTTTCGTTGACATTAGACCTTGCGAGTTAGCTCCCGGGCCAACTGCCATGCCTCAATATCCTCAAATCATTCTATTCTCATGCCTTCTCCAGTCAGAACTCACAAATCAACGGTTCAGATTTTCGGTGAACCCTGAACCTCTGAACCGTGAACCCGTGAACGGTTACGGGTTGGACAAACCGGTTTTTCTGCAATGCCTTCCCGCAAGGAATTCTTGTTTCGGCAACAGCGTGTCAAGCCAAGGATTGACAGGCATTGAGCGCGTCTGGGGAATTGCTCAGAATAATCAAGGATCTTTCGATATCAAGGTGAGGGAGTCGGTATTTTTTTACGGTAAGGGTAAGGCCCTCAGCCTCGATTTTTGAACTCACGGCTTCAAGTTCGGCCTCCACTGACCTTCCCTTCATGGCAATCATTACACCTGGCCGACGGAGTAATGGAATGGCCTGATCCAGAAACCTGTCTAACTTTGAAACAGCCTTTGATACAATGACATCATACTGCCTTATTTCAGGCTGAAGCTCTCCTTTCAGTTCTTCAGCCCGGATATGGCGGGCCTCGATATCCTTTAGAGCAAGCGTTCTTATGATATGCTTCTGGAAGCTAACCTTCTTCCTTGAGGCATCAATCAATGTCACTTCAAGGTCTGGTCTCATGATCTTTAGGGGAATGCCTGGAAATCCGCCTCCGGAACCGATGTCCAGTACCCGTGACCCCAAAGGGAGCAAACGGGAGAGCGGCAGGGTATCAAGAAACTGTTTTACTGCAATTTCTACGGGGTCTGTAATGGCAGTTAGGTTGGTGAATCGATTCCAGGCCAGAAGTTCTCTGGCATGGATGGCAAACTGGGCTATTTGAGACAGATCCAGGCGCATGCCCATGGCCCTTGCCCCCTCATCAAGAATGTGAGCCCATTCCGATGACTCAAAATCGACCTTTCTTCTAAGTTCGACGATGGTGGCACCCCAACCTCCCCCACGGGGCGGGGCCTCTGAAAAGGATGCTACAACGGGTAGGTCCTTGAGCAAACCGTGAACCCGATTTCTTAGAAAACCCTTGCCTTTGCCGTGGATAATCCTTACAGAATAAATCTTGGCCCGCAGGCAGGCATTCAGGTACTCTTTCAGCAGGCTCGGTATCTCTTTGGGAGCAAAGGTGTGAAGGTCCAGAACATCCTGGATGGGAATCCTTACGGGTCTTTCATATTCTATGTCGGTTTGATTTTTTGGCATGAGGCGAAAGTAGACCCTAACCCGGACAAGCTGGAAAATACGAAATTCGAATATCGAAACTCGAAACAAATCCGAATATCAAATGTCCAAATGTTCTAAACTTCACAGATTCATGAATCCCGGAATTGAGTATTCCAATGTGAATCTTTCAATTTCTCAATTCTTTTGTTTTGAATTTTGAATTTTTGTCATTCGATATTGTTTCGGATTTCGATATTCGAATTTCGAACTTAGGCTTCTCAACATATGAAAAAACTTTCTGCCAGAAAAAAACACGAATTCCACAATTAAGGATACTTTTTTTGGCCAAAAACGCAAGTACATCCCCTCAACAATTGAAAAGACGGTATCAAGAGTACCCGATGATTCTCCTTGGCGCCCATTTTTCCATTGCAGGCGGTCTGCACAAGGCCGTGTTCAGTGCATCCGAATATGGATGTACTGCTTTGCAGATATTCACAAAAAATGCCAGCACCTGGAAGGAGCGAAGGCTGTCAGCCCACGATGTTAAGCAGTTCGATGTTGCGAGGATACAGACCGGGATAAGGTGGATCTGCTCGCATGCTGCCTACTTGATCAACCTGGCCTCACCCGACCGACACAAATATGACAAATCCGTAAAGGCCCTTGAGCATGAGCTTGTGCGGTCATCTCAGTTGAGCATACCCTATGTGATCATGCATCCAGGTTCCCACATGGGAGCGGGAGAAGATAAGGGGTTGCGCCGTATTTCAAAGGGAATCAACAAAGTATTTGACCACGTTCCTGAAGCGACCTGTCAGCTTGTCCTTGAGACGACGGCTGGGCAGGGATCGAATCTGGGCTATACCTTTGAGCAACTCGCTGCTATTTCAGATATGGTGAAGGCCAAAGAGAGAGTTGGCTTTTGTCTTGATACGTGCCACGTCTTTGCGGCAGGGTATGATCTCCGTACGAAAACGGCTTACCAGGAAACCATGCAGGCCTTTGAAAGAGTCATAGGTCTTGACCGTCTCCGTGTAATACACCTAAACGACACGAAAAAGGGGCTGGGAAGCAGGATAGATCGACACGAGCACATTGGCAAGGGAGCAATCGGAATCGATGCCTTCTCCTTCATACTGAACGACCCGCAGCTTAAGGCTCTTCCCAAAATCATTGAAACCCCAAAGAAAAAAGGACCGATTGACTATGACCGCATGAACCTGAACCGACTACGTTCACTCATCGAATGGTAAGCTCCGAAACCAAGTGGAGGATTTGGCCTTCTGTGTAAAAGAAGATCTCGTGGCCCATGACCTGGAGGCCGTATTCCCCTTCGCGCACGAGCGGGACGATCTCAATCCGGTTGACATCCAGCCAGTTGTTCCTGATCTGCAGTCGAGTAACGACTCCCTGCTCGGTACGTTGATAGGGGATATCATAGGAATGGAGCACCCGTGCGACAAAATCATTTTTCTGCCGCATGACAGTGGCTGCCCTGCGCTTCAAGGCGCGGAGCTGGCCATAGGTTTCACCAGATGCCCAGGGCGGCGCAGCCACAAATGCCGCCAAGAAGATAATAGCGCTCAACATCAAAATTCGACGTTTCATGGGAGATCCTTTCCTTTCAGCTTTAATCACACGTAACCAGAATAATGGGCCAGCTTCAATGAACCAATTCACCTACTTTGTGTGAAAACTGTCACACGTTAGTGGACCCGCCTCTTAAGCCGCTCAGGATCAATAATTGGTACCATTTAACGTTTTGTTATTCTGTTGTCAAGAAAGGGCAAGAAATTCCAGGGTGAACAGGCTTCTAAAGGAATACATGGGGGTAAAAAAGAGCTGAATACGGCACAGAGGGTTGCATCCGAAGGTCGTTTGGATTATGAGGTTATCATGTCTGAAAATGCCTTGATCGTGGTGGACATGCTCAACGATTTTGTGCACGAAAAAGGTGCCTTGTACTGCGGTCAACCGGCCAGGGATATTATCCCCTTCGTCAAAGGTCGCATAGAGGCCTGCCGAAAAAGTGGAGACCTTGTGATCTACCTGCAGGATTCCCATGCAGAAGATGACAAGGAGTTTGAGAAATTTCCCAGACATTCTGTAGTCGGGACGTGGGGCCATCAGATTATTCCGGAACTTGCGCCACAGCAACGCGATATTGTCATTCAGAAGCGACGCTACAGTGGTTTTTTCGAAACCGAATTGAGCGATCTGTTAAAAAAGCATAATATTCAGGCCGCAGAAGTGGTGGGCGTTTGTACTAATATCTGCGTGATGGACACTGTGGGTGGCCTGGCGAATCGAGACTACGACATTAGTGTGCCCAGGGCGGGGGTTGCCGATTTTGACCCTGAGTTCCATGAATTTGCCCTGAAGCGTATGGACAAGATATACGGAGCCAAAGTCCGATGATAAGCCCTGCCGAGAGATTTGAACTCCTGACAGACCTCTATGAACTCACCATGGCGGCCAGTTACTTTGAAAATAGCATGGTAGAGCCAGCCACCTTTTCCCTGTTTATCAGGAACTATCCGCACGGCCGCTCCTATTTTGTGGCAGCAGGCCTGGAACAGTTTCTGGACTATGTGGCCAACTTTCACTTTTCAGAGAGCGACCTGGCCTACCTTGATCGTACCGGCCTCTTTTCAGATGATTTTTTAGAATATCTTAAGACCATGCGCTTTACGGGAAGCATCTATGGCCTTGCCGAAGGCGAGGTCTTTTTTGTAGATGAGCCAATCCTTGAGGTCACCGCTCCGATCATAGAAGCCCAGATCCTGGAAACCTTTGTGATCAACACCGCAAGTCTCCAGTCCATGATTGCCACCAAAGCGGCCCGGTGTGTCCACGCAGCCAGGGGACGTCGGCTCGTCGATTTTTCCCTCCGCCGATCCCAGGGGATTGATGCGGGCCTGAAGGTGGCCCGGAGCACCTATATTGCCGGATTTGTCGCAACCAGCAATGTCCTGGCCGGAAAGCTTTATGGCATCCCCATCTCGGGGACCATGGCCCACTCGTATATCAGTTCCTTCGGAGATGAGATTGAAGCCTTCAGGGCCTTTGCACGCTCATTTCCGAAAAAGACCATTCTTCTCATCGATACCTATGACACCGTTGCCGGAGCCCGCAAGGCCGCCATCGTGGGACAGGAGATGGCCAAAGAGGGACACAAGCTGTTAGGGGTTCGCCTGGATAGCGGCGATATGACCTTACTCAGCCAGCAGGTCCGAAATGTCCTGGATGAGGCGGGCCTCAGGGATGTGGAGATATTTGCCAGTAGCGGCTTCGATGAGTATAAGATTGCCAGGACCCTCAAAGAGGACGCCAGAATTGACGCCTTTGGTGTGGGAACCAAGATGGGGGTCTCGGCCGATGCCCCCTATTTTGACATGGCCTACAAGCTGGTTCAATACGGTGAGCGCCCCATCATGAAGTTGAGCACGGGCAAGGTAAACCTGGCAGGGGAAAAACAGGTCTTCAGAAAGACTGACCATCAGGGGCAATTCTTAGAGGATATCATCGGTACCAGGAATGAAACTATTGAGGCAGCCTGTCCCCTGCTCGAGCCTGTGATGCAGGATGGAAAGCTTTTGAGGAAACATCCGTCTTTGGAGGAGATTCGGGAGCGGTTCAGGAAAAACTTTGCAGCCCTTGATGAAAAATACAAGACATTGGACGGGGCTCATTTGTATCCCGTGAAACTAAGTGCCCGCCTTAGTGCTCTCCAGGAAACTGCATCAGGATAACCCTGACCCAGATAGGCTTCTTTAATTTTCGGCTCTAACTTTTGAACGTTACCAATCAATTCTCGGCATCCTTCATTCCTCGGTTTACACTTTTCAAGAATGCGGGCGCCAAGAGATAAATTCTTTTGTTCGTACTTTTTGGTGTCAGGTGTCAGGTGTCAGGTGTCAGGAGCGACAAACGCGAGA
>JAFDKF010000268.1 GCA_019307135.1 Deltaproteobacteria bacterium
GGGTTGGGGGACGGTCATAGCTAAATAACTAACTCAGTTTTGATCCGATAACTATTTAACTTCGAGATTGCTTCGCCCTTGATAACAGCATACCCCACTCCGGGCTGGGTCATCCCCAGCCTTCTCGCCAACTCTCTTTGACCATAGCCAAGTTCTCTATGCGCCCAAAAGCAAAAAAGGGCTCTGGCATCGGACTTCACCTTCTGCCTGCTCCTGGAAAAAAAGTCGTCTTTTTCCATTTTATAGATCTCACATACGCGATCTTCAATCGTATTGAGATCATACCCCAACCGCTTCATCTCATAATAGCGTTCAAACTTTTCATCCGCTTCTTTCAACACGTCACATACAAATCCACTATCCCCCAGTATCCTCTGGTCACCCTTCACCCTTTCCCGGCCATCTATCCGCATCTTCTTGATCGCTTCCCAGCCTCCTAAACTGCGAATCAAACCGCCACCGACCAACTCGGGCCGACGTCCTAATTCCACTCCTTCCTTTACATATGAATTATACTGACCTCTCGCCTTGCTTACTGTCTTACCGAAATATGAAAGAACATATTTCGTATCCATCCACTTGCAGACTCTCTTCCCCATCAACACAGCGTGCCCGCCGTATTTATAGGTCTTCAGACGGTTGAGATCAGAAACAATACCTGCACGTAACGGATTGAGATGGATATACCGGACAAGCTCCCTTAGATAGACCTCTTCCTGGCAAACAATCGACTTAAATCGATTTTGAAAAAGGGGACCATGACGCAAATGACGACGGTTAAAACTGACCACATATCCGGTCAGCAATCTCTTCATGAATATTGACAGCCCCGTTGTTCCCGTACGCAAAAGGAAGTGTGCATGGTTGGATAACATCGCCCAAGCATAGCACGAGGTCTTGGTGGCAGGCAATAATTCCCCAAGGCGCTTCCATAGATTATCACGATCCTTATTATCTTCGAAAATATTTCGGCGTTCAATACCGCGAATAATAACGTGGTGGAGCACACCAGGTGCATCTAATCGGGCTAATCTGGGCATGTGTATTTCCTATTACATCACCTTCACCATGTCAACTTAATTATTTTCCTATGACCGTCCCCCATTTCTCATTTCTCTCGTGATAGGCAGAAAAAGGTTAGACGATAATTTCAACTTGACATAACATCATATAAATAATATTGTATTCATGTCTTAATTTTATCCAGATAGTCAACGCCCAACGGATGTGTCGCCCCTCTTTAGGGGCCAAAATCCTACGGGCGTTTTTTATTTCTTGCCAGTTGTATTTTCACTACCATTTTTAGAAACCATGTAATAACGGCTTTGGTTTTTTACAAAGGGTAAATATATTTTAAATAATCGATATTTTAGGTTTTTTCTGCTTTTATTTGTCAGCTTGTTGGGCCATCCAGGCCTATCACGGGTAACAAGATGCCCGGGATCTAGAGTGTCGATCAGGGCATTGATGATAACCCCATAAGTAAGTAAACGCTGTTTTTCACGAGTATGCTTTATACGTGATAAAACTGATATGAGTGGGTTAAACCATCTTCTATATCCATTTTGAGATAGGAAACGTTGGACAAATTCTATGTAATTGATATTTCGATAACCATTGTTTGTACGTTCAAGTAATGCCTCTCCGATGCCACGTTGCCACGCTCTAGAAACAATGCGTGTTCGGGTCCCTTCGAGGGCGCGGAAAAAATCTAATAATTGTTTACCTCTCCCATCTGTGCTGAAATTAACAAATGTCCCTTCAATGCGAAGAATCTGTATTCTGGACCAAAACTGAGCAAAAAGGTAGATAATATCTAGATAAGGCAACCATTTTTCAAATTCGGAGTCTTCTGGGACAGGCGCCTTTATAATAGCTCTAAAATCGGATTGCGCTAATGACCTTAATTTTCCAACCAGCTCATCCGCTGATTTAAGTATGGGATCGATATGTCTATCAATTAAATCTGTTGCTGATTTTCGAGCCTCTGATCTAAGACGGTATTCCTGGTATAGATAGTCTAAAGCCTTAACGATCAAACCACCGCCAAGTCCAGCCCCCAATAAATCTAACCAGCTTGAGGCCATTTGTTTGTTTCCTCGTTTCAACGCGGCATTACCCGGACCCGAAGCGTCCGGGTAATATAATACTTAATCACGACCGACCCATTCCGGCAAAGGTTGACCCTTTCTATTGGAATTTTCACGCTCAAAATTGTCACGCTCTCGGATAAGTTGTTTGACTAGCGCGACTGCCTCTTCATCTGTTAATATTTCAATGCCAAGCTCTAGAAGCTTGTCACGATTTCCAAGGATTCCACCAGGCTGGCGACGAGAGCCTCCTTCGTTCGTTACCAGTATGCAACAATATTTCCAAGCGTTAAAAACGATCTCAATGTCATTCTTTTCATTCTGGGTTGACGCCCCTTGAGGAAATAGAATACCTTCGATACGTTTTAGAAGCTCAAATTCTTTGGGAGTGCGACTCACGGTCATGGTAAGAATGTATCTATAAGCTTTTCTGGCTCGATTACTGCTGCCATACGCAGCCTCATCCTGCGCTGGCTGAGCCATTATTATTGTAATAACCTTATCCTTGTGCCACCTCTCCAGAGTATTCATGTTCTGTAGCCGACCGGTGG
>JAFDKF010000002.1 GCA_019307135.1 Deltaproteobacteria bacterium
ATCCTTTTTATTCCTCTTATTGCATTTAGTTCTTTTAATTCCTCTTTCTCGCACAGGTCTAGAAGAGGCATATTATTATGTTGCGAGTCTTTTTCGAATTATGTTGCGAGTCTTAATAACTCGCTGTTATTGTGGCAAATTCCGACATCCAGAATCGCGGTCGATATTCATTTTGGTTTCAACAGGTTAGAGTAACTCGCAACATATGGGACGTACATTAAATTATAAGCTTACATCGGCAACCGCATGATTTCCGCAGGGGAAAAGCGCTGGTAAGCTTGCAATTCTATTCATTTTTTGATGAATATATCTTATAATTTAATGTACGTGTCTATATTCCCTAGGTGGGGAATTTCCTCCCCAAGCCAGGTCAATTTTGGTGGCATAATCATAGGACGCGATGCAACGTTGGTACATTGCACACAGGAGCAATACACAGAAGGACGGAACCTTGCAACGCAAGCCTTTCGGATTCGCAAGAAGCGGTTTTATGAGCCATCAGGCATACGTGTGTGGACTTGGGACAGGGTGCTCGAAATCGCAGAGAATCAGACTGCTAGCCACCAGGAAATAATGGGCGATCCCTCGGGAGTCACCGATGTAACAGCCTCGCGTCCGTCAGCACCACTTCTCTATACGGAGTCACCGACAACAGCCCCACCAGAATAAACTGCATCCGCAGGATTTATGTAGGCTGTCAACCGCGGCCTTATTCGAGTCACTCGCGCATTTAGGGTCGGAAATCTGAGTCGGACATTTTTTTGGGTTCGATTACGCAGTCGGGACGGAGACAGGACTGCAGTCATGAGTTTGGCTTGGTGTAAATTTGGTGTAAAATCGCTTTATGTTGGCTGCGAATACTGAACGTATTGCGATTATTGAAGAAAATAGCAATTTAGACTAACAGCCTGAAATCAGAGGAAATGCCTGAAATATCAGCAGATTTTGAAAATAGCGGCAGCCTGATTCGACTCCCGCCGCCTCTACCAGTCTTCGCTTGGAGCGAAGCGCAAAGCGAAGACTGCCGCGCCGGAGCTTTAGCGAAGGCGGGCCTTTCATTGTGAGAACGGGAACGCTCCAAGCTTCGACCCGGCACGCCAGTGTAAGTGACTGTAAACTGGAGCGAAGCGCAAAGCGAAGACTGCTTCGACCGGGCACGCCAACTCTAATTGCGTTCAGGTGTTTCATCGTGGATCCGTGGTCAACCAATGGAAGACCTGCTTTTCATTATGTTTACATCCTTCAGTCTGAGAGTAATCGCAACCGATTCTACATCGGATTTACCGGGAATCTGAGAAGCCGACTGGAAGAACACAATTCCGGGAAGAATCCCCACACCGCCAAATCCAGGCCCTGGAGAATTAAGACAGACAATCCGGCTCACTCCAGCAAGATGATCAGTTTGCCATCTTCAGATTCTACCTTGAAAGAGGTCAAAGGGCCTTTCGCCGGTCCCGAAATCATCTCGCCCGTATAGTTGAAGGTGGACTTGGATAGGCTACAACACTGAACGGCTCCATGCCCATCCACAGGGTCAATTCGCCTGCCCATATGTGTGCATTTGTTCTTGAAAGCATGGAAGTTGCCATCATCTCCATTAAGTATCAAAACCCGCTCCGGGAGTTCTCTTCCTTCCAGACGGATTGCGCCCCCACGATTGGAAAGTTCCGCTGCACGTTCCAACTGGATCTCAATTTTCCCTCCCGAATACCTCCAGCATCCCGCATCGCTTGGAGGTTTGGTTTCGCAAATACCAAAAATGCGTTTGAGTAGTCCCACTCTTCCCTCCTGAAAAAAAACCTAGCCCTCCCCATTAATCCTATTCCTCAACACCCGGGAACACCTGAAAGTTACCACCCGCTTCGATTCCAGCATCATATCTTCGCCGGTCTGAGGGTTCCTCACTTTCCGTTTCCCTTTGTCCTTTACACAGAATTTCCCAAACCCGCTGATCAGGACGTCTTCGCCATTTGCCAGGGTTCGCTTGATGATTTCTAAGAGAGATTCGACGACTTCGATAGACGTATTTTTGGAAATGTCAAGTCGATTGTAAATTGAATTTACGATCTGAGCTTTGGTGAGGGGCATTGGTCGTTCCTCCTATGAAAGTTGGGTCTCTGTTAACGGAGGTTGATCTTATGGTAGTGACGTCACAATTAGCCTAAGATCCTAGTTTTGTCAAGGAATTAAAAATGTTAGGTAGAACATACGAGAATTATCGGATGGTTTCTAACATGTGTCAGGCCCATGCGCCAAATACTGATAAATCCGATTTTCTGGGGGGACGCATCAAGGGAAAGGACCAAAAAAATGAGTTTGGAACTACAATCATAGCAGCAATCAACGAAAGGCACTTTGAACTCAGGAGTGTCGATAGATGACAGAAATCAATAGCCCGGAAATTTACTTTTTGAGTGGAGATGGCCGAATGAGATCTTTATCCCCCAGGTCCTGATCTTCTGGTCGCAGAATGATGAGATCTATATGTCAGATTCTATTTCTGGAATGTATAGATAGCAGGCATCTTTACGTAGACGTAACTTGCTTGGTTTCCTCTTCAAAAGGACCCGCTATTCCTTGCCATGATCGCCACCCGCCAGTCGAACAATTTTGTTGAAGATATGTAACTGAAATCATAACATTTGTCAAACTCTTGGGCCAAAGGATGGACACACATAGCCACTAATCCCTGGAGCGAGCGTTTTAAGGTGTAGGTTTTTATGGCTTTGCAGAGCCTTCCGTTGACACGGACGTTCGGTGATTGTAGATTATCCCAAAGGTTTTGTAGTTGTCCGTCCTATTCCGTAAGACTCAAAACATCATTGTATGGAACCTACTTTCCACATGATTCCCGTTATGCAAAAACCGATATACCCCAAGGAGTAAATATGGCTGAGATCATTTCCAGAGATGTGAGTGTGGGACCTTAGCAGGGGGAATATCCACGGCAGGAAGAGACTTCGGGTTGACGGCCCTAAAGGAGGGGGACAGTGACAGATAGAAACAAAGAGCCAATCGACCTGTTGAAGCGGCGGGCTGACAAGCTGCTAGATCAGGAAAGACGCAAGGAGACGGCGGAAGGAGCCAGAAAGCAACTCGAATGGTCCCGGGCAAGCTTTGCGGCTGAAATCGAGTCGATCGAGCTGAGCGAGGAGGTGCTTAAGGGTGTCAAAACCTTCATGTGCACCATAGCGAGCAAGGTGAAGGAAGCAAGGTCGATCCACGAGGTTGAACGCTCATGCTTTGGCCTTGCACTACTCCTTCTGAGGGACTACGACCGTGTGGCGTTCGACAAGTTCCTGAAGATGGTAAAGGACGAGGTGGAGAAGCAGTAGCTCTCCCGCACAACCCGGCTCCCTGTAGCGGTTCAAAGTGATAAGCTCGAACGGACTTTTAGGAACGGGGTCTTAAGAGTCACGCTTCCCAAAGCCGAGGAGGCAAAGAAAAAAGAAATCGAGATCAAAGTTGGATGAGCAAGCATTGAGTCCAATGATATCGACCTGGTGATTACAGGTACCCATGGGCGCAAAGGATGCCCCATCCTTCTCCATACCCATGCCACAAACCAGGTGGCACAGCATCTTATTGAAAAGGGAGTTGCTTCCACAATCAAAACCCAGAGCGAGTCAAATGACCATTAGCGGTAGATTTGGAAAATATGGCGATGCCAAGCGCAAGGCTGCAATCTATTTTGCAAGAGAACTTAACAGAGGCCTCATTGGTGGATTTGCTCGAATTCGAAGCACAGGCAGCACGTAGGGACAACAAAGGCGATGTTCAAGAAGTCGTAAACTATGTTCGCGCAATGAATGACGGGCTGGCCCGCTTGAAGGATCTACCCCTGTCGCTTCGATTGATGCGAGAGATCCACGCTGAATTGCTCCGGGACGCAAGAGGAGGACAACACGAACCAGGAGAATTTCGGCGTTCACAGAATTGGATTGGACCACCTGGATGTCCGCTTCGCGAGGCCATTTTTGTGCCGCCTCCACCCCGTGAGATACTGTCGGCAATGGGCGAACTTGAGCGATTCCTCCATGACGATATCCCTGTGCCGCCACTGATCAAGTGCGGTTTGGCCCATGCACAGTTTGAGACGATCCATCCGTTCCTTGATGGCAATGGTCGGATGGGACGGCTCTTGATAACCTTTCTGCTTTGCTGGCGCGGTATACTTAAGCATCCTCTGCTTTATATTTCAGATTACTTTAAACGCCAGCGCCAGGAATATTATGACAGGCTACAACGTGTTCGTGATCACGATGATTGGGAAGGATGGATGCGGTTTTTCCTCAAGGGGGTGCAGGCCGTGGCGCTTGAGGCTAGCGAGACAGCGCGTCGAATTCAAACCGTGCGGGATCAGTATCGTGACCTTATCGGGCGTAAGATTCGTGGGACAGCCATAGGGTTTGTTTTGCTAGACTATCTTTTCGAAATGCCGATAGTAAATGTAAAGCTCGTTGCCCAACGAATTGGGCGAAGCTATCCAGTGGCTAACGATCTTGTGGGGACTTTCCTGGAGCTCGGACTGCTTATAGAAACGACGGGGCAGCGGCGGAACCGCATTTATTCGTTTCAACCATATCTTGATCTATTTGAGCAAAGAAACGAAACTGCCCCAAGTGGTTAGAGTGATGATTTTGCCCCTAAAAATGGCCTTATAAGGAGTCAAAACACTCGTTTTTGGAATGTTTATGTATAAATATTACCGGATAGCTTGGCCCGACTCCGGTAAGCGGTCCCGGTAACAGTAAGTCCCACAAAGTCCCCTGCCCTCCCCCATCAGATTCCTTCATTAATCCAAAATCGGTATGACCGTATCTGTCACAGTTGTCGTGTTATAATAGACACCGAGTCGGGGCTTTGGTCTTTACTTTGGTGCTTGTTCCTGATAAAAAATCACCTTAAATCAGTAAGAAACAGGGCAGGTTAATCCTCTCCCAAAACCGCTGAAAGGAAGGCAGCGTGAGGGGTGACGATTTAGCGAGGCGATAGTCATTTCATGATCTCCCATCAAAAATAGCTGGCTGAAAAGCTGTCTTGGGCCAAAGAGGCCAAATAATCCAAGGAATGATTCATGGTAGATCCTCTTTCTAACCAAATTATCGGGAAGATCAAGCAAGCCCCTGAACTATATCACAGGCTCGTTCTTGTTGTCGCTCCGTCGGGCTCTGGGAAGACCTCAGCCCTTAAGGAAGTGCGGCAGGGTTTGAGGGCACCCCTTATCAATGTGAATCTTGAGATCTCCCGACGCATGTTGGAACTGACGACTCGGCAGCGCGCACTTCAGGCATCCCGGCTTTTGGAGGACATCTTGAGACAGAACCGTAGTGATGTAGTACTCTTGGACAACATTGAGATTCTGTTTGAAAAGTCGCTTGAACAAGATCCATTGAGGCTGCTTCAGGGGCTTTCCCGAAATCGTACAATTGTCGCCACCTGGAACGGAGAAATTGGGGACAATTATTTGATCTATGCCGCTCCCGACCATCCTGAGTATCGCCGTTATTCTTGTCAGGACCTTCAGGTGGTGACGCAGGAATGAGGGCTGTGACACCCCAGTCAAATGACGTTAGCAGGAAAGGGTTTTGGAGATGAAATACAAGGAACTTATTCAATTTGAGCCCATCGAATCCGTGGTTCAACTCCGTGATGCTGATCATGAAGACTCTGCGCGCCAGCTTGTTTCAACGTATGTGATCTCAGATGAAATGGCGGAAAAGCTCACCGAACTTGTTTTCACGCACCTACAGTTCGATTATCCAACCGACAATAAGGGGCTCTTGGTCGTAGGCAATTATGGTACCGGCAAATCTCACTTGATGTCTCTGATCTCAGCAGCCGTAGAGAACGCCGACTTTGCAGACATTATTATCAGCGACCGGGTTTCAAAGGCTGCGAAAGAAATAGCAGGGAAGTTCAAGGTAATCCGTACTGAGATTGGCTCAACGACTATGTCTTTGCGGGACATAGTAGTGGCTGCTCTGGAGGAGCGTTTAGGATCTTGGGAAATAGACTACACCTTCCCATCAACGGGTGAGGTGTCCAGTAATAAACCGGCCTTTGAAGAGATGATGGCCACATTTCACAAGAGGTTCCCAGACCATGGTTTACTCCTTGTGGTGGACGAACTTCTTGACTATCTGCGTACTCGCAAAGACCAGGAACTTATTTTGGACCTGAATTTCCTGAGAGAAATTGGTGAGGTTTGTAAGGACATTCGTTTTCGATTCATCGCTGGTGTGCAGGAAGCCATTTTTGACAACCCCAGGTTTTCATTCGTTGCTGATAGCCTCCGTCGCGTTAGGGATCGCTTCCAACAGATCCTCATTGCACGAAAAGACGTGAAGTTTGTCGTCGCTGAACGCCTCCTCAAGAAGACCAAAAAACAACAGGCCCGAATAAGAGAGTACCTCACTCCTTTTGCCAAGTTATACGGAGGCATGAATGAGCGTATGGACGAGTTCGTCCACCTGTTTCCGGTTCATCCAGACTATATCGACACCTTTGAACGTGTCACTGCTGTCGAGAAGCGCGAAATACTCAAGACATTATCCTTTGCCATGAAACGCCTCCTAGACGAGGATGTTCCTGAAAACCAGCCGGGACTCATTGCCTATGATAGCTATTGGGACACATTACGTGGGAACCCATCTTTTCGAGCTGTGCCGGATATTAAGGCAGTGATCGACTGTAGCCAGGTCCTGGAATCTCGTGTCAGCCAAGTTTTCACTCGACCGGCTTACAAGCCTATGGCTCTACGAATCATTAATGCTTTGTCAGTCCATCGGCTCACTACCGGTGACATTCACGCCCCTCTAGGAGCCACCGCAGAAGAACTGCGTGACACCCTTTGTCTGTATCAGCCTGGCATAGAAGACTTGGGCGGCGAGCCGGCAGAGGATCTCGTTTCCCAGGTGGAAACCGTACTCCGGGAAATCCACAAAACGGTGAGCGGACAGTTCATTGCCTCAAATCCGGATAATCGCCAGTATTATCTGGATCTCAAGAAGACTGAAGACTTTGACGCCATTATCGAAAAACGAGCAGACAGCCTGGATAGTGAACAACTTGATCGCTACTACTACGAGGCCCTGAAAAGAGTCATGGAGTGCACAGATCAAACCTATATCACCGGCTACAAAATCTGGGAACATGAGCTGGAATGGTATACGCATAAGGCCTCCCGTCAGGGTTACCTCTTCTTCGGTTCTCCCAACGAACGCTCCACAGCCGTGCCACCTCGGGACTTTTACTTGTACTTCGTTCAACCCCATGATCCCCCGCGTTTCCAAGATGAAAAGAGAGCCGACGAAGTATTTGTCCGACTCACCGGAGCGGACGATGATTTCAATGAGACGCTGAACAAATATGCTGCGGCCCTTGACCTGGCTTCTACATCCTCCGGGCATGCTAAGAACGTCTACGAATCCAAGGCGGAGGATTTTCTCCGCGGGCTGGTCAGATGGCTCAAAGAGCACATGAGCTCAGCATTCCAGATTACCTATCAGGGAAGAAAGAAATCCCTTGTGGAATGGGCAAAGGACAAGAATATCCGCGACCTGGCAGGGGTTCCATCTCATGAGCGCATCAATTTCCGAGATCTTGTCAATGCAATGGCTGGCATTTGTCTGGAGACACACTTTGCTGATCTGGCGCCGGAATATCCTCACTTTTCGGTGCTGGTCACCAGAGAAAACCGAATGCAGGCAGCCCAGGATTCCCTTCGATGGATTGCAGGCGCCACCCGAACGAAACAGGCCACAGCAGTGCTCGACGCTTTGGAGTTGCTGGACGGTGAAAGACTCGCTCCGCAGAATTCGAGGTATGCAAAACATATTTTGGATCTTCTGAGCAAGAAGGGCGAAGGCCAGGTAGTTAACCGATCTGAAATCATCCAGGATGCGTATGGGGTCGAATACTTGGCTCCGAACCTTTACAGGCTTGAGCCAGAGTGGGTTGTGGTCGTTCTATCGAGCTTGGTACACTCGGGTGATCTGGTTCTTGCCATTCCAGGCAAGAAGTTCGATGCTACAAGCCTTTCTGTTCTTTGCGCTACATCTGTTGATGACCTGGCCGGCTTCAAACACATCGAACGCCCCAAAGAATGGAATCTTCCGGCCCTTAAGGCCCTGTTTGAACTTATGGACCTTCCGCCAGGGCTTGCCACCAACGTCACCCTGGGAAAAGAGGAGCCGGTCCAACAGCTTCAGCAGGCCGTCGCCCAGTCCGTAGAGAAATTGGTTCTATCGCAGCAGTATGTGCACGGCCGATTCCCCATCTGGGGCCAGAGCCTGCTTACCGAAGAGGAGGCAGAGAATTTGCTGGCCCGCTTGGAACAAACAAAGACATTTCTGGAATCTCTCCAGGCCTATTCGACTCCTGGCAAGCTTAAGAACTTCCGGTATACAGCCAAAGATGTGAAATCACATCGGGAAGGCCTTAAGACGCTTACAGTGGTTGAGTCCTTAAAAGGCATGGCCGATGAGGTCGGGCCCATTTCCTCCTACCTCTCTACTGCCGAAGCCGTAATGCCCGGTGAACACGCGTGGGCCGACAAGGCGAAGAAAACAAGGCAGCAGGTTATGGCTCAGATCATGGATGCTGATAAGCGGAAAGCGCCGGGTTTCCGCCAGCAGGTCACGCGTAAGCTCACCGATCTGAAGAAAGCCTATGTGAAAGAATATATGTCTCTTCACGCGAAGTCTCGGCTGGGGATTACCGATGACAAGAAGAAGACCCAGCTTATGCATGACGAACGCCTAAAAAACCTTCAAGAGCTCTCTGTCATCGATGTGATGCCAAGTGCCCACTTAATTGATTTTCGGAACCGCCTCGCAGATCTCACGCCCTGCTACCAGTTGACGGAGTCAGATCTAAAAGGCTCGCCTGTTTGCCCGCACTGTTCTTACAAACCTGGCGCTGAGGAGGCGAAGGTGGCGGCGGCCACCCTTCTCCACCACATGGACGATCAACTGGACAATCTTCTTTCCTCATGGACTCAGACACTCCTCACTAATTTGGAAGATCCCACAATCCAAAAAGACCTGGGTTTACTTAAAGCTAAAGACAGGAAGATTTTGGAGGCGTTCATCAAAACTCAGTCCCTTCCGGAAGACCTTGGACATGATTTCATCCACGCTGTGCGAGAAGTGCTCTCAGGCCTGGTGAAAGTAGAGGTAAAGATTGAAGACTTGAGATCGGCGCTGCTAAAAGGTGGTGCCCCGGCAACACCGGATGAATTGAAGAAGCGCTTTGACGAATATTTGGCTGATCTCACAAAAGGCAAAGATCCCAGCAAGGTCAGGATTGTGCTGGAATAGGGAGGGTATAATGACAGAGCATAAGTTTATCAGAACCATTCAGCTAACAAATTTCCTTTCCTACGGAGAAGGTGCCGACATTGTAGAGCTGGAGCCTCTCAATGTGCTAATCGGACCAAACTGTTCAGGGAAGTCAAACCTTATAGAAGCCTTTGCCCTTCTTCAAGCCACTCCGAAGGATTTGACTGCGCCAATTCGTGAAGGAGGAGGTGTGACCGAGTGGCTTTACAAAGGGAAGAAGGGTACCCCAGTAGCTGAAATCAATGTAACGTTGAATTATCCCCATGAACGTATTCCCTTTAGGTACCGGCTCAGTTTTACTAAGGTCGGGCAACGGTTTGAGTTGGTGGATGAGGCTGTTGAGTGCGAGCGTCCGACAAAACCTGATGAAGAAGATGTTTATTTTTTCTATCGCTATAATCGTGGCAATCCTGTTTTGAATGCCATAATCACGCCCCCTGTTGCAAAGGAAACCCACACTGTCCAAGAATCTTTCACCCCTTACGCCAAGATCTCTTCTGTAGCGATGGAGCCAAGGCGTATGGTTCGGTCACTTAGAAGGGAAGATCTGGATATTCACCAGTCGGTGCTGTCCCAACGAAAAGACCCGGACCAATACCCTGAACTCACATATCTGGCCAATGAATTCTCAAGGATTGAATTATACAGGGAGTGGAATTTGGGGCGTTATACACCGCCGCGACTGCCCCAAAAAGCAGACCTTCCTGAAGATTTTCTTATAGAAGATGCTAGCAATCTTGGCCTCGTGCTAAATGATTTGCAGCACCAGCCGGGAACAAAAAGGTTAATTATCGAAAAACTGAAGATCTTTGACGAGGGCATAGAGGATATTACTACCAGGATACATGGTGGCACCGTACAGATCTTCCTGCACCAAAAGGGGCTGACCC
Source organism: Deltaproteobacteria bacterium (assembly GCA_019307135.1). Taxonomy (GTDB): domain Bacteria; phylum Desulfobacterota; class Desulfobacteria; order Desulfobacterales. The sequence goes on from JAFDKF010000002.1 coordinate 10,235, forward strand.
AGCCCATTCCAGCCACACGCTTGTCAGACGGCACCCTTCGGTACTTGTGTTTGTTGACACTGCTTTGCCATCCAGCACCTCCTTCAGTATTGTGCATTGAGGAACCAGAACTAGGGCTGCATCCTGATATCCTGCCAACTATCGCTGAGTTACTTATTGAGGCATCGGACAAGACACAGTTGATCGTTACAACCCATTCCGATATTCTTGTATCGGCTCTCTCAGATACTCCGGAAAGTGTGCTTGTGTGCGAACGCGATGATACAGGGACTCACTTAAGACGTTTAAAAAAGGGACGAGAAGGGGGACGGGCATGACATTATAACTTTCGTCTCCATCCTTCCCAATCCGGCCTTCCCCAGCCGTCCCGTTTCCTGCCTGACCAATTCTACAACCATGCCACGCATAGGTCTCTCGTACAATCAGACATTAGCGGAAGCTGTCACTCACCTCCCTCATCTGCTGGGCCAGAAACCGTTGCATCTCTTCCTTCTTCGGGAGTTCAAGTTGGTATTTGGAGACGAAGAGGTGGTTATCCATGCCGGCAAGGGCATATTCCACCAGGGCGTGGTCTTTTTGCGTGCAAAGCAAAATGCCCACGGGTGGATTGTCGCCGTCGGTTGCCATGTTCTTTTGGTACCAGCTCACATAGGTGTTGAGTTGGCCGATGTTTTCGTGGCTGAAGTCTTCCAGTTTCAGCTCCACGAGCACATGGCATTTGAGGATGCGATGATAGAAAACCAGATCGATGAAGTTGTGCGTATCGCCGATAAGGATGCGTTTCTGCCGGGCCTCGAAACAGAACCCGTGGCCCAGCTCCAGCAGGAACTCCTGCAGTTTGTCGAGCAGTTGGTCTTCCAGGTCGGATTCGCTCATCACCTCTTTGGGCTTCAACCCGAGAAACTCAAAAATGTACGGATCACGGATGGCCAGCTTCGGTTCGGCGGCTTCCGCGCCGGACTGCACTAGCTCGGCCAGTTTCTTTTTGTCTTGAGACAGTCCGGATCGCTCGTAGTAGAGGCTGGCGATCTGCCGTTTGAGTTCCCGAACTGACCAGTTTCCGCGAATGCACTCGATTTCGTAGAAGGCGCGTTTGAGCGGGTCGTCCACTTTTATCAATTCAACAATATGTGTGAAAGAGAGACATTCGATCAGTTTATCGCCGGAGGCAGTCAATTGTGTGGACGCTGTCGGCACAATTTGGGAGTCATTGACTCCAAAATTAGCAGGCAACGCGGAAATCGGTGATTTCCGAATCTTCAGCCCCCCGAATTTGGAAATCAGTGATTTCCGAATTTGTGGATATATTTCATAAAGCTGACGGCACAGACGAAGATATCTTCCTGTATGCGACCCTTGGTTCGATTCTATCAGGCTCAGCGCCTCTTCGGCTCATAGTAGATAGAAATAGCACACTTTTTAGGGACAAGAGTTGTGATACTAGAGATTAAATCCCGATTATCACACGGAACCCAATAGACTCAACGCACTTGACCCGCTTCCTTCAGGCAGCCGAGTACTTACGTCTTATGTAATCAACGCCATTTTTCAGGATCTGGACGCCAGCCGTTAGCTCAGGATGGATGGATTGACCTCGCCGCTTCATGGATTCTTTCATGCGGGTCCAATCTGGGTGATTGGTCCAGTGGTTAAATGCCTCAGGGTGGGGCATCAGACCAAAGATGCGACCGGTCGAATCACATATCCCGGCGATGTCATGGGCTGAGCCGTTGGGGTTGAACGGGAATTGTCCCTGTGCGGCCTCCCCCTTTGGGGTAGCATACTGGAAAACCACCTGCCCATTATCAATCAGACGTTTGATCACCTCGGGAGATGCATAGAATTTCCCTTGACCGTGCCGTATGGGAAGCTCTGTCCGGGTCACCCCTTTGGTGAAGACACAAGGAGAATCAGGGTTTCCCAAAAGGGGCACCCAGTCGTCCCTGAAATTTCCGCAATCATTGAACGTAAGGGCAACTTGTCGTTTCTCATAATCCCCGTCAAAGCCGGGAAGAAGCCCCAGATTCACCAGGGCCTGGAATCCGTTGCAGATCCCAAGGATAAGCTTTCCTGCCTCTATGAATTCGAAGAGCGCCTCGCTGATGTTGGATTTGATGCGCACTGCTTCAAGCACGCCGGCCCCATGGTCATCTCCCCAGCTAAAACCCCCATCAAACACAAGGATGTCATACTTTTTGAGGGAGGTTTCTCCTGAAATAAGGGCGTTAATATGAACACGAGTCGAAACCGCCCCGGCCAGTTCGAAGGCATACGCGGTCTCAAAGTCGCAGTTCAGGCCATAGCCTGTGAGGACAAGTACATGAACTGTTTTGCCGTGTGTATCACTGCGTGTCATATGGAAATTGTCCACCATGTAACCCTCACACGCCGAAACAAAAAAACAATCACGAAAACGCGAAAACTTGAAAGCGCGAAACAAGATAAAACGAGGAACCGTATTTTTTTCGTGTTTTCGTTCTTTCGTGTTTTCGTGATAGTCTTAATGATTTTCTGCCACAATAGGCAGGAATTTCATTGTCAAGAGCGCCCCTGTTGCGCTTATATGAGTCCTCCAAAAGGGCGTTTCCAGGCTGCCTTCAGTTCCGAAATTGGCAGATGAATCACTGGTTTTCCTGCCAGGCCGTTGATTACGAAATCGGTCCCGCTTGAGACACTGCCGACACAAGCGTAAAGCAAATCGCCAAAAAGGGCTTCAAGGGAAGCACGGTTCGCAGGGTCAATGGTTACAATAAATCGGCCAGGGGTCTCTGAATAGAGAATGAAATCGTCTTGCTCGGCTCCCGCTGTAGGTACTCTGGAAAGGTCAATCTCCATTCCGAGGCTGCCCCCCATGGCCACCAGGGCCAGGTGCACCCCCAGTCCCCCACGATAGATGCCGTGGCAAGATGACACCAGTTCCTCCTGGATGGCCCGGCTTAAAGCTCGATAGAGTTTCATCGAGGACTCGGGCCGGAGTTCAGGCACGCGCAGCCCTACATATCCGAAGTGTTCATAATATTCAGATGCACCCAGCTCATTCCTGGTTTCACCCAGCACATAGACAAGGTCGCCTGCAAACTTGCAGTCCATGGTCGCACAGCGGGTAATGTCTGAAATGACACTGGTGCAGGAAAATTGCAATGTGGGTAGGGCAGAGACCTTGTGGGTCTCACCGTATCGGCCCTTGAGGTGGCCGTCTACGTACATGCTGTCTTTTCCTGAAAGGAGCGGCATACCGTAAGTCGTGCAAACATCCCTCAAGGCCCAGTTGGCCCGGACAAGTTGTGCGGCCTTGTACTTGCCATCAGGATTGTCGATTGGGTCATACTGTATGGTGGGCCAGCAAAAATTGTCCACACCACCAATACGGTCCGGGTCCCCACCCACGGCGACTATGCGCCGCACTGCCTCATCAATGGTGCAGGCCGCCATGTGGTAGGTGTCGATCTGGGAATAGGTCGGCAGCAGGGCCTGGGCCGCGGCCAGACCCCCGAGCGATTCCAGTACGGGCCGGATGACAACCGCATCGCTTATTACATCATAATCCTTTCCGACAAGGGGCTTGATTACGCTTGTCCCTTGCACCTCATGGTCGTACTGCCGGATAATCCACTCCTTGGAAGAGATATTGGGTCGAGAAAGAATGTCCAGCAGTAAGCCGGATCGATCTTCTGGTTCACTCAGCACCGGTTCGAAAAGCCCTCGCATCTCCGGAGGGGTCCATTCGGCTTCAAAAGTCCACTGGGGAAACTGCGAGGTGAGAAGATCGATATCTACATAGGCACACGTCTGACCATCATAGGTGATATGGAGTTTGCCGGAGTCCGTATAGTGACCGATGACTGTTGATTCCACTGCGTGTTTTTCGGAAAGGGCCATGAATCGTTCTCCGTGCTCTGGCTTAATGGCAACCGTCATGCGCTCCTGGGATTCAGAAACCCAGATCTCCCACTGGTCCAGACCCTCATACTTTAGAGGGACTTTTTCCAGCTCAACCACACACCCGTTGCTAAAGCAGGCTGATTCCCCGATAGATGAGGAGAGTCCGCCGCCGCCATTGTCCGTGATAAAGGCAATGAGCCCCTCATCACGCGCCTCCAGGAGAAAATCGTGCATTTTCTTTTGTGTGTAAGGATCTCCAATCTGGACATGACCTGCAGGGGTATGGGCAGAGAAGCTCTCGGATGCCGCGGTCACGCCGTGGATACCGTCCTTTCCCACACGGCCCCCACACATGATGATCAGGTCGCCAGGGGAGGTCGTCTTCTCCTCAGCAGGCTCTCCTTTGATCTGCGATGGCATCAGGCCGATGGCAGTGACAAAGACCAAGCACTTGCCCAGGTATCCCTCGTGAAACCAGACCTGTCCGTAGGGCGTGGGGATGCCGCTCTTGTTCCCTCCGTCGCGCACCCCTTCGATGACGCCATCCAAGAGGCGTTTGGGGTGAAGATGGGGTTTGAGTTCCCCCTGATAGTCCCGGGGCCCCACACAGTATCCGTACATCCCCATGATCAGCTTTGAGCCCTTGCCCGTTCCCATGGGGTCGCGGTAGACCCCGACGATCCCGGTGATGGCACCGCCGTAGGCCTCCATATTGGACGGGGAGTTGTGGGTTTCGCCGGTGATCACATAGTGGTAGTCATCATTAAAGCGGCCAATGCCCGCATTGTCCCAAAGGACCGAGATCACCCAGGGCTTTTGCTTTTGAATGGCCAGGGTGGGGGCTTCGATACAGGTTGCAAAGAGGTTGTCCACAACCTCGCTTTTGCCAGCGGCAAGGTCGCAGTAGTGGAACAGGCCCTTAAAGGTGTTGTGGTTGCAATGATCGCTTCTGGCCTGGGAGATGTATTCCAGTTCAACATCGGTGGGGACTGAAAGACCGAAGGCCCGGCGCTCTGCCAGCACATTGTCTCTGAGAAAATAGGCCCGAATCGTAGAGACGTCATTTGGGTTCAGGGCCAGGCCGCGTTCCTTGCTGACGCGCATGAGGGCTTCGTCGCTATGGATAGGGATCACAGTGACGGTCGGTTTATGATCCAGGCGCACCTTCGGGATGATGATCCCGATACCAGTCTCCGGGTCCCAGTCCTTTTTGGAAAAAACCTTATACTCCTGGATAATGTCATTGGCGAGAAGCTCCCGGGCGATGCGGTCTGCGTCGTCAAAGGAGAGGTTGCCTCCCTTCAGACAATACCTTTTTGAGGTATAGATCGCCTCGTGCGGTTTCAAACGGATGTGAAGAAGGTCCTCCACCGCCTCTGCGGCTGTGCTTCCGGGATTATCCCGCACCCCGGGCCGGTAGCCCACCCACAGAACCGAGTCGAAATCGATGGATAGGGATTTGTAAGAGGAAATCTGGGTGACGGGATTGGTAAAGATCTCCGTTCGGATGCGTTCAAGCTGATCCGCGCTGAGGTCAATATCGATGGTAAGAATAGAAACCGTGCGAACCGACTCAAGATCCAATCCAAAATAGTCGTTCGCCTTCCTGCAAATAGCAGCCCCTTCGGCATCAAAAAGATCGGGATTCAGGGTGATTTCCAGGCGGGCAGGCATAAGAAATGTCGGCATCCTTCATTTTTGCCATAAAGTAGTTTACACCTATTGACCAGTGTTCAGGTTTCAGTGTTCAGGTTTCAGATCTTGCTTTTTCAGTTTCTGACACCTGACACCTGACACCTGACACCTGACACCTGACACCTGACACCTGACACCTGACACCTGACACCTGACACCTGACACCTGACACCTGACACCTGGTGCCTGGTTTCAGTGTTCAGGTTTCAGACCCGCCTGCCAACGCCTGCGTCACAGCGAGGTTACAATGCCCGCATACACGGCAATGGCGGGCAGGTCTTGCGTTTGTCGCTCCTGACACCTGACACCAAAAAGTAGGAACAAAAGAACTTATCTCTTGGCGCACGCATCCTTGATAAGTGTAAACCGAGGAATGAAGGATGCCGAAATGTCTATCAGAAAACCCTACTAGAAGGACCAGTTCACTACAGATGCCCCCCAGGTTAAGCCTGCTCCGAAGGTTACCAACAGCACATAGTCGCCTGCCTTTAGTAGACCTTCCCTGTTGGCTTCGTCAAGGGCAATAGGGATAGTGGCTGATGAAGTGTTTCCGTACTTTTGGATGTTGGTGTAGACCCTGTCCATCGGTATAGACAGCTTTTCTGCCACGGCCTTGATGATCCTGATGTTGGCCTGATGGGGGATCATTAATTTTACGTCCGCGCTTGAAAGGCTATGATGTTTAAGGGCCGCCTCGGCAATGTTGGTCAGACAGGAGACTGCCTTTTTGAAGAGCCGGCTTCCTTCCATCTTCAGATGAAAAGGCTTTCCTTCGACAGTATCAAGGATTTCAGGAATCTTGGAACCTCCGTCGGAAGAATAGAGGAGGTTCCAGAAATTTCCATCAGACCCCAGGTGGGTTGACAGAATGCCATCACGGTCTGCTGTGGGGGTTACCACTACTGCACCAGCACCATCGCCTAACAACACGCAGGTAGATCGGTCTTCCCAGTTTGTGACGGAGGAAAGACGTTCGACACCAATGACCAGGGCGTTCTTACAGCTCCCCGTTGCAATGGCGTTACATGCAACAGACAGGGAATAAAGAAAACCTGAGCATCCGGCAGAGACGTCAAACGCGACTGCCTTGCTGGCCTTGAGCGCCTTTTGCACAAAGCAGGCCACCGAAGGAAACTGACGATCCGGTGTCACCGTGCCCACTATGATCATATCCAGGGTCTCGGCCAAAATACCTGCCATCTTTAGGGCCCTCAAAGATGCCCTTGCGGCCATATCCGAGGTGTTTTCGCTTTGGCCGTCTGAAGAGATGCGGCGTTCTTTGATCCCGGTTCGCCGCGTGATCCATTCATCGGTCGTATCTACTATGGTTTCAAGCTCCTTGTTCGTCAGGATCCTCTTAGGTGTTGTAGAACCCGTTCCGACGATGCGTCCCTTTATCATCACTGGTTATTTGGCTACTCCTTTGATTGAAAGATTTTAGAAAGGCAAAATAACACATAAAATAACCCCCGTCATCTTTTTTTTGTAACCGTTCAGGGGTGACGGCGAACCCAGTCCACTCAAAGCTCAACGCCCACCCGGGCGGCCTCCCCTTGGTCGAAATAGTGTTTGGTGCATTCCATCGTGGTCACCAGATGAGCCTTTTCCATAAACGATGCTGGTGCGTTGCGCCCTGTGAGAATCAATTCCATATCGCGGGGCTTGCCATCCATGAGTCTCAGCACCGCATCTTCGGTAACAAGCCCCAGCGAAACAGCCACATTGACTTCGTCCAGGATGAGTAAATCGCACGCCTTTTCATCTGATATCCGCTGGGCCTCTCTGAGGGCTGCCTGTGCCAGGCTGATATCCTGGGCACTTGGGTTGGCACGATCCACAAAGCCGTTTCTTCCCATGGGTTTTATCACAAAGTTTGGGGAAAGGCGCCGGGCCATGTTTAGCTCTCCTGTTTCTCGGTCTCCCTTTAAGAACTGGATCATCACAACGTTTAAGCCACGGCCCAAAGCGCGCAGGGCCAAACCGAGCGCTGCCGTGGTCTTTCCTTTGCCGTCGCCTGTGTAGACTTGAATAAGGCCTTTTTCGAGTCCCATTTATTTCCCTTTATTCCTCCCCTTAATATTGACGGCTTCGTAAAAAGTCCAACTTCTGCGTTGCGCTGCATCCCTCGTCACTGCGGCGTACCATAAGTACGCCTCATTCCTCAGGATTTGCGCGCCTTGAATTTGGAGCTTTTGTCTATGGTTCCCACTCTGTACCGCTTTCGTTTCTTTCTTTCGACTGCATAGGCGTCCAAGAATAGCTTGGACTGCACAAAACAGAGCGCAAATGGGTCCAGTGCGGTTCGGCTCCCGGGAGCACCATGCCGAAAGTGCACCAGGATACGCCTCTTTTCGTCAACCGCGCGCATGATGTCTTCAAGGATGTCGGGCCTGCAGTCAAAGCCGTCTTTGATGATAACATCCTGGATGACAGACCTCAAAAGCTGTTTCTGGGATTCGGGGAGGTGATCAATGATGTTGCAAAGCCCTTTAAGGGCGCGCCGGACGACCGAAAAATCCCTGGTGGCAAACAGATGGCGAGTAGCCAAGACAAGTGCCAGGAGTTCGCTGAGGGGGAGCTTCCCAATGGTGACCACAGGATCGCTAAGGATAGTGAAGCGGCCCTTTTCACGTGAAAACCGAAACCCCATTTGTGCAAGCTGATTTCGGTCATAGTAGAATTGTCTAGTTGATATTCCAAGGTTCTTCGCGATTTGATCAGGCAGCCTGTCGGGCTGTGTTCTGACCTCAACAATGATTCGCAGAAGACGCGCAAGTCGGTGACTTTGCATGAAAAAATTTTAGATTCTAACAGGTTCAAAGTCAAGGCAAAAAAATCCCCAGCCTCTATTCCTATTGACAGGCTCAATACCTGCTGGTAGTCATTCATTCATGGCTCACAAGACTCGTGTTGGTGTGCTGATCTCAGGAGGCGGAACCAATCTGCAGGCCATCATCGATGCCTCCAAGTCGAACCGAATAGATGCAAGGGTCGTCTTTGTGGGTTCGGACAATCCAAAGGCCTACGGTCTCAAGAGGGCACACAAGCATGGAATTCCCACCTTTGTAATCGATTACGAGACTATCATGAAAGAGACCCGGGGAAGGCCGCTGGAAGATCTGGTTCCTGAAGGGTTTGATCTGGAAAGAGTATTGGCCGGACAAGATCTCTTGCATGCCTCTTCGAACCGCATGAAGGCGCAGCGATACTTCTGCACCAGGGCTATTGCCGAGGCCGCCCTGCTTCGAGAAATGGCAACCTATCCGTTTGACCTTCTGGTCCTGGCAGGCTTCATGCGAATACTTACCCCCTACTTCATTGATCGCGTCAATACAGATCCGTCACAACCCCGGATTATGAACATCCACCCAGCTCTTCTCCCATCCTTTCCAGGCGTGGATGGCTATGGTGACACGTATCGCTATGGCTGCAAGGTGGGGGGCTGCACCGTACATTTTGTTGACTATGGAGAAGACACCGGACCTATTATTAGACAGAAGGCTTTTGAGATCACCCCCGATGATACCATTGATACGGTCAGGGAGAAGGGACTCAAACTTGAATGGCATCTTTATCTGGAATGCATTCAGCTATTTGCAGAAGGCCGTTTGAGGGTAGTTTCCAAGACCTACACGCTGGAAAACGGCACCGAGTTCAACAGAAAGGTCGTTGAAATCGCTACCTAACAAGAATGCGTCGTATCGATTCCATTATTCCATTATTCCAATCGTGAGCGAAGCGAACAAAATTTTACCAGAAAGGGGCAGCCTCGTGCGAGCCCCTTTTTTGCGCTTGACCCGATCCGGGGGACAGGTGATGGGGTAAGATCCTCGTGGAACGTCATCATCACAACCACAGTCACGGACTTCTTAGAGAAACAGGCAAATCAAGACTTCGTGTAATCCTCGTCCTGACCTCTCTTTTCTTCGTGGTCGAGGTATTGGGGGGCCTTTGGACCAACAGCTTAGCGCTTCTTTCGGATGCTGGGCACATGCTCTCGGACATGTTTGCCCTGGGACTCAGCCTGTTTGCCTTTTGGCTTTCCTCTAAGAAACCTTCCCCAACCAAGACCTATGGATATTACCGTTTTGAAGTAGTCGCCGCCTTCATCAACGGCGTGTTGCTCATCCTGATTGCGCTTTGGATTTTCGGGGAGGCTTTCAGCCGTTTTCAGCATCCGGCCACGGTGAAAAGCATGCCCATGCTTTTTATCGCCATCTTGGGGTTGATGATAAACCTGTTGGGCATCTATTTATTGCATAAGGCCGGAACGGGGAACTTAAACATCAGAGGCGCCCTGTTTCATCTTATAGGGGATGCCGCCGGATCCGCAGGGGCGATCACGGCAGCTATTGTGATAAGTCTGACTGGCTGGACGTTCTTTGACGCGCTTGTCAGCGTTCTCATTGGGCTTTTGATCATCTACAGCGCATGGCGTCTTCTGTGGGATGTTGTGAACATACTCATGCAGGGAGTGCCGCCTCATATTGATCTGGACAACATCAAACAGGCAATGCTTTGTGTAGATGGTGTGACCGGGCTGTGCGATTTGCACATATGGAGCTTAACCTCGCAGGTGGACACGTTAAGTGCCCACGTGGTTGTTGAAGATATGGGACGAAATAAAGAGATCCTTGAGAAGTTGACCCGCCTGATAAACGATAAGTTCGGGATCAACCATGTGACCCTCCAAATAGAGGATGAGGGGGTGGGGACATGCAAGCTATTCTTGTCGGAAAAATAAAGCCCACGGTTGCCATAGTCGGTTGTGGGACTGTGGGCACGGCCATAGGTAAACTTCTCAGCGATGCGGGCTATCGCATATCAGGGGTCGCCACGAGCAACCTTGAGACAGCCCGCAGGGCGGCCGAGGTGACAGGTGCCGAGCGATTCTCCGGTTGTCCCTGGGAGGTCACGCGAGGGGCAGACGTTGTGTTCATCACCACGCCTGATGATTTGATTGAAGCCACGTGCATGAGCATTTCCGAACATGGGGGCTTTGAAAAGAATGCGGTGGTGATTCACTGCAGCGGCACCCTTTCGTCAGACATCCTTTCGTCAGCCAGAGACTGTGGAGCCGTGGTTGCAACCCTTCATCCCCTCCAGAGCTTTGCCTCAGTAGATCAGGCCGTCAGCCTGGTGCCCGGTTCTTATTGCACCATTGAAGGTGATAAGAGTGCCCTTCCAATCGTCCGCCAAATCGTAGAAAACCTGGGGGGTATCCTCTTGGAAATCACAGCAGAGAAAAAGACCCTGTACCATGCAGCAGCCGTAACAGCGTCCAACTATCTCGTAACTCTAATGCATCTTGCCCTTAAGTTAGATGAAGCAGCAGGATTGCCCGGTGACATCTCTTTCAATGCTCTCCTTCCCCTGATCAAAGGCACCCTGAGTAATATTGGAACAAGAGGGATACCCGACGCCCTAACTGGGCCCATTGCCCGGGGAGACGTGGCAACCGTAGCGGTCCATCTTCAGGCCATAGAAAAGGATGCTCCAGAGCTTCTCTTACTTTACAGGTGCCTGGGCCTTTACACGGTTGATCTCGCCAAGGCCAAAGGGTCATTAAACAAAGAGGCCTCTGACAAACTGATTGCCATGCTTGGGCCACAAAAACTTGACCCCGACAGGTCGGAACCAAACAAGTTGTGAGGGCCTATTCGGATGTATTACCCGGTATCCTTAAATTCGAAATACGAAGCACGAAATCCGGATTTCGGATTTATTTGATCTTGTTTCCAAATGGAAAGAATTTTCTGCCGGAAAAACACGAATTTCACAACTAAGCGCCTAACGGTGAACGAAAGGTACTGATCGATGGTGCTGGATAGACTGATAAGCTTGTTGGGCCTTTTTGTCTTGATGTTTCTGGCGTGGGTGGCTTCAAGGGACAGGAAAAACATCAATGTCAGATTGATACTCACTGGCCTCCTGTTTCAGTGTGTGTTCGCATTCATTGTCTTTAAGCTCTCGGCTGGCGTGGTCATCTTCTCCTGGTTGAACGATGCAGCATTAAAGGTGATTTCCTTTGCCAAAGAGGGCATCTACTTTGTTTTTGGACCCCTGTCGGTCTCTCCTGGAGAAACCGGCCCCATGGGAGAAACCTCCCCCGGCTTCATTCTTGCCTTCCAGGTGCTCCCTTCGATCATCTTTTTTTCGTCCCTGGTCTCTCTTCTCTACTACCTAAACATCATCCCGGCCATCATCAAGGTGTTTGCCCGGATATTTACCTACTTGATGCGAATCAGCGGGGCAGAGGCATTGTGCGCCTCGAGCAACATATTTGTGGGTATTGAATCCGCCGTGACCATCAGACCCTATATCCAGGAAATGACCAGGTCAGAACTCTGCACGGTACTTACAGTAGGTATGGGTACTATCGCTTCTACGGTGCTCGCCCTGTATGTGGGATTCTTGCACAGGGAATTTCCATCCATAGCCGGCCACTTGATCTCGGCATCTGTCATCAGCGCACCAGCCGCCATTATCATGTCAAAGCTCGTTGTCCCTGAGATCGAAAGACCAAAGACACTGGGTATAAGCGTTCATGTAGAAAAAGATCGTCGTTCCAGCACGTGGATCGAGTCGATCATCATGGGGGCCAATGATGGCGTGAAACTCTGTGTCGGTATCATCACACTTCTGTTGGCATTCCTGGGGTTGCTCTCCATGTTCAACTGGCTCCTGGGGTTTGTTGGCACCAAGGTTTTCGGAACCGGTCTTTCCTTGCAAATGATTCTGAAATACCTCTACTATCCTATCACACTCATCATGGGGGTACCGTTCCAGGACGCGGAACAGATCGCCACCCTTCTAGGGGAAAGAACCATTGTCACCGAGGTAGTTTCCTACCAGCACCTACACCAGTTGATCAAGGACGGCGTGATTACGGACACGAGAAGCATTACGATTGCCTCGTATGCCCTTTGCGGGTTTGCACACATTGCCTCTCTGGCAATTTTTGTGGGTGGATTTTCGGCCTTAGCACCAAGCCGGGCAAAAGATCTCGCCCAGTTAGGTTTCCGGGCACTTTACGCCGCCACACTGGCCTGCCTGATGACAGGCTGTGTGGCAGGTCTGTTTGTATAGCAGGAGACTACGGACAACGGTAATACGAGTGATGGTACCAGGGGTAGTGCCAGTCGTAAAGGTAAGGATCATAAGGCGGTGCACCATTGGGGACGTTATATATTAAAACATCAAAGGGTTATACCCCCAAGGGCAACCACGGGTAAGCGCCAAAGAATAGGTGGTCCCTTCGAGCTTGTGAACATTATTGAGTGAGAAGAGATATCACGTGGGAAAAGGCCTTTGGATCTCCCAAGTTCCCGAGCTACCCCTTTGAGCACATGCCCCCGGATCAAGTCCGGGGCAGGCTCTGGTCTCAGACTCCCCCGCCTGCCTCGCCTGAGCGCGCCTGCCACCGCGAGGCACGAGCGGGCAGGCGAGAGCGATGGCGGGCAGGTTTTTCGGAGCTCAATATCCCGCCTTGCGGGACACCCTTGATCCATCCAGCTTCGTACTCCCGTTACTGGGCTTACCCGTGGATTTCACTACTGACCTGCTGGCTAAGGGCTCACGCAAGAATAACTTACCATTTTGGCATCTCAGCTTCAGGCCGTCTTCGACCGATACTCATTCGCAAAATCCGCGAAATAGCCAGCTATTCCTGTGGCTTTGCTCAATCGGATCGGCCAAATCCGACCCAAATCTAAGCGCCAACTCTGCCAAGTTATTCTTGCGTGAGCCCTAAGCTTTAGTCAGGTGGGACTTTCCTTCAATTTTCAGTGCCAGAGCGAGCCCTGCAAAGAAGATATGTGACCATACCTCGTCACACGATCACCCACTGGGTAACAATAGCAAATTTCATCCCGCTTTAACGGGAATTCCAATGCCTCGGATTTACCTTGGCACGAGCAACGCTTTGTTAGGCCGCCATTTGTGACGGTTTCAATTGTCTCTTCTAGTAACTGGCACACAACTTCCGTGCTTGACTTAAGGTCACCGGGCAGCACTGGGCATTTATTTCTTCTTTTCCTTTTTCAATTTTCGTTTTTCCTTTGGATTAAGCTGGGCCTTTTTCTGTTGTTCCCTTTTGCCTTTATCTTTTTTCCCCTTATCACCCATATCTATTTCTCCTTGCTTGAAAATGACTTGCGCCGGACTGTGGCGCCGAAAACCCATCTTCGGTCGTAGAGGTTAGCAGATGAGATCGTTTGGCATCACCGCCAGATGAATCATGCATATTCGTAGACGGGAGTCTCGATAAACTTCGCAGGCTTCCGATTACCCTTGATGAGCGCTTGAATGTGCTCCACGGTTTCCGGAGAGAAATACTGCTCTCCCGTTTCCTTGCACACCCTTGCCGGAACATGTTCAATAATATAAAACTTACCTTCATGCTCAATGGTATAGTTAACCTGTGCATCTAACATGGTCTCTTTCATTTCTCCCTCCTTATTCGGTAATTGACCCATAGTGCTGGATCAGGCTCGTACAGCGTAATGATCTTGATCAATAACTTCCATTACGCTGATCTCACGAACAATGGTCTGATCGACAGCATGCTTGGAGAACTCGTACTGACGCCGACCAACCTTCTCTTTAATACCCTCAAGCGTATACATATCTAAAATACTCTACTGACCTCAACACTCTCCGTCAATCCTCAAATGCCCAACATATATTGTCTGGAAACTAAAAATAGTGAGTATTCTGGAAATCTGTATTTGACAATAAAGATGCATTCTGTATATTACAATAAAACTTGATCAGTCACGATGAAATTGGGGGGCATTATGGATCAAAAACCAAATAACGTCAATAAATTTTGGCTGTCATACCGTGATGCTGCTGTCAGCTCGGGGATAGCCGAGAAGACTGCCGAATGGTATGTGCACTGGGCACAAAAATTCGCGGTTTCGATAAAAGGTAAAGGACTTCGATCGCGTTCATCAAAGGATGTTCAAAGCTTTCTTAACCAGCTCAAACGCCAAAATGGGATAGAGCAGTGGCAGGTGCAACAGGCTCGCGAGGCACTCGTTTTCCTATACCGTGACTTTCTCAAGCTCAACCTCAGATCTCAAAAATCAACTGCCAAGAAAAAAGGGCAAAAAGTTGAGGAAAACAAGGGAGAGTCCCATTTTCTGGACAATATTGTTTCAAAAACTGAGCTGTATGGAAAACATGCACAGCTTTTCAAACGACTGCAAACCGAGCTGAGGACACGGCATTATTCACCTCGCACAGAGCAAGCATACAAGGGCTGGGTAGGACGATTTTTATCCTTCCACGGGCTGAAGCAACCGGATCAGATTGGTCCTGAAGACATAAAGGATTTTCTGGATTATCTGGCACAGGTCCGGAATGTTTCAGCTTCTACGCAGAACCAGGCCCTGAATGCCATTGTTTTTCTCTACAGTCAGGTATTTAAAGCTGATCCCGGTCGTTTTGAAGATTTTGTCCGGGCCAAACACCGAAAGAGGCTGCCGGAAGTCTTGACGCAAAGTGAGGTCCAGCGGCTCTTGGGGTGCATGAACGGTCGTTCCCATTTAATGGCCGGGCTTTTATATGGCAGTGGATTGAGGTTGATGGAATGTGTCAGGCTGAGGGTAAAAGACATTGACTTTAAGGGGCAGCAGATCTTGGTACGTGATGGAAAAGGGCAGAAAGACCGTGTGACCATTCTACCGGAAAAATTTGCTCCCCTTTTAAAAAATCAACTGAAACATGTGAAAGGACTTTACAAGCAGGATATAGAAGCAGGTTCTGCAGGGGTTTATATATGGCCTGCATTAGAGCGAAAATATCCCAATGCGGCCCGGCAATGGATCTGGCAGTATGTGTTTCCTGCTTCCAAGCTGTCCATGGATCCGCAAAGTCGAAAAGTGCGGCGGCATCACATTCACGAAAGTTCCCTTCAAAAGGCGGTAAAAGCTGCCACAAAAAAGGCGGAGCTGACGAAGCGAGCGACCTGCCACACCTTCCGACATTCCTTTGCCACGCATCTTCTGGAAGGCGGATACGATATCCGCACTGTACAGAAGCTTTTGGGACATTCGGATGTTTCAGCGACAATGATTTATATGCACGTCTTAAATAAGCCCGGGTTGGCGGTAAAAAGCCCGTTGGATGTGTTGTAGGCCAAAGATACTTATTATAACCACACAAGTCGGAGCTTTTTGAGAACTTACTCACTTCTTATAACTAAACAGACAGTTAGGGGTTAGACGATAGCCCTCTTCAGTTGCATCCGCATCCATTGGCAACGCGTGTCTTGTTGTCTCCAATGTCAACCCTCTACAGATTTCAGGCTTGTTGTCAGGATGGCCAGCACAAAGATTATCCTTTGTCAAAAGCTCACACCTCATATGGACGGTGACAAGCCGTGGCAAGAACTCACAACGCTCATCAGGAATGTTAAGTACGTTACCCTCCACCTTGACACCGTGCAGTTCGAAATACCATTTCTTGTCAGGGTTCATCGGTACAGGGATCTTAAACACGCCATCTTTGATTGTTATGTCAGTGTTCGATCCAACAGGGCATTGGAACCCCTTACAACATTCAGCGTCACAATACTTCAACCAGCATAGACAATTATCACAGCCTTTAGCCTTCTCAATCATCGTCATCTTAAGCTTTTCTGTTTTCATTGGGAATCGTTATACTATCTCTCAACACTTATAGTCTCAGACGTGCGCTGTATGGCTCGCCAAAGAAACCGTGAGGCATGAATGACACCAGCCCCACCAGTATACAGCAATGACACAGCCTATACAACACGGACAAAAGGGTGTTTCAACATTCATATGTGTATGCAACCATCCTTGAATTGACACAAGTTCACGGCTCGGTTATATTTTAGTCCGCCTGAGGCGGAACAACTGACTCACAAAAAAAGGCAATTTATGACCGTGCAGAGTATAAGAAACAGGAAACAGTGGCTTGATGAAAAAAAAGGCTCAACATAAATCCGGATTTGTTGCCATTGTGGGTGCGCCCAATGTGGGCAAATCCACCCTGCTGAACCAGCTTCTCGGGCAAAAGATCGCCATTACATCGGAAAAGCCACAGACCACCCGCCA
Source organism: Deltaproteobacteria bacterium (assembly GCA_019307135.1). Lineage (GTDB taxonomy): Bacteria > Desulfobacterota > Desulfobacteria > Desulfobacterales. The sequence continues at coordinate 26,899 of JAFDKF010000002.1, forward strand.
CCGCATCCTGGGCGTGGCCCATCTGCCCGGGGCCCAGCTTATCTTTCTGGATACCCCTGGTATTCATCGGGCGAGGGGGCCGTTGAATGTGCGCATGGTGGAGGTGGCCCTGAAGGTTCTGGGGGATGTAGATTTGGTCGTGTTCATTACAGATGCGACCTATCCGGATAATCCATCAGATGAAATCATCCTTGACTCTTTGAAAAAGAGAAACCTACCGGTCATTCTTGCCATTAACAAGGTTGACCTTGTAAACAAGGAAACACTCCTTCCCCTCATAGAACAGTGGCATGAGGCCTATCCTTTCCGCGCCATCGTTCCCATCTCGGCTCTTGAGCGTATCCAGATTGATGACCTTTTGTCAGAGATGGTTGCCGTGCTACCCGAGGGGCCACAGTATTATCCGGAAGACAGCGTCACGGATTTGCCGGAACGCTTTATCGCGGCAGAGATGATACGGGAAAAAGTATTCCGCCTGACCGGCCAGGAGATTCCTTACGGTGTGGCCGTTACGGTGGAGTCCTTCAAGGATCGGCCCGGGAAAAATCTCATTGACATCCAGGCCACAATACACGTGGAGCGCGAGTCTCAAAAACCGATCATCATTGGCAAGTCAGGGAGAATGCTCAAACGGATCGGGGAGCAGGCCAGACAGGACATCGAGCTCATGGTGGGGTGCAAAGTCTTCTTAAAGTTATGGGTTCGGGTTCAGAAGAACTGGACCCGGGATGAAAAGGCTATCAGGAGGTTTGGATACTGACATGATCCTCTCGTTTCATCCGAACATAGTGGCCGACAAGAACATCCTTTGCGCTGGCCGGCTGCCAAATGATGACGATCGAGCCGCTATCTGCCAGGCCCAGGCCGTTATTCTCCCTCAGGGGTGCAGTGAAGCCCTTTACAGGATGTGCCGCAAGCACTGCGCCCATGTCTTTCCCAACTATGATGCCCGCTTTGATTTCCCGGGCAAACTCGGCCAGGCCCGGCTGTTTCAAAAGGTGGTGGCGCCGTTTCCCCGCACCTATCCCTTTGAGACGGTTTCTTTGTACTATGATCATTTCGGTAAAAACGCTCACAAGGCGCCTCTGGGTTTTCCCTCTGTTTTTAAGTCCGACTGGGGCGGTGAAGGGGAGGGGGTTTTTTTGCTCAAGGTGCCCGAGGCCCTGAAAGAGGCCCTGGAACGGGCACGACGCATAGAGCAAAGCGGACAGAAAGGTTTTTTGCTTCAGGAATATGTTGCTTGCGGTGGTCGGAGTCTCCGTGTTGTGGTGATCGGAGACGAATTTTTCAGCTACTGGCGCGTGCAGCAAGATCCATCACGGTTTCTGACCAATCTGAAGGCTGGGGCTATCATTGATCATGAGTCAGGCCCCGAGCTTCAGGAAGCAGGGGTGGCTGTAGTGTCTGATTTTTGTTCGAAGACCGGGATCAACCTCGCAGGTTTTGACCTTCTCTTTCCAGAAAATGATAAGGAGGCTTCCCCCTTTTTCCTGGAGATCAACTATTTTTTTGGCAGGCGAGGCCTGGGAGGGTCTCTTAAGTACTATGACCTGGTGGACAGAGCGGTCAGGGGCTGGTTAAACACCCTTGGGTTAGGCCTTTGAACCTCTATCGAAGCTTCGCCTCAAACCCTGGCCCAGACCTGACATGAAAGGACCGAGTTCTACAGCTTCCTCTTGCTTATTGTTACAGTGACAACAGCTTGTTACAATCGCGTCGCACCAGGGCAGGCTTGACATAAATTTTAGGATTTTAACTTATGTAGACGGCTGGAGCGAGGGAATGGCCTCGAAGGACGTGATGCGGCCCTCCCCCGCCCTGGGCGATACGGCCTGGATCGGTCTTTCTCGTACCAATCGTCTTCAGCCCATTCTACTTTTATCTTTTCCCCGATAAATTTCTCCACAGCCTCCAGATGGTACACGTAAGTTTCACAGGCAAGCATGATTGCCTTTCCGCTTTTGCCTACACGACCGGTGCGTCCGATACGGTGGACGTAATCTTCAGGATCCTGGGGGATGTCATAATTGATGACAAGGTCGATGTCTTCCACGTGGATGCCACGCGATGCCACGTCCGTGGCGACCAGGATCTTGACTTCGCCTGCCTTGAACTGCTGCATGATTTTCAAGCGCTTCTTCTGGTCAACCGTGCCGGTGATGCCAAGGACTGCATAGCCGTTGTCTCGTAGCCTGCGCGCGAGCATCTCAACACCGGTTCGGGTATTGGCAAAGACGAGGAGGCGGTTCCATGTCTCGCGCTTCAAAAGACCGAGCAAAAGGTTTGGCTTCACATTATTGCCAACGTGGTAAAGGACCTGGTCGATCTCTTCCACTGTGATTTTTTCGGGATCTGCAGAGACGCCTTGCGGGTTGTTCATGTACTCATAGGCCAATTCCATCACACCATATGAAAGGGTGGCGGAAAAAAGCATGGATTGCCGCCTGGTATAACGAGGCAATCGTCTAAGGATATAGCGGAGGTCTTTTATAAAGCCCATGTCAAAGAGCCGGTCCGCTTCATCGATGACCAGGATGCTCACATTTTTGGGGTTGAAGATCTTTTGCTTCATGTAGTCAATAAGACGGCCCGGTGTGGCGACTACAATGTCCGTGCCTCTGCGAAGGGCCTTTTCCTGTTTGACGTAGTCAATACCGCCGAAGACTGGCAGCACCCTAAAATCGGTATGAGTTCCCAGAAGCTTGGCCTCCTCGCAAATTTGAACCGTTAGCTCCCGGGTGGGTGCAATGATCAGGGCGCGGGGCCCTGCATCTTTTGGTTTGGGCTTCCTGATGAGACAATCGAGGATCGTAATCAGAAAGACGGCCGTCTTGCCCGTGCCGGTTTGGGCCTGGGCAGCAATATCGTCTCCTTTTAGTGTGATAGGCAGGGCAAGGGCCTGAATCGGCGTGCAGTGTGTAAAGCCTGCGGACTCTATCCCCTTCAAGACCTCTTGCGGAAGGTCAAATTCGGTAAACAAGACATCTTTAGTTTCTATATTCGACGATTTCATATTGTTATACTATACAAATATAGACTACATTTATGGTATTTGCAAGCCAAACAGTGAGCTGCGTCGCTACTCCATTTTTGCTTGAAATCGAAAGGGCGCTTTATTAGGCTTTCATCGTGACATAGTTGGTTGTCCGGTTTGCCCCTGGTCCAGAACGGGTTTACACAAAGAGGCGCTTCTATCTCTCATGTCGCGCCATGGCGGGCCCTGGCCCAGAACAAACGGGCGGGATAAACCCGCCCCTACCCGTCCAGCTTCGCCGATTGGCGGATGGGCGTAGGGTCGGCTTTATGCCGACCGCTCGGGCTGAAACCTTGAATCATTTTACGATTGAAATAGACGATGTCTTTCTCAGCCGGGAGCGGCAAAGGGCCAGGGAGTTGAGAGGGTCGCAATGGTGGAAGCGCCAACTGGCCCGGGGCCGATGCCACTACTGTGGCAGATCTTTTTCTCCTGAAGCCCTCACCATGGATCACATCGTGCCCCTGGCAAGAGGCGGCAAATCCACCAAAGGGAATGTGGTGCCTGCGTGCAAGGCATGCAACAATAAGAAAAAATACATGCTGCCGATTGAGTGGGAAGAATATTTGCAGTCCCTTACTGAAAATGGTATTGAATGACATCCAGGCGGACTCTGGATGAGTAAGGGATAAAGGCAAGGCTAACCCTCCCCTCGGCGTTGATCCGCCGAAAGATCTCATCGGCTTCAACGGCGGGAATCTGTTTGCCGGTATTCCAGTCCTCCAACTGGACTTTCATTAAGATCTTGTTGGGGTCATCAATTAGTCTGAGAATGTTTGCTGTCATATTGGAGATTTTTTCATATGTTCCTGCATCGGTAAGGTTGAGTTCGTTCTTGATCTGTCTGTGGTAGGCCATGATGGCATAGAAATCGATAGGGAGCCTGATCGATTCCGCAAGGCTCTGAGACAACCATCCCAGTGCATTTTTGGGGTCAGTGACCGACTCGTACATGAAATTCATAGCGAACTCGATTTGAGGATTGGCTGCCCTGGATGCCTGAATCAATTTACGGGCAATTTTCAATAGCTTCTGGTTCTTCCAACGTGACCATTCCCAGAAGGTGTCTGTATACTCTGACACGTACCAGCGACCATCTGAATCCTTGAACGGGCCCTTATAGAGGGTTTCGGGGTTGAGAACTTTTCCGGTTTCTTCTTCAAACAGGGCCACCGCCTTTGGGCTGAAATCCTCGCAGTGGTACATAATCAGGTCATCCTGAATCAGAATCCCGTCGATTCCGGATCGGACTACATCCCCGTATAGAGCGACAATCCCCTGCTCGACTGTTTCATCAAAGATACTCCACATTCCAATGGGCTCGAGAGCGCGTTTTTCAAAACAATACCCCACGGCCTTCGAGCCTTCAGGATCGGTAAGTCTGAGCGGCATCTTGCGGGTTTCCATCCAGGCAAACACCTTAAGGCCGTGACGGTGGCCGATCGAAACAAGCCTGGGCAGCAAGGGGTCCACAACGGGAGCATGCTCGGTTTCAAAATACACCCCCTCGCTGCATCGGGGTCTGGAAAACCGATACACCCTGTCACCCCGGTTCTGAAAAGCGCGAACGATGAGCGTATTGACGCCCACGCGCCTAAGTTTCTTGATAGAGTCTTCCACTTCCCCGTAGTCTTTGCAGCCGAATATGAGAACCTGGGCTGCCAGCATACGCCGCGTGAATGAGGAGCCCCTTTCTTGAGGGGGAATCTCTGGCCCTTTTTCAATAGAGGTTTCCGGCTCTTTTTGGGAGGGAGTCTGAAGCCCTGTTTCAGGTGAGAACGCCTCCCTGGAAACCGAGGCCTCGGCCCACTCTTCTAGAGGATCATGGAGCCCAACGTACCCTAAATGCCAGAGCAGGATCCCTGAAACCGCCAGTGTAGCCACCAAGAGATACAAGCCTTTTTTCTGAAACCGAAACACGATGATATCCTTTCTCCAGGAGAAGAAATTGGAGTTGTCACTTTTGCAGAAAGCTCAAGAGTGAGAGCCTCAGTACAAACAGATACTGGATGCTGGATACCGGATGAAAAATCAAGAACCAAAAATCCAGTATCCAGTATCCGGTAGTTTGTGCCGAGAAGATTTCTTTCAAACCTGCCCGCCATTGCCATGTATGCTGGCATTGCAGTTACCCGGAGAGCATGGCGCTGGCAGGCGGGGATACACGGTCATCTGCCCCAAAAACATTATCTTTAAATCTATGGCTCAGACAAGAAGCTGCCACAAACCAGAAACCATTGCTGTGAAGACAAAAAGGGTTTCCACTAAAAACTCAAACCTGAAACCAGGGACAACCCAGTGTTGTTCAAAGGCCATAAGGACTGCGGCTATATAGAATACGGAAAGGATCATGCCATAGGCCAGGGTGGTGGTAAGATGCATCATAGGCGCAAAAATGAGCGCTGCCAGAAAGATCACCAGAAGCTGTTTGAGTATACGAACGGTCTTTTTTTCACCCAGTACAATGGGTAGGCTTTCCTGCCCCACGATCCGGTCTCCCTGCATATCAAGAATGTCAAAGAAAGCAGTTCGGACAAATGCTATGACCGATGCCCATAAGGAGACGAAAATCATCGTAGTCGTAATTTGTAAAGAGACTGAAAGGTGAGGGAGGCCCCCTGTCACAACGCCCCATGCAAGGGCGATCAGCACGGTCTTTGAGCCCGGCACGTCACTAATCCGCTGGATTTTTTTTCCCCCTATCCTGAATAGCTCCGGGATGATCTTGACCTTGTAAAACAAACCCAGGAGACTAATGATACAAAGCACAAGAAACGGGACAGATCCCAGGGCAAATGCCATAAAGAGCCCTACTGCACCCGAAACTATGGCCAGAGTCAAAAGGATCGGGCGATTGTGGTCATAGAAGCTGGCCCGGTCCGGATCATTATAACGGACCGCCTCCCTTCCGATGAAATTGTTCAATATGTGCATGGAGAGGACATAACACGTAGCCATCAAGGCCGATGCAAAGTCTGGCCTGATTCCCGATAGCAGCGCACACGTGTAACTCAGACACCCGGCGCCCACTGCAAGATAGAGATTGCTTAAAAGCAACCAGCGCTGTATCCTGAAGACCGTGAGATCCCGTCGCCCTCTTGCCTGATAGGGAAGGGCCTCGATGGTCCTATAGACATTCTTGATAACCCAATTGGGCGTGGAAGCCCCGGCTGTAATCCCTATGGAAGCTAACGTTTCGATGGCTTTGCAGTCGAGTTCCGCCTCACTCTCGATGTGGAAGGCCGGAACCCCTTCTTGTTCAACCACCTGTGCCAACCGTTGGGTATTGCCACTGTTGCGGCCGCCCACCACCACCACCGCATCCACGTTCTTGGCCATCTCCCTGACCTCAGCCTGGCGTTTAAGTGTTGAATCACAGATAGTGTTGAATACCTTGAAGTAAGGAAAGCGTGCAGCGATAGTACGGGTAATACTATCAAAGAGGTGACCGTCCTGGGTAGTCTGGGCCACTACAATGGCACGTTCGAGAGATGGGAGTTTGTCAAGATCCTCCGGGTGGCTGATGACGTAGCCCATGCCTTTGGCATATCCAAGGAGGCCTACAACCTCTGGGTGATCCTTGTCGCCCACGATGATGACGGCACAACCCTGCCTGGCATACTTGCTGATAATGGTCTGGACCTTGATGACCCTGGGACAGGTCGCGTCGATTATGGTAAATCCTGCATCAACAAGGGCCTGCTTGGCCCGGGGTGGCACCCCATGGGCTCGTATGACAACGCTTCCGGGTTTGGCGCCAGAGATATCATCCAGGACAGTTACGCCTTTTTCTGCCAGAATCTCCAGCACCTGGGGATTGTGAATGAGCGGGCCATAGGTATAAATGGGGCCCTGTTGCCTGTTGGCAGCATCCAGGACGATCTCGACCGCTCTGCGGACTCCCATGCAAAAACCTGACGTTTTGGCGAGCTTGAGCTTCATCATTCGTCGAGTCTTCGAGTCGTTAACCATTTGACGATCTTTCCACTCGACCACTTGACTAAAGTCACAGGAATTCCACGCCGTAAGCGGATAGAAATCCGGAGACGTCTATTCTTTTAGGACAATCTTGTGATTGACAAGGAAGAGGGCGTGAATACGGGCGCGCATGAACTTCTGGTCGCCAAAGATATTCACCAGCCGGAGCCCGTCATTTTCCGGCTCAACCTTGTCTACTGCCTCCATCACAAGTTCTTCCTCACCATCGCTGATTATGTAGGCATTGGCTTCACACATCTTCAGATATCAGCTCCTTTAAGTATTTTTCGATTAAAGTTTCGATGAGTGGAGGGAGTGGAGTGGGCGGCATCCCGACAATTTCCACTCTTTCCTGGGTGAGTGGGATGAGGAACTTTTTGGCCAGGCACGCGGCCACGGCCTCGGCAATCCTTGGTGTGACCTCGCCCATCATAGCATGAGCCATCACGATCCCTATGGGAGCCACAATAAGATCGGTCTGTGAAACCATACGGACAATGGCATTTTCTCCGGAAGCCCCCCGGTTTGCCCTCGCCTTGAGCATTTGGGCTGTGGCAATGGCGTTTGTCCCGAGGGCAATAATCTCCACTGATTCGTCAAAGGCTTCCCTGAGTTTTTTGATGATGGCGCTTCCTATACCTCCACCCTGGCCGTCAATTACACAGATGCGCATTTTCTAGACGACATCCTCCTCTTTGATTTTCGTAAAGACCTTTGTCTCCAGGTACTCCAGGCATTCTTGCATGTGGCGGCGGCATTTCTCCTGCCAGGGACTTTCATGTTCAGGGTCTCGGAGTTCTTGACCACGAACGCCCCGAGCAGACAGAGGTTTCATCATAGACTCGGGAAGGTCATCAGGCAGATCCACTCCGTTCATGATGGCCCACGCTAATGTCCATGCACGCGCTACATTGGAAGGGTTGTAGCCGCCGCCTCCCAGGGCCACCCAGGGGAGTCCTTGCTCGGTCAGGTAGGCGATGGCCCTGCAGAATCCGTTGGTGGTGAGTTCGAGTGCGGCCAGCGGATCATCCAGGAATGTGTCTACTCCAAGCTGAGAGACCACCACATCCGGGTTGAACAGTTCCATGAGCACGGGGACGACCGACTTAAAACCTTCCCAGAATACTTGGTCATCTGTCCCGGGGAGCATGGGTATGTTCACGGCATAACCCAAACCCTTTCCACGACCTATCTCGCTGGGCCCACCGGTGCCGGGAAACAGGGTACGCCCATCCTGATGAAACGAGACCGTCAACACCCTGGGATCTTCATAGAATGCCCATTGGACCCCGTCGCCGTGGTGGGCATCTATGTCCAGATAGAGGACGCGCTTTCCCCTGTCAACAAAGTGGTAGATCGCCAGGACGGGGTCGTTGACATAGCAAAAGCCCGATGCCTGTCTGGCGCCAGCATGGTGGAGGCCGCCTGCGATGTTAAAGGCAATCCGGGCCTTGCCGCCGGAGACCAGTTCAGCACACTGAAGGGATGCGCCCGTATGAAGCTGGGACCACTCCCACAGCCCCGGAAAGACAGGGTTGTCCCCTGGCCCGAGGCCGTATGAAAAATCCCCGCTGATCTGGCCCCAACCGGCCCTCTTCAAGACTTCAATATATTCGGGTGTATGAAAACGGAGGAGCTCGGATTCAGATGCAGGTCTGGTTTCAATCAGGCCTGTATCAGGAAGGCTAAAAAGGTCGTACGCTATGCAAAGGTCATAGGTGAGACGCAACCGTTCAATCTTAAGGGGATGACTCGCCCCGTAGTCATATGCAAAATATTTTTCGGAATAAAGAAAGGCGGTCTTCATAGGGAGTCCCGGCCTTTGTGGCTTTGAGTTTCCTCATATATCATAATGGTGAATAGCTTTACAACGTCATTTAGTGACACCATATATCGTATGTTTTGATTATGTCAAGCACTATATGTAGCTCAAAACTTACAAATGACGTTGCAGGGGCAGTCTGGCAACATTGAGGCGCTTATGTGCTTTTTCAGATAATCTTTTTGGGGTTACGAATACTTCTTGTAACTTCTCAATAAGTTCGGGTAATAGGTACTGGATGTAAAGGAGGATAAACTATGGATAAGAAGATCTTGTTGGTTGTTGATGGTTCGATCCATTCAACCCATGCGGTCACATATGCTGTCAGAATGTCTTCGGTTGTACAAGACCTTACCTATATGCTCTTCTATGTGCAGCCGACCATCTCGCAGTTTCTTTTGGATGAGGCTGAAACCGATCTTAAGGTCAGGGCCGAGCTAAAAAGGGTCATCCGAAAAAATGCTGAATTTGCCCGGGATGTCCTGGAGAAGCACAAAACCCGGATGGTCGACATGGGGATCGCCGAGCAGCGCATTGAGACTGCCACCCAACAAAAGGTGATGGGGATTTGTAAGGATATTTTGGACTGTGCCCAGCAGGGCCTCTATGATGCGATTCTTGTCGGACAAAGGGGGCTTTCGCGGATCCAGAAGGCCATTATGGGGAGCACGACTGCCAAGCTGGTGGAGCATTCCAGAGTGATCCCCGTGTGGGTAGTGGACGGAGATGTCACGTCTATGAAGGTAATGCTGACCGTGGACGGTTCTGAGGCCTCACTTCGCGCTGTGGATCACCTTTGCTTTATGCTTGGAGGAAACGAGAAGATCAAGGTTGCCTTGTTTCATGTAATGCCAACGCTCAGAGATTACTGCGTCATCAATTTTGATGAAAAGGAAAGTGATGTCAGGCAAGTAATTGCTCAAGGTGCCAAGCGATGCATTGACCATTTTTATGCCTACGCCCAGCACAGATTTGAGGAAGCAGGCCTCCAAGACAATCAAATAGAACTCAAGGTGATCAAACGGGCCATGGAGGTCGGCAAAGCGATTCTGGATCAGGCCAGGAAGGGAAACTACGGTACAGTAGTCATTGGCAGGCGTGGCGCCGGCAAGGCCTTCTTTATGGGAAGCGTCTCGAGATATGTGCTGAACAAAATCTCTGGCCGGGCCCTGTGGGTGGTTTCCTGAATTTAGGGATTGGAGAGCAGACCATGCCTATTTATGAGTTTTATTGCGAGGAGTGTAATACTATATTCAACTTCTTCTCGCGCTCCGTGAACACCACCAAACGGCCTCTCTGCCCCAGGTGCAAACAAAAAAAGCTGAAAAGGCAGATGTCCACTTTTGCCAGACTCACGGGGGCAAAGGAGGGAGGCGATCTGGATGATCTGCCCATGGATGAGGCCAAGATGGAAAAGGCCATGAATCTATTGGCCCGGGAGGCCGACATAATCAACGAGGATGATCCGCGTCAGGCTGTCAGTTTGATGCGCAAGCTCTCAGATGTAGCAGGTATTGGTCTTGGGCCGGGCATGGAAGAAGCCCTCAAACGCATGGAGGCAGGCGAGGACCCGGAACAGGTTGAGGCTGAGATGGGGGACCTGCTTGAACAGGAGGAACCTTTCGTAATCGGGGAGAAAAAGGGACGGAGGGTCAAACGGGCTGCACCACACCGTGATGAGACCCTTTACGATCTTTGACAACCCGCTACCTCATAGGAACTGTGCAGAAGTTGGCTCTAATCCGACGTTCTTCTTTATTTTCGTATTGACAAATGACGTTTTTTCATATATGAGCATCTTATATTACGGGTTGCTAATAGGATCAGGCATAACGAGATAATATAATTAACATTAACAGAGAAAGGAGGGTGTTGGCATGCCAACTGTTGAGTATGGAGGTAAAACATTTACTGTGGATGAGGACGGTTTCATTGATGACTATGCGAACTGGTGTCCGGAGTGGGTCGGATATGTGAAGTCGACTGAGGGGATTGATGAACTAACCGATGAGCATAAGAAGTGCGTGGATTTCTTGCGGGATTACTACGAGAAGAACGGGATCGCACCGATGGTCAGGATCTTTTCCAAGGTCACCGGTTACAAGCTGAAGCACATCTATGAGCTGTTTCCATCCGGCCCTGGTAAAGGCGCGTGCAAGATGGCCGGTCTGCCTAAACCGACCGGATGCGTCTAAGGCACCAAGTTTGAGTTTGTGAGACAGTTCGGACGTCCGAAAAAGAGGCTTTACTGTGTCGTGAAGCCTCTTTTTTTGTCCTGGAGGGGCCATGAAAAGGACGCTAACGGTTACGACTGGCTCTAAGACCGAATTCATAGACATTACCAAGGATATCGAAGAGGCAATCCGATCAGAGGGGATCGATGATGGGGTTTGCATGCTCTTTGTTCCGCATACCACGGCGGCTATTACCATCAATGAGAGTGCTGACCCCAGCGTCAAATCGGACATCTTGATGGTTTTGAACAAGATCATTCCCTGGAAGGAAGCATATGGCCACCTGGAAGGGAATTCGCCAGCCCACATCAAGTCGAGCATTATCGGGACCTCAGAGATCATTGCGGTGGAGGGCGGCCGCTTGAAGTTAGGGACGTGGCAGGGGGTGTTTTTCTGTGAGTTTGATGGCCCTCGTAGTAGAAAGGTTCACATTCGGTTGCTATGAAAAGTCGAAAGGGTGGTGGCACTCCGTACACTATGTTAAGCGTGGCTTTGACGTTATGGTAAAAAAGTGATAGATTTGCTTGACATGAGAACCCATAAGGTGATAGGAAAAAGAAAGTTGTAATGTGCAACAGTTTCATTGTTTTTTGGTAACTTCTCAAAGAGTGGGGGTATTTGTTGATTCCCTCTCACCCAAACCCTTCCCCCCGTGGGGGAGAGGGCAGGGTGAGGGGGCAAGTCCCAGGTTATTGAGAAGTTACGTTTTTTGAGCCCAACACCTTCGGGTGAGGCTAAGTATTGGTTTGGGATTTGAGTTTTGCGAAGTAAAGGAAGATGCCAGCAGGGCCCGCAGGGCTTGTTGGCTTTTTTTTTCTGTCAGACCCATATCCCAGCTAAATCACATTTTGAAAGGAGGGATATGGTCATGGCAGAAGGCATTGTAAAGTGGTTTAACGAAAAAAAGGGCTATGGTTTCATCAGCACCGACGAAGGCCAGGACGTCTTTGTCCACTATAGCTCAATTACCGGCAGTGGCTTCAAGACTCTATACGAAGGCCAGCGAGTTCGCTTTGAAGTCGAGCAGGGACAAAAGGGCCCGCAGGCGGTAAACGTTGAAGCTGCATAACGTGGCAGGTTAGCTGAAACCCCGGTCAAGAACCCCGTCTCCTTAGATGACGGGGTTTCTTGATTTGGGCGTTGTGATAAACTCCCCCCAAAATCATATAGCATGGTCCAGGCCAATCATATCATACCTGAGAGGGAAGAGGCCCCTCGCACCCACTGTATTCGCTGTGGAACCTGTTGTATGAAAGGGGGGCCCACCTTACACGAGGAGGACGCTATCCTGTTTACGAAAGGAATTCTGAAAAGGTCCGATGTTTATACCTTGAGAAAGGGTGAAGTCGTCCGCAATATTGATGACACTCTGTTGGTGCTGGAACAGGAAATTATCAAGATTAAAGGGCAGGGTGAAGCCTGGTCATGCATGTTCTACGATGATGATCAGGGCGCGTGCAGGATTTATGACCACAGACCACTTGAGTGCCGGGCATTGAAATGCTGGGACCTGCGAGGATTTAAGGAAGTCATGGAAAGACCGTGTCTTCAACGAAGGGATCTTATCAAGCGAGATGATGGCATTCTTGAGATCATAAGCGCCCATGAACAGAGGTGCGCTTATGAGACCTTAGAATCAGCCGTAAGTGGGCTGCGGGGACCGGATTCCGACAAGGCAGTGGAAAATATTCTTGCCCTTTTACAGTACGACCACTACATGAGGCCCCTTTTAACAGAAAAGCTCAAGGTGGACCCGAATGCGATGGATTTCTTCTTCGGCAGACCTCTTACCACCACGATTCGCATGTTTGGGCTTTGCGTCAAGCAAGAAGGCGATACCTTCCTTCTGGTGCCGGTGGAATCTCATACATCTTGAGCGGAACAAACCGGAATTGAACAGGAAGAGAATTAATCACGAATCGTGTTTTCGTGATAGCCCTTACAGTCTCTGTGACGAAGAGTCCCTCTCTTTTAACAACTTTTTTTTCAACCTTCTTTTGTAAAGCTCTCGCCTGAGCTTGCTAATATGATCAATAAATAGAGTGCCGTTCAGGTGATCAATCTCGTGCTGTAATACGATGGCAGCAAGCCCTTCCTTTTGGAGAGTGATCGCATTCCCCTCTCTATCTATACCCTTGACGGTAACACGTTCAGAGCGTTTAACGTCCGCCCTGTAGTCAATAACGCTCAGGCACCCTTCTTCATTGACGATTACCCCGTCGGCCTCAATAATTTCCGGGTTGAGGAGCACAACGAGATCATTCGGTTCGTCCTTGGCTGAGGTGTCGAACATGATGATGCGACACGGTTCTCCCACCTGGTTGCTTGCCAGCCCAATGGCGTTTTGTGCGTGGTACATGGTGTCGGCCATATCATCGATGAGCTGCTGGATCTTTCCGTCGATGTCGGTGATGGGCTCAGCCCGCTCACGTAGAACCGTATCCGGATACGTGACTATCCTTCTTACACCCATTCCTGTCCTTTAATGGTCACACACGTTTTCTCCCGCGACCAGGGTATTGGTGAGGTATTGCTGGACCAGTTCCTCAGGGGTAAGGCCGGGGGCCCCAGTGACGACCCTGATGCTGTTTTCTCCAAAAAGGCTCAGGGCCCGCTGGCCCATGCCCCCCGCGAGGATCACCTCAACTCCGAGTTCATGGAGCCATCGCGGGAGCACTCCCGGCTCGTGGGTGGGGGGGTTCAATAGTTCCTTTTTTCTTATTTCCTGGTTTTCCACGTGGACAATGGCAAATTCCGCAGCATGGCCGAAATGGGCTGTCAGCCGTCCTTCGGCCACTGGGATCGCAATTTTCATAACCGTTTTCTCCTTTTCATCTTTTTCTTCCCTTTGGACCGATTCAGTTCCAGGTGTTTTTGTCCGGTCCTGTTCCATGATTGTTGCGACAACCTGGTTGTAGGCCTGCGTGACTTCTGTGTCCGGATATTTCTCCAGGTAGGATTCCCCTGCGTCAGCGCACTCCACCATTTTTGGATCAAAGGGGATTCGACCCAGGAAGGGGACATTCATTGCCAGGGCTGTCTTAAACCCGCCTCCGGCGCCAAACAGGTCCATAGGCTTGCCGCAGTGGGGGCACACAAAACCGCTCATGTTTTCTATCAATCCAAAGGTTGGCATTTTGACGGTTCTGCAAAAATTGATCGATTTCCTGATGTCGGCCAAAGAGATCTCCTGAGGCGTGGTCACGATAATCGCCTTGGCACCAGGGATCGTTTGCGCCACAGAAAGCGGTTCATCTCCCGTTCCGGGGGGTGAATCGAGAATCAGGTAATCAAGTCGTCCCCAGTGCACATCCGAGATGAACTGGCGGATGACATGCATCTTCAAGGGCCCCCGCCAAATGACGGCGTCGTCCGTATCCTGAGTCAACGATTCGATGGAGACTACTTTCAGATTTTCCGAATAAGGTTTGGGTATCATTCGATTATCTGCGCTGATGTCAAGAAGTCCCTTCAGTCCTAGCATTCTCGGAATGTCAGGGCCGTGAAGGTCCACATCCATCAGACCGACTTTAGCCCCCTTTTTTGAAAGGGCCACCGCCAGGTTGACAGCAACGCTTGTTTTACCCACCCCTCCTTTGCCGCTCATGACAAGGAACTTGTTTTTGATTAGCCCCAGGGATTCCTGGATTGCCTGGTCTTGTGCAGCCGTACCAGGGTCCTGTTGAGGACCACTAGATTTACGCTTTTCGGAATGACTCATAAAAAAACCTCCTCTATTATTATGATTTAGGGATTTAGGGATTCAGAAATTTGAGAATTGAAATCAGTACAACACCTTCAATTCCTGAATTCCTGAATTCCTGAATTATCCGTTGATTAATTCTTAGGTTTCTTTCATAGCAGAATGATCGCGAACCCCAAAGAGATTATCGCAATAGTTCAAACCCAATGCCCCTCCACATTGGGCCCCTCTACTGCCTGCAACTGCCCGCTCTTATACTGAGTAACGGCGTCTATAACACGCCCTTTGGCGCCTGTCACGACCTTGATACCTGCAGCATTCAAAACCTGAAAGGCCTTCGGGCCACAGTTGCCAGAGATCAATACATCAGCCTTTTGATCCACGATGGTCTTTCCCGCCTGGATACCTGCCCCTTGTGGCAAATTAAGATTCTGCTTGTTTTCTGCAACCTCGTACTCCAGTGTTGCCGGGTCTACGATAATGAAGTATTTGGCCCTTCCAAAGCGGGGGTCCATGTCTGAAATCAATTCATCTCCGGTAGACGTAACAGCTATCTTCATTGTTGGCTATGCCTCCTTAGATAAAATCGCGGAGCGATTTTACTCATTCAGAAATTTGGAAACTGTTTATCTTGAACTTTTCCCCCATAAAACCCCACTTTGGTAAAGGGGGACTTTTCCGCCGAAGGCGGATTCCCCCCTTTGGTAAAGGGGGGTTAGGGGGAATTAATTGAGTTTCCAAATTTCCGTTTTATTATTTCGTACAGCATTGCTTAGGGTTCTCACAGGGTGAGGATTGTCCGCAGCACGCACCCCCGTCTTGTGCCCAGCGGCCACCACCCGGATTGTTGGCTCCCTTCATGATGTAACCCACAGACGCGCTCATTACCTTTTCGACCGGCTTTCCACATTCCGGACAGTCGGCAACCGGTTTTTCTTGAAGGGACTGCAACCTATCGAAGGTGTGGCCACAGTCCAAGCATCGGTATTCATAGATAGGCATAATGCAACCTCCTAATTGAACGTCTCGGAATTCCTGCAACCTATTGCAATTCCTACAACTTAGGTCGAGTGGTTAAGTGGTCGAGTAGTTGAGTGGTTAACAACTCGACTACTCAACGACTCGACTAATCGACTAATTTCGGAGCGAAGCGGAGCTAACCTGCCTGTTTCAATACTTCCATGAGCTCATCGGCCCTATTGTATCCCGAAACCTTGACTTCGACCTCCTTAACGCCTTGTGTCTGTTGAACGGCCTTTTTAATATCATAGGCCAGCTTGAACGCCATGGGACAGACCGGAGAAGAGGGGCGAAATGTCAAGCTGACCCCCCCATCCCGGCTGATCGAAAGATCCCTGACCAGTTTCATACGCATGATGTCAAGATTGGTGCCAGGGTCGATGACTCCCCTCAAGGCATCTTCTATTTTTTGTTTGAGTGTCATTGGAAATCCTGGCACCCTTCATTTTCGCCATAAAGTAGTTTACACTTCTTTTCATCACTCCAGGTTTGGGGTTTCAGGTTTCAGTGTTCAGGTGTCAGGTGTCAGTGTTTCTTGCACCTGACACCTGACACCAAAAAGTACACCTGACACCAAAAAGTACGAACAAAACAATTTATCTCTTGGCGCCCGCATTCTTGAAAAGTGTAAACCGAGGAATGAAGGATGCCGAATCAAGTATCCAGAATCAAGTATCAGATCTTCTTGTTCCGCTTGTCTGGCCCGCGTTGATAATAGACAAGAGAGTCCTTCTTTACCATCTCAATCGTATGGTTCTTAACCAACGCCCCAATGTATTTCAAGATTTCATTCTTATGTACACTCAGCCCGGAGGAAATGTCATCCAGCGTACACGGACGCCTTGCAAGGAGGTCCAAAAGGTCCTCCTCAACGTCGGCCCTTCTCTCATGCTTTTCCAGATCCTTATACGGCGCAATCACTTCGGCCTTTTCACCCAGGATTTTGCAAAACCTGGACATCTTTTCCGGGGAGACTTGCCGTGCGTACGTCTCTGCTGAAGGACGAACCGCTGTATTGATGTGAATCTTTTGAGGATTCACCCTTTCAATCCAGTGTTTGAACTGTATCGCGTCGGCTTCAGTGGCATTGATACCGTCCAGGATAAAGACCTCAAGCCATATCTCACCCGGATATTTCTTTCGGAAATCAATCAGGCCCTCCACCATGGTTTCAAACTTGATCTCAGGATGTGGGCGATTGATGGTTTCAAATCCCTCTTGATCGTGGGCGTCAAGAGAGGGCAACACCACGTCAGCTTCCATTATCGATTCACGGACCTCACTGTCCCCCAAGAGGGAACCATTGGTCAACACAGCCACTGGAATCTCCGTGTGTTTCTTGATATCGTGAATCAATGCTCCTGTTTGACTGTTCAAGGTCGGTTCTCCTGAACCTGCCACTGTGATGTAGTCCGCTCTGGCCCCCTCTTTCAGCTTTTGACATAACTGCTCCAGGATTCTCTCCACCGCTATGTACGGCTTTCGCTCGATTGTTTTTTCTTTGGTTCGCCCGAGCTGGCAGTAAATACAGTCGTATGAACAGACCTTGTATGGCACCAGATCGACGCCCAGGGATCGGCCTAACCTTCGTGAAGGAACCGGGCCGTAAACAAAATGCTTCATCATCATTACCTTAATCTTTTAGAAAGCCCTCAACCTTACGCCATATCTCTTTGATAGCATCAGATACCTTGCCGTCTGAAAATTCGACAATACTCTTGCCTGCCACCATGGCATAGGTGACTGCTGTATCATAAGGGATACGACCCACCAACTCAATGTGGTTTCTTGCACAGTAGTCTGCGATCCGATCCGATATCTCCTCGTTCAGGTCGAATTTGTTGACACAGGCAAGCGTCGGTATCTTAAAATGAGCAGCCAGTCCTCCAACGCGCTCAAGGTCGTGCAAACCTGACAAGGTCGGTTCGGTCACGATCAGGACGGCACTGGTGCCGGTTATGGAGGCGATGACCGGACATCCTATCCCGGGGGGACCGTCCACAACAATGGTATCAAGCCCTCGGTCTTCCGCCAATACCCTGGCCTGGTTTCTCACCAGACTTACCAGCAGGCCGGAGTTTTCCTCTGCGATGCCCAGCCTGGCATGGACCATGGGCCCGAACCGCGTGTCCGAGATATACCACTTGCCGCATATATTCTGCGGAAAGTCGATGGCCTCAACCGGGCAAAAATGGACGCACACGCCACAACCTTCACAGTCGATTCTGTTCACTACAAAGTCCGGACTTATGGCATTGAACTGACAGCGCTCCAGGCATTCCCCGCATTCAGTGCAGGTTTCCAGGTCTATCTGGGCGGTTCGGCCCCCCTTGAAATCTTCTTCGTGCTTTATTTCAGGGGCGAGTATCAGGTGGAGGTCGGCCGCATCCACATCAGCATCAGCCAGGACTATATTTTCGGCAAGGGCCGCAAAAGAAGCGACCACGCTCGTCTTTCCCGTGCCGCCTTTGCCACTTATGATTGTTAGCTCTTTCATGAAAACAACTTATACCTTACTCATCGTTCGCTTAATAAATTCGTACTTACATTAATTCTTGTTTCAGGTTTCAGGTTTCAGGGCACATGTAGGTTTCAGGTGTCAGTGTTCAGGTGTCAGGAAAGTAAAACGGCAGTGCTGAAACCTGATTGTCCCTGACACCTTTATATGTCCTGACACCTCAATCCTCGGGTATGGGCCGGCCTTGAGGGAGGGGTTCCTCGTTGTCACTGCGTTCTCCCCTGAAACCTGAAACCTGAAACCTGAAACCTGAAACCTGAAACCTGAAACCTGAAACCTGAAACCTGAAACCTGAAACCTGAAACCTGAAACCTGAAACCTGAAACCTGACTTATATATATCTTTTTAAAGATTCTCAAAATTGACAAAAGTCTATCCCTATTAAGCGAATGATAAGTTGTTACAACAATTCTCTTATCTTATCATACATGACCCGGAATTTATCTTTCATCTCAGGCATGACGTCTACCATCATAATACCGCGGGAATATGCCTCGGCAATCTTACGGTCATCCGGAATTTCCATGAGGATTGGAATCTTTTCATCTCTGGCATATATGGCAACTCGATCGTCTCCTACGTCACAACGGTTTATAATGATGCCAAGGGGAATCTCCAGAATACGGACAGCCGCAACTGCAAGCTTCAGGTCGTTTAACCCGAAGGGGGTAGGCTCGGTGACCAGGATCGCAAAGTCCGAACCTTTCAGGGCTACAATGACCGGGCAGGATGTCCCGGGAGGGGCATCGATGATGCTAGTCTTTTTCGGATCGATGTGCTCCTTAACCCGGTTGATAAGGGGCGGAGACATAGCCTCGCCAATCCGCAAACGGCCATGAATAAACTCCACCGAGCCGGACGACCCTGCTTCCAATACGCCAAGCGCCCGGCCTTTCTCGCTTATAGCCTCCCTCGGGCAGACCATCATGCACCCCTTGCAACTGTGGCAGAGTTCCGGGAAGGTCAGGACGTTCTCCCCAATGACGGTAATGGCACTGAACTGGCAGATCTCGCCACACTTTCCGCAGAAATCGCACTTGTCGAGATCGACTTCCGGGACGGGTGTCGTCACCCTCTCGGTGTAGTTGATTTCAGGTTTCATAAAAAGGTGGGCATTGGGTTCTTCCACATCGCAATCCAACAACTGCACGCTCCCATTTAATGAAACGGCCATGTTGGTCGCAATCGTAGTTTTGCCCGTGCCCCCTTTTCCGCTCGCAATACAAATAATCATAATAACCTATCACCGGGATTTCTCGCCCGCTCCCTTCGGTCGCTGGAGCCCACAGAGATCGCTGAGATGACAATTTCTCAGCTTACAAACTCTGTGAGCCTCTGTGCGCTCTGTGAGAGACAAAAGTATCCTGTGACCACTTACATGGAACTTATTCCCGTGTCATTGCGGTCCCGCACTTGGGGCATTTTTCCTCAAAGCACGGCTTTCCCAACTGGTGGGGCACCTTTTCACCGCAGCTCGGACAAACGCAGTTTCCACCAGGGCCGAGGGCACGGCCACCACCTCGACCGCGGCCACCGCCGCCCCCTCCCATGCCTCTACCTGTTCCCGGGCCTTGGCCCCTGGGGCCTGTTCTGTCTCCTTGTGGCATTGTCGCCTCCCTAAATAAAATTGTAATAGTTCACCGCAAAGCGATTTTATTTTTCAAGCTCTTTGATCCGCCTCTGGATTTCCTCCATCTGCTCGCGTAACGTCCGGGCGTCTTCCTTGAGATGGGCAAGCTCGTCTTCCCTTGTGACCTGAGCTTGAGATGGCATGGGCGGTGTGCCATACAGACCACCTCCCATACCTCGGCCCATGCCACGACCCATGCCGCGACCACAACCACCTCCCATGCCGCGACCGCCTCCCATACCGCGACCCATGCCAAAGCCGGTACCAGGTGCTTGCTGGAGCCAGGGGCCCTGGCGTTGTTTGGTAATGGCCTGCAAGCCCGAATGGTTCTGAGCGTTGGGTTCTTCGCTTGGTTTTAATCGTCCGTTTTTGTATCGCTGGACCGCCTGACGCACCGTCCCGGATAGACCAGTCATGACGTCAAGCCCTGCGGCCGAAAGCACCTGGTGGGCATTAGGGCCAACGTTTCCTGTGAGAACTGCCTTTGCTCCCTTGTCAGCAACCACCTTGGCCGATTGGATCCCCACACCACTTCCTTGAGCGAGGTTTGTATTGGGCACTGCCTCGAAAGTCATGTCGTCTAAATCCACAACCATAAAATATTGACATCTCCCGAATCGGGGATCGACCTCTGACTCCAGGTCAGGTCCCGTTGATGAAATAGCTATCTTCATAAATAAATCTCTCCTTTGAACCCTTCTAACTAGACGTCCTACACGTCGCGGAATGTCTACAACTTATGGAAATCCCCACGACTGTAGGGTCGGCTTTATGCCGACCGCCACAGGGCGGGGTAAACCCGCCCCTACCTCTAACTGATCTCTTCCACATTCTTGCCAGCATTTGGCCCGGGACTGGTCACGAAGATATCCGTAATCTTTACGACAATGGCCGACTTGGCTGTGAGATCAGGTTTTTCTGCCTTGACCCACTCAACGGCCATATCGTAGATCTTGCCAGATGTTTCAATCCTGGGTGTCCCTTTGAACTGATACCCCTTGCGGGGTTTCACATCCCAATCCCATGCAGAGATGGCCATGACCGGGTTTTCCTTAACGTTTTCGAGGGTCTTACTCATAAAGATATCGGCCATCATGATCTCATCGTCCGAAATGGCCTTAACGTGATGAATCGGGACCACGTTGGGAACGCCCTCCTTGGTACAGGTAGCTACGGCATAACCTCTGGTTTTTTCCATGACATCCTTCATGTCCTGCGTTAATTTTGCCATTTGTTGCCCCCTTTCTTTTTTTGTAATAGTTCCCCCTGTCTTGTCATTTCGAGCGAAGCGCCCGCCCTGGCGCGACAGCCCGCCCTGGCGCGACAGAAGCCGGAGAATGCCCCGCAGAAAAAAAACCGGTCTGGGCCAGGGAAGTTGGACAATGTCCAGGGGAGAAAAACCCGGCCCGCCCTGGCGCGACAGAAGCTGGACAATGCCACGGAGAGAAAAACCCGGTCTGGGCCAGGGTCTGGGCCAGGGAGAAATCTGTGTTATGCGCCCTGCTGGAAGCCCAAGATTTCTCCCTACCCCTTTTCTGCTATTCTGTGAAACTCCCGACCTTCACATGAAGGACATTTCTTGGGTCGCCCGGTGCCAGGATGCTCTTCCCAGCGGCCCTGGCAGTGGTCGCACAAAAAGAGACGGATGGCCCTCGGGTTGACCCTTTTGTAATTTCCCCCGTCCACAGAAATAGCCTTGCCGTGGATTAGCGCGTCTGCCACGGTCTTCCTCGCCTGTTCAATAATGCGCCCAAAGGTCGCCCTGGACACGTCCATCTGCTTGCCTGCTTCTTCGTGGGACAGCCCCAAGAAATCAGCAAGCCTTAATGCTTCAAGCTCATCTAGGGTGAGTTGGACCTGTTCTAGATCCATCATGGGGACTCCCCTGGGCTTAAAGTAGCTTGTCTTCGGGTCGATTTCCACAAGGCGACTTTTTTGGGGGCGTACCATGGTGCCTCCGTTATAAGCATATGCTTATAATGTACTATAGGGAGTGCCCCCTGACTTGTCAAGCTGTTTTCTTGAATGCCCTCCAACTACATGGTGACTGATTGGTCGTTGACAGTTATTGCTTTTCTCTGTTAATAGTTCATCATCAAAAGCATTGGACAGGGATTTCCTGTTTGAAGCGGCGCAGCCGCGTTACATAAAATCGTGCAACGATTTTATCTGGAGACGAATCATGTTGGACTTTTCAAAGACGTTTGAGAAATACGAGACTCTGGTTTCTGAAGTTGACAAAATCTTCGCAGCCGTACAGGAGGCCCACAAGAATTGTGTTCGCTGCAAGATCCATTGCTGTGACTGCTGCTACGCCGTGTTTGATGTCACCCTGATCGAATCGGTCTATATGAACTATCATTTCAACAAATCGCTCACCAGGAAGGAGCGCAGACAGATCCTCAGGCGGGCGGAAAAGGCTGATCGCAAATTTTATCAGATTAAACAAAAGCTTCAGAAAATGTACATAGACCGGGGAAAGCCTCCTGAGGAGGTGTTCCACCAGTTGGCCCACGAGCGAGTATCATGTCCACTCCTCAATGACGAGGACCTGTGTGATCTGTACGTCCGGAGGCCCATTACATGTAGAGTCTACGGTATTCCCACCTCGATAGGGGGAACTGCTCACATCTGCGGAAAATCCGGCTTCAAAGAGGGAACCGCCTATCCCACGGTGAACCTAGATAAGATGAATGATCGCCTCTTTGAGCTCTCCGGGGACCTCCTTAAAGAGATTGGCTCAAAGCGTTCAAAGATCCATATGAGCCTTGTACCCGTTTCATCGGCCTTGATGACCACCTATGACGAAGAATACTTTTTGGCTTGACGCAGGAGGTACCTAGATGCGCAAACTATCGCCTGAAGATGAAGAGAGGAAGAAATTCATTTTTGACAGCATGTCCCCCAGGCGGCAAAAGCACATCCTTAAGAAAGAGGGCTACGACAAGTGGGACCCCTTCATTGAGCCAAAAGAGCCCATTGATATGCGAGAGGATAAATCGAAGCGCACAGCCATTGAGTTGGCCCGAGAATTCCTTGCCACGTGGAATGTGGAAGAGTATAGCAACGCCTTTGGCGAAGGGGCCTGGGAAATCTGTCTTGGAATCATTAACAATGACGACCGGTATAAGGGGATGTACGAATTTTCCTGTTGGTACCGGGAGTTCCTAAAGAAACAGGGCCTGGCGTGACCGGGGAAGGGGTTTATAGGGTTCGTTGGGTTTATGGTGTTCCTTGAGTTGAAACTTAACAAACCATGTAACCCCAACGAATTCAACAAACACACAATGCAGTTTTCATTAAATCCGCAATCCGCATTCTAAAATCCGAAATCGTTTATGCCGGCCCATTTCCTCTTCATTCATGTCAACTTGTTAGCCCCCCTCAACTCCCCGGACACCATCCCCATATCTGAAGCCACGATCCTGGCCCATTTGAAGAGTCATGGATTCACCGGGCAAATTTTGGGGGATTTTGCCGATAGTCCTCTCAAGCCCGGCGTTTTGGCAAAGGCCATTCAGACGACCCAACCGCTTGCCATCGGCTTTACCGCATACCAGGAAAACATAGAGCAGATAAGGCTCTGGGCACGGTTCGCCAAGAAGTTGTCCCCGGCCGTCAAAATCATCATAGGAGGGCCCCAGGTGACCTTTATGCCTGCTGAGGGCTTGAGACACATGCCGGAGGTCGATTTTCTGTGCCGTGGGGAAGGAGAGGATGTAATGTTGGGTCTTGCCCGGGCCCTGAGCCAGATAACAGACATTGCCTCTGTCCCAGGCCTCTGTTTTCTGCGTGAGGGTGAGGTCATAGAGACCGGTCCGGCACACGGTGCGAAAGATCTGGACACTTACGCCTCTCCTTACCTGATGGATCTGGTCGATTTGACCTGTAAGGACCGGGCCGTGATGCTGACATCCCGGGGATGCTCCTACGATTGTGCCTTTTGTTACACCCCAAGGGCGAGTCGCAGGAGCGTTAGATTCTACTCCACAGAGCGGATTATAGATGAGATGAAATATCTCAAGTCAAAGGGTATAAGGGCATTTTGGTTTGCTGATACCAATTTCTCCTTTTCTCGAAAGCGCCTGGTCACTCTCGTTGAGGCCATCATCAGAGAGGTCCCTGGCATTACCTTCTGGTGCCAGACCCGCTATGATTTGGTTAACCGCGAAGCGCTATCCTTGCTCAGGCGGGCTGGTGCAGATAACGTGGCTTACGGACTTGAGTCGGCAAATTCCTCAGTACTTAAAAGGATCAATAAACCGATTGACTTGGAGCGCCTTTCAGAGGTGATCCGCCTGACCCAGGAGGCGGGTATCAATGTGGAGATCTTCAGCATGTTTGGTCTTCCCGGGGAAACGTTTGACCAGGCACTGGGTACTCTGGCGTTTGTGAAGAAAAACCGTGTTGCCATACAAGGCAACTCCATATCGCAGCAGGCCCATCTTTTTTTTGGCACCCCGATGAATGACAATCCCGTAGCTTACGGTATCCGTCCCTTTCAACATTCGCGGCCTGCTTACCTGAGTGTATGCAGGGATTACGAGACCGATACGATGTCGGCAGATGAAATCCGGCGTATGAGTTTGATCTGGCGATTGAACCGTAACGACTTTGCCGAAGATGTGAGCGCTGAAAGAAACCTCTTTCACAGGGCTGCATTCATCATCCAAAACCGCAGTGCCCTGACTCACCGGGCGGAGGCCACCTGTTTGCTGGCCCGCATATACCTTGCCCTTGAAGAGTATGGCGCGGCTTTAGATTGTATGAACCTGTTGAGCAAAGAGTTCCCCGGAAATCCGGGGGTGCAAGGGCTTCTACAGGGCCCTTTTTTGTGCTTCAAGGTGAGTCAGCAGAGAGCACGCCCTGGCTCCAAGGTGATTTATGACTGCCAGGGCTCTATTAACGACAAGGTGGTGCCTGCCACATGCGGCAGGTTCCAGGAGGCGATTCTTGGCAAGGGAGTGCTCTTACCAGAATTCGAAAGACATCTGAAGGAAATAAGTCCAGCAGAATACGCCCGGTTTGAGATAACCTTTCCTGCCGGCTATGGACAGAAGGACCTGGCGGGGAAGGTGGTCACGTTTCGGGTTCACGTGCACCACACCATGGAGCCGGCGAGAGTGAAAAACTATGAGAACCTCGATGATCATGCGTTGCGCAACGAATACGAGCTGGAGGATACAGAAGGGTTGCGGGAGCACAATATCAACCTTTATTATAAGGTGCTTCACAGGGCTAATATGCGGGGGCTGGTCCGGGAGATGACAGACTATCTTGTGCTCATGAATCTTTATCTTAAGCTGGGATTTGTGGATCTGGCGACCGCTCTTATCGGGAAGCTTCCGGAGAACCCCATGATCGTGACTCGTGGAGCCCATATATTTCGCATGAACGGCCAACCCGAGAAGGCTTTAGAGCTTCTGAACAGGATCGGTAAAGACGGGACAAGGGAGCGGTTGATCCAGGCACAGGCCCTCTTTGATTTGAACAGGCTCGAAGAATCCGAGGCAACTGTCAACGACCTGAAGCTGCAAAATAATATCCAGCTTGCAGATCTTCGGGTTCAGCTTGCTGCCGAACTGGCCTTACCTATAGAGACTTATCTTAAAAGGGAAGAGGCGCTGCTCGACGCCAAGATGCAGGGGATGCTCAGTGGATAACTCTGAGAGCCTTGACTTTAACAAAAACGAAGGCGCCTAAGCCGGATTTGTAGGTCTTGCCACCCCCTAAAACCCTGTGTTCCCCGGCACGATAGCCGTCGAGGTATCTTATTTCGTAGTCTTTATCGGGTTCCATGGCCAAGGCTTTTTCCAAATCGTCGTCATAGGCAAAGGCAATGGCTTCCATTAAGGCGTCCCCGAGATTGTGTCCGGTGGTGTCATAGGCGCCAATAGCCCCGCAGGGACAGAGCCACTTGTAGAAGTCCCCTTCGCGTTTGGGGTCTACTTCAGGGGGCCTTCCAAAAGGTTGTCCGCAAAAAGGGCAGCGTGGCCTTTCCGATTCTCTATAGGCTGGAAACAGTACGGACTTCATTACAATACGGCATTTGTTTGTTAGGTCCTGTGATCTTTTTGCAGTATAAGCCCTTAGGTAAACCTGTGCAAGAATTAAAGCATATAATATCTAACACCATCATTGAGGCCAATAGAAAGATGACCCCTGGCGAGGTGGAAAAGGCTATTGCCAGGGCCACTGGGCTTGACAGAAAAACCGTCAAGCTTGCCATTAGAGATCTGGTTAGTCTGGGAGAACTGAGCTACACGTATGTCTACGGCACGAGCTTTTTGGAAAAGTCCTTTGACCGCCCGGTTCAGCTTTCCAAAAGGATTGTGATTAAGCCTCCCGATAAGGCGTACAAACCACAACCCGGCGAGGTGTCGGTCAATATTGCTGCGGGAGCAGCCTTCGGAAATGGTGCCCACCCAACCACCTGCCTGGTCCTGAGGGCCTTGGATTCTGTCCTGGGTGATTGTGATTACCTAAAACGAAGGACGTCTTTAACGGGGTTGGATGTTGGCACCGGTACAGGTATCCTGGCCATTGCGCTGGCAAGGCTCGGTGTTCAGAAAATCATCGCCACTGACATAGACCCGTGTGCTGTATCCGAGGCCACCTATAATGTCACATTGAATGGGCTTGCTGATCAAGTCACGATTACGAATGCCCTTTTGGAGGAGCTTGCTACATATTTTTCTGTAATTGTGGCCAATCTGGCTTACCCAACGCTCAGGAGGCTGTCAGCCGTTCTATCAGAAAAGTTGGAACAAGGTGGCGTTCTGGTCCTTTCAGGTTTCAAGGAGCCCTTATCGAAAGATCTTGGAAAAACCTATACAGAACAAGGCCTCAGGTTGATCCAGGAAGAAACAGACCGCGAATGGGTCTGTCTTGTGTTACGCAAACCAGGACAGCCCTGACGGCTTCGTAAAAAGTCCAACTTCTGCGTTGCGCTGCACCCTTCGTCACTGCGGCGTACCATAAGTACGCCTCATTTCTCAGGATTTGCGCGCCTTGAATTTGGAGCTTTTTACTTTGCCGTCTAATTTGGACTTTTTACGAAACCATCAAGTCCATCAAGCAAAAAAACTCTGCATTACCTTACTAAATTCTTCTCCACGCCACGCAGTGGAAGGTCTTGTGGCTTCAGATACGAGAGTGTCTTGTCTTAAGAAAGGTAGAAAATCAGAAACCCGTGGGATAATTACTCTTACCACCGGGAAATTCAATACCGGATGGGTGTGGTCTAATATTATACAATCGGTATCGAACAGTTTACATATCCTTTTGAGTTCCTCAATCTCGCCAAGAACATCTTTGATCTTTGTGTTCTTGTAAGTTCTAATCTCTCCTTGCTCAAGAAATGAGGTATCTTTTAGACAAACACTGCATTTCATCAACATGTAAAAATCATTAACTTGGGATCTATGGACAACCGGTCTATCCAACTGTGGACGGCAATCCAATAGAGTTTCCCTGCCTTGCATGCTTTCTGTAAAGCACCTTGTCAGACCTTCGTCTAGATTAAAAGATACGCCCGGTATCAATATTCTATATTCCAGGCGATCAGGACGCAAGTTGTTGTTGATGAACAGAGCGCCCACAGCAGGCAACAATCCATCAAGAGAAAGATCCTTGACTATTACTTCAACATTCTTTCCCTGATAAAACCTAATCATATCCCTTATGACTGCATTGTCCACAGAATCCAAATCAATTGAGGGGACTATTTTTTCAGGTTTAATTATTTGTATTTGGGCATGACGTTCAAATATCTCGCATGAGGCCTGAATCATCGCCTCTTCGATAGTATTTCCTGCTGCCATTCCGTTAGACCCGTGAATATATGCAATGAAATTGGCCGGAACTTTTACTGTCTCTTCGCGAATT
Organism: Deltaproteobacteria bacterium; assembly: GCA_019307135.1. GTDB lineage: Bacteria > Desulfobacterota > Desulfobacteria > Desulfobacterales. The sequence continues at coordinate 54,725 of JAFDKF010000002.1, forward strand.
ATTGAGAAACCGTCAACCCAGTGTCTGGCCATTCTGCTGTTCTTGATATCCTCAATATCCTTATCTGTCAGATGGGTTTCGTTCGCCAGCAGGTCTTCTATTTTCAGAGGATTTTCCAAATCATCCTGGTGGGCATGTACATATCCCTCCATCCATTCATAATTCAGAAACCTATTGGTTTCCTCATTGTAAAGGGCGGGAGCATTAAACCTCACCTGTTCTTCAAAAACCGGATAGAACAGCCCAGCGCTGAGGCGTTCAGCCAGTTCTGCGTATGCACTGGCCTCCGCAAGCTCCGGGGTAATGCCTTTCCCAACACAGACTATCCTTATTGAATCAATCCATACCCGCCCCCAATAAATGTTGTCCGACACTTGAAAGGTGACGTATCCAACGTCAAGATCCAATTTTCGTAACCCGTCCTTTATTCTGTTAATTGTATTGGGCGGAAGATCACACTTGCCATACTCATTTCTGACGCAATTCTGAAATTTCATTGAACCTGTTACTCCGGAGGAAAGAATGATAGAGAATTCATTTTTTGGTGGGCGAGTATAGGAAGAAATGGCCTTGTATGTCAAGGTTGATGACGACCACGCACTGCATGGCGCAGAGTGCCAAGAGCCTTGGGACTTCTCAATAAACCTGGGTTGCTGTCATTGCGAGCGAGCCGACTTCGCCATAGTAGCTTCGGCTACGACGGCTGAAAGCGAAGCAATCTCTTTCATGGCAACGACATTGCGGAGCTTGTTCCGGTGAGCTGAAACCCCGAGTGCAACGAGGGGGAAGCGAAGCAATCTCAAGAGGTTACAGATTCACCGAAAGTGGTTGATGCGTCAGGACTGCTCTTGACAGGAAATTCTAATTATAGTATAGAGAACCGAATTTTTCAAGGCAGGATACTAACTGTGCAAACAACCAATTTTTACGAACGAAAGGGGGGTTGCGCGCTCTGGCCAGAAAGCATATCGTATAAAGAGGACATAACTTGACAACGCAAGAATTTCCTTTTTTGAGTCCAGCTTGTAGCGGGACGTTATATAAAATCGTAAAGCGATTTTATCAACAGGAGGTGTTTATATGGCTGACTATTACATCAATGTATTTTTGGATGATGCGAAACTAAAACAGATTGAAGATGCTGGCCTAGCCGATCAAGTTCAGGAAATAGATGGGAAAAAGGCAGTTCAGGTGGGTGTCAACAAGAAAGAACAAAAGAAGCTTGTGAAGGGCTTCCCGGATTTGACCTTCGATGCTTCCAATGCCGGCGTGCTTCCTGAAGAGGGAGAGAAGACCCTGATGGGTTTTATAACGGATAATAAGAGCCTGGACATCATGAAGTATGCAATTATACAGCTTTACAAGCCTCTTGCTGGAAGGGATATATCCGGAAGGGGCACAGGGGCGCGCTAGTGACGCAAATGAAATGCCATTCAAGGAGGGAATGGGTCCTTGGACCTATTCCCTCTTTTGTTCGAATGCTCCCTGGCTCGGAAAGGTTGGCGGTTGACAATGGGGAGATAGATTTGCTATAGACGAACATCATGAAAAAGCCAAAGACAACCAGAGAATATATTGAAGACCAGGTGGCGACCCTGGTCAAGAGCCCCCAGTGCGGCACGACGCATTACAACCTTGCCGTAGGCCTGATTGCGGAAGGTAGGTGGGATGAGGCTGTGGAGGAACTTATGGCTGCCGTAAATGAATGCCCAACCCTGGGTGAGGCATATGTGGCCCTGGGTGGCATCCAACTGCATAAGGGAGATTTGGACGCCTGTATCCATTTTAATCAGCGGGCGATTGCGGTCAGGCCGAAATTTGCCCAGCCTTATGGAAATCTGGGTTTTGCCTATGTGCAGAGAGGCGATCCCGAGACGGCCATTCGTTTCCTTGAGAAGGCGGTTTCCATTAACCCGGAGTTCATCCAGGCCCACAGCACCCTTGCCAGTGCCTATTTTATGCAGGGCCGACTGGACGAGTCGATTGCTGCTGCCAACAAGGCCCTGGAGCTTGACCCTACCTTTCCTGTAGCCCACAACAACCTTGCCCTGGCCTATTTTGAGAAGAGGACCTACAAGGAGGCTGTAGAGCATTGCGATAAGGCTCTGGCACACGGATTTGAGGTCGAGCCAGAGTTCTTGAAAGAGTTGGAGCGCTATCGTTGAGGCAGCCTTGGGCTTGATCACATTGTCGGCCACTTTCGGAGATTTTGTGTTGTGGGGAATATGTTCAGATGCTGGATACTGGATTCTTGATACTGGATGATCCATGTTGATTCCGCCAATCCAGCATCCAGCATCCAGTAACCAGCATCCGCTCCTGGTCCCCCAGTTCTTATATAAATGTCATAGTCAAGCGGTTTCATGACAGTTCCCAAAGTCAAGTACCTCTCCCCATCCCCTCACGGCTATGTCCCGCTCAATGACATTACTTCCCAGACCCCCATGCGTCTGACGCGTTCCGGGGCCGACACACCTCATGGTCCTGCCTTAACTTACGGACTGTATTTTAAGGGCATCACAGATATCATATCGAAAGATGGCTACAAGCTGCTAGTCGATGCCACAGCCAGGCAACTGGCAGAAGACATCTCTCTGTCCGACATTGAAGAGATCCTGATCCATGCTGAAAAGCATGGGAGCGACTACCACCCGGCCAGGATTGAGGTGATGGTTGGTGATGTTTGTGCCGCCTTTGTTATGAACGTGGCGGTTACGGCAAGGGGAAAGGATAGGCTGTCTCGCGAGTTTGAAGTCTTGCAGCATCTGAATACAAAACATGATTTCCCATTCTTGCTGCGGACTTACTTTCAGGGCGAGGCCTTCTATGGTTCAGGGCGGGGTGGGGACGCCATGCTGATGTTTTTGGCAGATTGGTTTCAGGGATACCACGAATTCCACCTTTCACTTGACAATAGAGACGGTTCCCAGAAACTGGTCCTTTGGGATACCGAGAAAAACCCCTGCCACCTTTCTCGGCCACAGGCATGGCAGATATACAGCCAGGCCGCCAGAATCCTGACCCTGTATTATGACCTTGAGACCTTTGAACAAATCTTTCCCTGGCACCATGCAGCCGGCGACTTTGTCGTGAAGACACAGGAGAAATCCATAGACGTCAGACTGGTGACTGCAAGACAATATGCTCCTATGCTGGAACGCTCCGAGGGGGTTTCGGTGCATGAGGGTTTGCTCTTTTTCCTGTTGAACCTGTCCGTAAGGATGCGGCTAGACCGCCTGGATGGTGTGGGCGCTGTTGCGTGGGCAGATGATCGTTGCGTGGATGCGACCCTAAAGGGGTTTGTGGAGGGAGTCAGGATAAAGCAGGACAAGGGGTTTGTCGATGCAGGTTTTGTGAATGGATTCCTGCAATATCTGTGTTCTCTTGGCAAAGAAGATCTATCATACAGATTCCACATCCTTATTGATGCCTGTGACCAGGCTGCCCCGGACATACCTGTGATTAGGAGCCATCTCGAAAGGCATATCTCGAACTTCCATTTAGCCCTTCAAGACCTGAGAGATTCGTGATTGTTTACCCCAGAGGCACGGGAAAACAACCCTGTAATACAAGGTTTTTTCTATTGACAAATTGGGCAAATGAGTCTATAGGACAGCCTTGTGTAAGTATGTGTTCATCTTGTTTAAGGAATCAGCGTCACTTTTTTTGTTCTACCGTTAAATCCAGCAAGAGTATTATCAAGTATTGAGAGGAGGTGAGGTGAGACATTTTCTAACGGCAACTAAGTGCAGAGTTTAATATGACGTAAGATTACAGATTCCATAAGAATGGAGGGAGGTAGAATAATGGCGGAATTCAAACACAAAACGCCTCTGATCGATCAACTGGAAACAGGGCCCTGGACGAGCTTTGTTTCGGACATCAAGCGCGAACATGAGTCCAGGATGGATAACCCAAAAGGGATCGATTTCCAGTTTACCCAGAATTGCTGTGAAGACCTTTTGGGTGTGCTGGAATTATCGTATGAGCACGGCAGGACCCACTGGAAGCACGGCGGCATTGTCGGCGTGTTCGGATACGGCGGTGGCGTTATCGGCCGGTACTGTGACCAGCCTGAGATGTTTCCTGGTGTGGCGCACTTTCACACGATGCGTGTGAACCAACCCATGGGGCACTATTACACCACTAAGTACTTGGAGCAACTTATGGACCTGTGGGAAAGACGCGGCAGCGGCCTCACCAACATGCACGGTGCCACAGGTGACATCATCTTTCTGGGGACTAGCACACCCCAGTTGGAAGAGGTCTTCTATGAATTGACCCACAACATAAACCAGGACCTGGGTGGTTCAGGGTCGAATCTGCGCACCCCGTCTGATTGCATGGGTCAGTCCATGTGTGAGTTCGCGTGTTACGACACCCAGGAGTTCTGTTACCAGATGACCATGGAGTATCAGGACGAGTTGCATCGACCCGCGTTCCCGTATAAATTCAAGTTCAAGTTTGACGGCTGCCCTAACTGCTGCGTGGCCGCGATTGCCCGATCTGACCTCTCCTTTATCGGCACCTGGCGTGACGACATCCGCATCGACCAGGAGGCGGTCAAGGCTTATGTGGGCGGCGAATTAAAGCCGAACGGTGGCGCCCATGCAGGTCGTGACTGGGGCGCATTCGACATCCAGAAAGAGGTGATCGATCTTTGCCCCACCGAGTGCATGCGATGGGATGGCAGCAAGCTAGAGATTAACACCCCCGAGTGCACCAGGTGCATGCACTGCATCAATGTCATGCCCAGGGCGCTTCGAGTAGGCCTTGATACGGGTTGTTCTGTCCTGGCCGGCGCCAAGGCCCCGATCCTGGATGGCGCCCAGATGGGTACACTGATTGTGCCCTTTATCAAGGTAGAACCGCCCTATGATGAGGTCAAGGAAACAGTAGTCGAGCCCATCTGGGATTGGTGGATGGAAGAGGGCAAGAACCGCGAGCGCCTTGGCGAGCTGATCAAGCGGCAGGGCATGCAGAAGCTACTCGATGTGACAGGGTTCAAGGCGATTCCCCAGATGATTCAGGAGCCTCGATCCAATCCGTACGTTTTCTGGAAGGAAGATGAGGTGCCTGGCGGGTGGAAACGCGACATCAACGAATTCAGAAAATATCATCAAAGATAGGGGGTGAGCAATTATGGCGTTTATATCTTCAGGATACAATCCAGATAAACCGATGCAGGACAGAATTACGGATATTGGACCAAGATACTATGAAGAGTTCTATCCACCGGTCATCAAGAAAAACAAAGCCAAGTGGCTGTATCACGAAATCATCGAACCGGGCATTGTGGTTCATGTTGCTGAAAGCGGAGACGAACTCTATACGATCCGATGTGGCGGTTGCCGCCTGATGAGTGTGTCGCACATCCGCGAGATAATGGAGATTGCGGACAAGCACTGTGACGGCTATGTCCGGTGGACTACCAGAAACAACGTAGAGTTCATGACGGACAGCAAGGATAAGGCCATGACCTTGAAAGACGACCTGCTGGGCCGGAAGCAACCGGGCGGATGCTACAAGTTTCCCATAGGGGGAACAGGTGCTTCGATTACCAATATCGTACACACCCAGGGCTGGATTCATTGCCACACGCCGGCAACCGATGCCTCTGGTACGGTCAAGTCCACCATGGACGTGCTGTTCGACCAATGGGAAAGCATGAAGCTTCCTGCCAAGCTCAGGGTTTCCATGGCCTGCTGCCTGAACATGTGCGGCGCGGTCCATTGCTCGGACATTGCCATCCTCGGATACCACCGCAAACCGCCCATGGTTGACACTGAATACATTGACAAACTGTGCGAGATTCCCCTTGCCATTGCGGCGTGTCCCACAGCAGCCATCAAGCCTGCCAAGGCGGAAGTCGGGGGCAAAAAGGTGAACAGTGTGTCTGTGAACGAGGCGCGGTGCATGTTTTGCGGCAACTGCTATACCATGTGTCCGTCCATGCCCCTGGCCGATACGGAAGGTGACGGTATCGTGCTCATGGCGGGCGGTAAGATATCAAACAGGATAGACGCACCTAAGTTTTCCAAGGTCGTCGTGGCCTTTATTCCGAACGAACCGCCTCGTTGGCCGACCATGACCGCAACAATTAAGAGGATGGTTGACGCCTATTCAGCGGATGCAAGAAAATACGAGCGGCTGGGCCAATGGGCCGAAAGGATCGGCTGGGAAAAGTTCTTTGAGAAGTGCGAGCTTGAGTTTACCCACCATCTCATTGACGATTTCCGTGACCCGGCCTACTACACCTGGCGTCAAACCACCAATTTTAAGTTTACCTAAACCGAAAAGAGGTAACAGCTCCCCTTGCCCTAACCACCGGGCTTGACAATGCTAAATTTAATGGTAATATTTGATTAATTGTTCAAGTTCATTCTTTCCCTCTCCCCGTGGGGGGGAGAGGGAAGGGGTGAGGGGGTAAAAAGCCAAGATACTCAACACATTCGAAAAGAGGCAAGAAATGGACGAAGAAGCAGCCAAAAAACTCATTGTAGAAACACTGACGAAAAAGAAGGGTAAGTCCAAGTTCTACCTTAAGGACTTTTACAAGATGTTGCCCGATGAGAAGGCCAGAGCGGTAAAGAACCTGGTTAACAAGATGGTCGGGGACGGAACCCTTGAGTACTGGTCCAGCGGGAGCACTACCCTGATCGGTCTTAAGGGTGCCGGCAAACAGGCTGGGGCAGAAGAAGAAGAAGATTAGCCTCGTCATTGAAGTGGCTTGTCCCATATTCAAAGAAACCGTGGTTCTTTCCCAGTAACAAGAAACCAAATACATGGCTCTTCCCCGAATTCTGATTGCTGCTCTGCGCGGGGGTTCGGGGAAGACGATTGTCTCTCTTGGGTTGATCGCATCCTGGCGCAAGCGCGGGATGGCCATTACCCCATTCAAGAAGGGACCGGATTTTATTGATGCGGGCTGGCTGGCCCTTGCGGCGGGCCAGCCTTGTTATAATCTGGACACCTTCTTGATGCCTGCCGACCAGATTCACCTTTCCTTTTCACATCGCACGCTGGCCAGCGATATTGCAGTTATCGAAGGAAACCGGGGGCTTTACGACGGCATAGACCTTGAAGGGTCCACCAGCACATCGGAACTCGCCAAGCTCCTTAAAGTTCCCGTCATCCTGCTCATAGATTGTACCAAAAGCACCCGCACGGTGGCTGCCATGGTCTCGGGGTGTCTACAGTTTGACCCTGAGGTGAACATTGCCGGCGTTATCCTGAACCGGGTGGCAGGCGCCCGCCACGAGTCGATCCTCCGAAAAAGTGTTGGGCATTACTGCGCCCTTCCTGTCCTGGGGGCCATACCAAAGATCAAAGCAGAAGCCTTTCCGGAAAGACACATGGGGCTGGTCCCCACGCCCGAGCATACCTGGGCCGACGAGTCGATCGAAAAAGCGGCTGAGATGGCAGAGCATTATCTCGATCTTGACAGGCTTCTATCTATTGCCAGGCAGGCGCCACCTCTGATACCCACATACAAAATCCCCCCTAACCCCCCTAAATCCCCCCTTGCTCCCCCCTTTGAAAAAGGGGGGCGGGGGGGATTTAGGGGAATTTCTGGGGAACCACCACCTCGCATTGGAGTCGTCAGGGATGCTGCTTTCCAGTTTTACTATCCCGAAAACCTGGAAGCCCTTGAAGCTGCCGGGGCCGAGGTAGTCGCGCTGAGCGCCCTGGCAGACCCAGGGCTTCCGAGTCTGGACGGGCTCTACATTGGAGGCGGCTTTCCGGAAACCCATGCACAGGCCCTGGCAGAAAACAAGGGGTTTCGGCACGATGTACGCCGGTTGGCCGAGAAGGGACTCCCCATATATGCCGAATGCGGCGGGCTTATGTATTTAGGCGAGAGCCTGGTCCTGGACGGCGTGACCTATCCCATGGCGGGGGTCTTTCCGGTTGTCTTCGGGGTTTCCAAGAGGCCGGAGGGACACGGGTATACAGTCTTTGAGGTGGAAAAGCCCAACCCTTATTTCAGACCTGGCACGCAGGTTAGGGGCCATGAATTTCATTACTCAAATGTGTTGAGTTGGGGAGGGAAAGCAGAAGACCTGGCGTTTCGGATGACACGGGGGATTGGGTTCGCAGACAAACGCGATGGCCTTTGCTACAAGAATACCCTGGCCACGTATACCCATGTCCATGCCCTTGGAACGCCCTCCTGGGCCGAGGCGATGGTTGAGGCATGTGCTTTGTATCAAGGACTGTTGTCGTTCTCTCGCCCACTCCCTTCGGTCGTTTGAGTCCACAGAGATCTCAGAGATGAATAGTTTGTTTGATTTTTTGAGAGGAAAAATCAAACAAAAGCCTCAGCCACTGCCGTGGCAAGCGAAACGTGGTGCATGGCGACATTGATGATCGACATAAACACTTGGGTCAGTGAGCATTTTCCCGCGATAGCGGGATGGCCGTTTGAGTTGAATCCTCCTCTCAAGGATTCAACTCAAAAACTCTGAGCCTCTGCGAGCTCTGTGAGAGAGAAAAAAAGCTCCTGTGGTCAGTTGCAAAATAGCCAACACCCCCAAAAAAATAGGGCAAGCCCTCTCCGGACTTACCCTATTTTTTCATTTTTGTCTCTATCCGTTACTTTTTCTTCTTAGGATGGCACTGGGCGCATTTTGTAGGGGCAGCCTTGCCCTCCTTTTTGGCAGCCTTATGGCACCCCACACAGTTCTCGTGAACGGCCGAATAGTGGTAGCCCTGCGAGGCCTTTTCCTTTCGGCTTAGCTTTTTTTCGCCTTCCTTTGCCTTTGGGGCCTTGGCCTTGCTGTGACATCCTTCTGCATCACATTTTTCGACCTCATCGCCTTCTTTCCACACGTTCTTGCCATCCTTGTATACATGGTGGCACTCAGTGCACGAAATCTTGTAATCCACGTTATGCTTCTTGTGGCTCAACGTGACTAAGGCCTTTTTGTGCTTTTTGTATACCTTTGACTCCATGGTGACGTTATCAGGCGCCTGCTGAGCCGCATAAACGACTGCAAAGAGAAACACCACACTCAAGGCAGCAACCCCCAACACCAGCAACGATTTTTTCTTCATAAGCCGCTTTCACCCCCTTTCTCTAAAAAAGTTATGAATAAGACCAGTGATATTTGTACACAAAAAATATGACATTCCGCGTACCAAAATTTCGAGTCGGTGTCAAGGAGAAAACCCTCTATCCAGCGGTTTCTTGCGTTTCCGCCGCATCTGCCTTTTCCTCCTTTTTCCCAAACACCCTGGCACCCAGAATGCCCACCTCATAAAGCAGGATCAAGGGTCCTGCCATCAGGATCTGTGTGATGACATCCGGCGGGGTCAGGATGGACGCAAAGACAAAGAAAAGCAGGATGGCATATTTGCGCTTGGCCTTGAGGAACTTGACGTTCACAATGCCAAGCTTTGCCAGAAAGGTCACAAAAAGCGGCATCTCAAAGACGATGCCAAAGGCAAAGAGGAGCTTAGAAGAAAAGCCCAAGTATTCCTTCATTGCCGGGAGGGGCTTGACATAGTCTGATGCAAACCCCATGAAAAACTTGAACCCAAAAGGAAAGACAATAAAGTAGCCAAAAAGGGCGCCGCCTAAAAAAAACAGCGAGGAGAGGAACACGATGGGCAAAACCAAACGCTTCTCCTTGTCGTAGAGCCCGGGTGCAATAAACATCCACAACTGGTACACGATGACGGGCACAGATAGAAGGACCCCTGCAAGGAAGGCGACTTTCAGGTAGGTGAAAAATGCCTCCGGCAGCCCCGTGTAAATGAGCTTTTCTTCCGCGGGCATTGCGGCGAGCAAGGGCTGCATGAGGATCTCAAAGAGTCTTTTTGAAAAGATGTAACTGATGACAAAGCCGATACCGACTGCACAAAAGCAGATGATCAGTCGCCTGCGGAGTTCCTCAAGGTGGACGGTCAGGGGGAGCTTCTCATCCTCAGGCATCTTTGACAGGCTCCTTCGACCCGGTTTCTTGCCGGGGCCTGTCTTCGACAGAGTCTTCCGAAGCTCCGGTCGCATCCTCTTCAAAAGTATGATCAAGCTCGTCTTCCGGCACAGTATCGGTCTCCTGAGGGCCGGTGCTTTCGGTCATGGATTCCCGTACTGTCTCCTCAAGGTCCTCCTTGATCTCCCTCACGGTGTCACGGGCCTCCTTCAGCTCGTTGTCCACATGAAGGTTTTCCTTGAACTCCTGCGTGGCTTTCTTGAACTCGGAAATACCCCGCCCCAGGGACTTGGCGATTTCGGGAAGCTTCTTGGGGCCAAGCACGATCAAGGCGATAGCCAGAATCAAGATAATTTCCGGCATCCCCATACCAAACATAGACGACTCCTTCACGTTTTTAATTTTTAAGACCATAGCGATATCTTCGTTCACTGTCAAGCGTATCGGAATTGCCAGACAATAATTGTAGACGTTCAGAGGTTCAGGGTTCACCGTTCAGATTTTCGGTTAACCCTGAACCTCTGAACCCGTGAACGGTACCAATAATTCGGTTGACAACAAACCGCCCCCCTTTTATATTTGGAGCCACAAAATCGCGGAGCGATTTTGTGGCCTGGCCGGAGTGGTGAAACTGGTAGACGCAGAGGACTCAAAATCCTCCGGGCCTTGCGCCCGTGTCGGTTCGATTCCGACCTCCGGCACCAACTTGACCCACACGACTTTCTAATATACCCCAAGTGGCTTCGGTTGAACAACGCTTTGTCGGTCTGCGAGATCATCCAAGGCAAGGGCGACCTTGCACTTTTCCCCAGTTTCTGAAAAATCTCGCCCAATAAAATCAAATACTTGCATGCCAGAGTAAAATGTGCTATTTGGTTTTTTTGTGGGTCTTTTCCTAGGAGGCTGTCCGAGAATACGTGTTCATGTCATTTCGACCGTGTTCATGTCATTTCGACCGAAGGGAGAAATCTAAAGCTTATGTATTTTCAATAGAATAAGATTTCTCCCTGGCCCAGACCTGGCCCCATAAGGCTAGCGGGCTCATTGTAACACGTGTCGCGCCCCTAGCCCAGACCGGGATGACACGAACGACACGTCTGTCCAAGGCTGTCGCGCCAGGGCGGGCAGGGCGGGCGCTACGCTCGAAATGACAACTCTGGTCAGTTCTCGGACAGCCTCCTAGTCTGAATGGTGGCTGAAATTGTGTACAGAAAAGGACACTTATATTGACCGGATAAGTTGTTCAACGTTTGAAACAGGCCGCCGCATGCTGGGAAGACTGCCGTACGGCAAGGATTTTGTTAAGATCATAGAGGATTTCTGTGTGCAAAACTCGATTCAGACCGGGGTTTTTTCTGTGATAGGATCCGTAATGTCAGTCACGTTGGGGTTCTACGACCAGAATCAGCAGGTGTACGTCACTTTCAAAAAAGAGGAGCCGCTCGAAATCGTCCTTTGCACGGGCAATGTATCGCTCAAAGATGGCAGGGTTGCTGTGCATGCCCATGGGGTGTTTGCTGATATGAACGGCCAGACCACAGGGGGGCACATTTTTTCAGAAACCGTGGTCTATGCAGGAGAGATATACATCCAGGAACTTTTGGGTACCCCTCTGGAAAGAGAGTACGACGACAGAACAGGACTTTCATTGTGGAAGGAATGCTAAAATGGACGTCAAGATCATCGAGACCAAAACGCCTAAGGAGCTTCCGGATGATTCGAAATTGGGATTTGGACGACTGTTCAGCGATCACATGTTCAACATGGACTACAACCCGGAGCAGGACTGGCATAATGCCCGCATAGAATCCTATGCCCCGATCATCATGGATCCAGCTACCATGGTGCTCCACTATGGTCAGACCATCTTTGAAGGGCTGAAGGCATACCGCACCAGCAATGAAAAGATTCAGTTGTTCCGACCTGACGAAAACATGGCACGCTTTAACCGGTCGGCAAGGCTTATGTGCATCCCGCAAATCGATGAAGCCTTTGTCCTGCACGCTCTGAAAAAGCTCGTCTCCATTGATAAGGAATGGGTCCCGAGGGCACCTGAGACCTCTTTGTATGTTCGCCCTACCATTATTGCCATGGATCATTATTTAGGTGTGCGCCCTTCCAACACCTATCGTCTCTTCATTATTCTGTCGCCGGTTGGTGCCTACTATCCGGAGGGGTTCAATCCGGTGACAATCTGGGTTACGGATAAGTACGTCCGGACTGTGCGCGGCGGTTTGGGCGAAGCCAAGACAGCAGCCAACTATGCAGCCAGCCTGTATGGAGCCGAGGTGGCAAAGAAGGCGGGCTACACCCAGGTGCTCTGGCTCGACGCCATTGAGCAGCGCTACATCGAAGAGGTGGGCACCATGAATATCCTGTTTGTTATCAACGGAGAGTTAGTTACGCCACCTTTGGGGGGAAACATACTGGCTGGTATTACACGCGATTCCGTCCTGACCCTTGCCAGAGACTGGAACATCCCGGCAGCCGAACGTCCTATCACAATCGACGAGGTGATGGCGGCACATAAAGATGGCTCTCTTCAGGAGATCTTTGGGTCTGGTACGGCCGCGGTCATTTCCCCTGTAAGTCATCTGGCCTGGCAAGATCAAGTGTTGACTGTAGGAGACGGCGGGGTTGGTCCCATGGCCCAGAGGTTTTATGAGGCCATAACAGATATCCAATACGGGAGAGCCGAAGATCCCTTTGGCTGGATCGTGCCGGTTGATGAGGCATAGCAAGATGATTATCAAGCAGATGAGGATCGGCCCAATGGACGTGTTTTGCTATATCCTGGGATGCGAAGATACGCTCAAGGGGCTGGTGATCGATCCGGCAGGTGAGGAAGAACGCATCCTTGAAACTGCCCGGGCCCTGGGCATTACCATTGAATCCGTGGTAAACACCCACGGCCATCCTGATCACACCTGCGGAAACCGCAAGATCGCGGAGCAGACCGGGGCAAAGATATATATGCACGCCCTGGATGATCGTTTCTTCAACACGCCCGAAGGCCACTCCATGGCAATACAGATGGGCTTTACCCCATCTCCTTCAGCGGATGTGCTCTTAAATGACGGGGATATCATCCCCTTTGGAGACATAGGATTGACCGTGCTCCACACCCCGGGCCATAGCCCCGGTGGCATCTGCCTTTATGTGGAAAACAACCTTTTCACTGGAGATACGCTCTTTGTAGGTGCAGTCGGGAGAACCGATCTGCCAGGCGGCTCTATGGAGACCCTGCTTAGATCTATTAAAGACAGGATACTTTCTCTTCCTGATGAGACAATTATCTGGCCCGGCCACGACTATGGAGGTAGCCCCACTTCGACGATTGCCCTTGAAAAAAGAGATAACCCTTACATCACTGACTTTCAACTCGTATAATGAGGCAGGTCCCATGATATCTCCGGAGCAGGACGTCCCAACTGACTTTACACCCGACAATTTCCTGAGCAGTTTTTTTCGCACGGCAAAGGCCGTTTTGCTTGTTCCCGGGTTTTTCTATGAGAGGATGAAAACCAACGGTGGATTGCGAAATCCGTTCATCTTCCTCATTTCCTGTATCCTTATCCATACCCTGATTGTCAGCCTATTTGCCAGGAATCAAGCCATCATAGCCTTTCATGTGATCAACGAGTTCTTGTTCCCTTTTGCGGCAGCAGGCATCCTCTTTTTCATCGTCACAAGGCTTTTTAAGGCATCGGGGACTTATGAGGTGGCCTTCCGGGTAAATGCCTATGCAGCAGCCACGATTCTGTTTTCGTGGATTCCCTTGATAGGCCTTCTCGTGCAGTTTTATCGCTTTTACCTGATTGCCGTGGGTCTTAGTCGTGCCTTTTCTATCAGAGGCTCCCAGGCTCTGTTAGCTATCGTCATAACCGTCATTATATATATATTCGCCTTAGGGCCTATCATGACCCAAATCCTGGGTGGCCAGTGGCTAACCGCTACTCCCTGAGACAAAGGAGCGTAATCCATTGGAAACAAAAATAGCCGTGCAATTCCAGCCCTTTGCTGAAAAGATGGAGAAAAGCGGCCTTGCTCCCACGGTTATTGATATCTTCAGGCATTACTACGGCCTGTTGGTGCGAGGTGAAACCGGCCTGATCACAAAGGGAGACATCGATCCGGTGAGGGAAGGCGAGATCGCTGACGCAGAAAAGCTTACCGGGCTGACGGAAGCAGGACGAAGCGCCCTGGAAAAACTGGTGGTTATCAAGCTAAACGGTGGCCTTGGGACCAGCATGGGCCTGTCCCGAACCAAGTCGCTTCTGGAGGTCATGAATGGGCTGAGCTTTCTCGATATTATTTCCAGGCAGATTCTGAGTTACAGACACAAACATGGGGTCAGACTCCCTGTTATTTTTATGAACAGTTTTAACACCGATACCGACACCCTTGAAGCCCTCGCGCCTTATGACGACCTGCCGGTCGAAGGCATCCCTCTGAGTTTCCTGCAGCACAAATTTCCGAAAGTGTTTCAAGACGGGCTAGCACCGGCCACGTGGCCCACGGATGCTGACCTGGAGTGGAATCCCCCGGGCCATGGTGACATTTACACGGCCCTGGTAACCTCAGGGATGCTTCAAAAGCTTTTGGATGCAGGCATTCGTTATGCCTTTGTCGCAAATTCGGATAACCTGGGTGCGGTCATGGACGAGACCATCCTGGGGTATTTTGCTGAGAACAATTTTCCTTTCATGATGGAGGTAACGGATCGAACCGAGGCAGACAGCAAAGGAGGACATCTTGCGCGCCTTAAGAATGGTCGATTAACACTGCGGGAGATCGCTCAGTGCCCCGAAGATGAGGTGGAGGAGTTCCAGGACATCCATGTGTACAGCTATTTTAATACCAACACGATCTGGGTAAACCTGTTGGCATTGAAAGCGTTGCTTGATGCCCATCACAATGTGATCCACCTTCCAATGATCAGAAACCCCAAGACGGTTGACCCCAAGGATGATTCAACCCCTCATGTTTATCAACTGGAGACTGCGATGGGATCGGCCATTTCCATATTTGACGGGGCCACGGCTATTCGCGTGCCAAGAACGCGGTTCGCCCCTGTGAAGAAATGCCAGGACCTTCTTGCCCTCTGGTCCGACTGCTATGTGCTTACGGAGGACTACTATGTGATCCAAAATCCCAGAAGAAGGCCGGACCCACTGGTAACAAGGCTTGACAGCAAGTACTATAAAAAAATCGACCAGCTTAAGGCCCGCTTCCCACACGGGGCCCCATCTTTGCTTGACTGTGCATCCTTTGAAGTTCAAGGGGATGTGGTATTTGGAAAAGGTGTTGTAGTCAGGGGCAAGGTGGTGATTGCCAATCGCTCTGACAGCCAGGTTGCCATTGCTGACGGAAACGTTATTGAAAAGGATCTGGCCTTCACGTAGAATGCAAAGGGAATCCTGGCAGCAAGGCAAGACAGCCCTGACGAAGTTCCTTTGTTACAGCGATAGTCCGACACATCTTCTCCCATTTGCTTTGGAGATCCACATAGTGCTCAAACACGTTGTACTGAGGTACTGCATCGGTCCCCATTAAGACAACGTTATTAAGAAACTCCCTTGCAGATTTCTCGTCATCCGCTTGCTGTGCCAGCATGGCACACGCCCGTGAGATTTTGTCCTCCAGATCTTTGCCAAGAAAACCTCCTGGATAGGGCATCAATTCCTCGATAGAGACATAATCCATGTCTTCCATAAGGATTTGCTGGCTGAGCTTTGCCCTTTCATAGATAAAGCGGTATATATCCTGCCGTAGCCTTTTCCACAGGGGATGGGGTGGTGGAGGGGGATCATGCACGATGTACAATTGATTGTCAAAAAAGATAGAGAATCTGAACATCCTGGCATTGATGACATAGTCCATGTCTTCGCCCCGTGGAATATGGACATCAAAAGGGATAGCAGCAAAAAGGGGGCGTGTAAGCACAAGGCATCCGCCAAGTACCATGGAAGTTAATTTGATGCGGGGTTGTGTCTCCACAAGGCGACAAAGCGCCTCATTCAACAAGCGTTCCAAATCCCAGAAGGCCTTCCATGGTTCGGGCTTTATGATCCTGCGGTAGGCCTTTTGCGGGTCAACGTAATAACCACCGACACCAGCAACGATCTTCCCCCCTACGGTTTTCCCCAGATACTCCCTCGCCTTGTGCAGAAAAAGAGGATCATCAACATATTCGTCGTCATCGACAAAAACAACTTCTTTGGCACCCAGAATTTGCGCCATGATCAGCCCGGTATTTCTGATATTTGCATAGCCATCCACACACAGGAAATCGAGGGCATCCTGGTCGCAAAAATCCCGGAAGGTCTCTCGCACCCTTGCCACCAGCGTATTGGGGAAAAGGAGGATCTTTATCCCGGTTTTCTCGGCTACATGTTCAACGATCCCCATCACCTTTTGGTTCATTTCAGCATGACTTTCCGGGGAATCAGTACCTGTAATCACCAGCACCTGAAAGTCCTTTTCTTTGAGAATCTTCAAACTCGTCAACACCTTTTCAAGACACGGCCCTTTGTGACCAAATTGCTGGTCAAAGGATCTCTGATTCATGGCTTGTGATTCCATGGGAGCCACTTTTGTCCAGTAAGAGGGAATGACAATTAATGTGTTCATGGTAACAGTGTGCTCATGGTGACAGCCTCCAAACTAGATCGGGTGTAAATCACAGCTGTTGGCAATGAGAAAATCCATGTCCGTCTGCTACGTATTTAGCTTTGGGGAAAAGGTGTCAGGTTTCGGGTTTCAGGTGTCAGGATCGAAAAACTTGAAGAGCTGAAACCTGAAACCTGAACACTGACACCTCACAATTGAACTCAATAACCAACAATCTTGATTTACACCCAACTAGATCTATTGGATCAATTTACAATTGTTATTAATTTCAATCGCCTTTCTCTTAAGCGCCAGGGCGAAGGGGTCCCCTTTTTTTGCACTCTCTCGAAGCCTTATCATCAGATCATAATAAAAACGCCAGGCCTTTATCTGTTTGGCTACCCTGGTTCTAGTCTCTCGATAATATCGGTCTTGAGAAAATGCTATCTTACTTAACCGTTTTAGCCCCTCTTTTTGGTAGATAATGTCTTCCCTGTTTCTTCCCCCTCTCCCTGCCACAGATAAGACAAAACGTGTGAGGGCTAACAGCCCCGGGAAAGGGTGAATAAATGAGGCAGTAAAAAAGTTAAGGCTCCTCTTCACATCTTCAAAAGCCCACCCCTTAATTTCACAAAGCGCTCGGGCTAAGAAAGAAAAATTCCATATTCTCTCCAGGTCATATATCTTCTTATAAGGCTCTGCAATCTTGATCGACTCGGCAGCAAATGACTCTTTTTCGTGAATCATGTGCAGCCCGGGGAAATAAAGGTATCTAAGGAGGTTACCATTGTATTCGTCAAAAAGAACTGACAGGAGAAAAGCCTGGTCCTCGGCCCGGTGAACATGGGCGTCTACAAAAGGGGCGTACCGTTCCAGCGCCTCTATCAAGAACCCGGTGGTGCCGCCAGTGACAAAGGTGCGCATGTACGGATATTCGTTGAGTATCTTTAGTGCTCTCCACTGAACCTCGGGAGGAAATGCCTCTCCCCGAGTAATCAGGGACTGCAGCAGCCCTTGATAGAACACGCCGGCTTCCCCTTCGGGAATACTCTCAGGGACATCAGGAATGGAAATGTCAGGAAGGAATAGGTCATCTTTGTCAATCAATTCATCCCGATTGGTTAGACTCCCTGCAAAACAACCCAGATATATGTTACGTTCGTTCTGGTCCCGTGCAAGGCCACCCAGGGCCTGCAGCGTAAACGATTCCAGCCAGCACGACCCGGTTTCTCGGTAAAATCGCTTGGCTGGAAAGCTTTGGTCTGTGTCGATCTTTATCACGGCTTTGACGCGGGGATTCATGAACTTGGCCAACGACCCAAAAGCCTTGAGAAAATTGTAATGCATCGCATAGTATCCCTCGAGACCAAAAAAAGAGAGATAGCCTTCTATTTCCTTGTCTGGTATTTCTGGAAAATAGCGTTTAGCAGCAGGCCTCAGTACATCATTTATAAGATGTTTCACATCGGCCTGGCTGTAAAGGTACGGCTCCACAATTTTGAGTTCTTGAAGGATGCCGCTCTTGACGGCAGCAGTATATTGACATTTTAGCACTTCTCTGGCAGCAGTGCCAAGGTTTACCTGCCCATGAGTCGGGCTTATGGAAATATATAGAGGAACCTTGTCTCCCTCTCTTATATGATCCTTCCACGCAGTTTTCTCTATCTCAATCTCTGAGTGGAATGTCTCCTCCAGCTTTCTCAAGCAAAAAATAAACTCGCTGGCATGCAGGGCATCCTCGGTCGTCGCCATCTCCATAGGGTGGTCAAAGTACCAGTCAACTGGCAATCCTATGACTGACTTAAGGCTCTTTTCCGCCCATCCTGTAAGGCCCCCCGGAATAAGCGATTCACTTCTTGGTGCTGTGACCAGCACGTTCGTAGTAAAGATGACTTCCTCTATAGGGTTGGCGATAAAATTTTCATTACTTGCGATCAATCTTAACCGATTCTGTTTCTGAATATCGTTTACTATCTGCCCCGCATCAAACCGGGACAGAGTCTTGGCAGCCAGGGGGTTGAATATCTCCAATCTGGCCGCTTTCAGCCGATCCGGGTCTCCGGCTCGGATCGCATCTCGTAATACTTTCACCAGGGCAGCATCTGACTCGATCCGTTTTACGATTTCTTCCTGGATGATTTCATAGAATTTCAGATAGGTCTTTTTTTGCTCGCCATAAACCGCATCTGGCACACTCAAGTAATCCCAGGCCCTTTGAAACAAAGGGTGCTTTTCCCCACAAAGGCATATCAGCACAGCAGCATTGATTTTGACTAACTCGCCAGAAGGGGCTTCAAATTGCTGTGTCAGGTCGATCCTGTCTATTGAGTCCTTGTGGCCCAAAAAAGCAGACCAAAACCTGGCGACCAGTTCTTTCAAATCAGTATCCGACATAGTATACTTTTTATTTGAAATCATCTTCACCGAACACCTCGGCTTCGTATACCTCAACCCTGGTCTCCGGGTCCTGCCAGGCCTTTGGCGACATGCCACCTTTTAGACAGAGGTGCTCAAGGAACTGGTCTTTCTCCGGGAGCTGCTTCCAGACCTGAGGAAGGAAAGTTGAGCGGTGTGTACCGCGAGAGAGGATGACCCCATGGAGATTTCGTTCAAGCTTGCGCTTGAGATCCTCGCCGTCATTGAAGCTAAGGGGTTCAGGCACCGAAAGAACGCTGATTTCGATGTCTATCTCCTTGAGTTCGTCTGCGTTCAGGGTTGCAAACCTCGGATCATTAAATGCGGCGCTTTGGGCATTTCTCTCCACACATTCCAAAAGGGAGCATATAGGCTCAATCGTGCCGATGCAGCCGCGCAGTTGGCCGTGTTTATGAAGTGTGACAAAACAGCCCCTCAACTCATTTAAGACAGAAGAAACCTGGCGCGGCCTGTCCACCTTGGCCCCTTTCACAAGCCTGGCCTCAATAGCGGAGCGGGCAAGCTTCAGAAGGGCGTCTCTATCCTGGGTAGAAAGAGTCTCTTTTATTGTCATTGTCATCTCCTTTTTATCCACAAATGCAATACTTGCGTAGCCTACGACACGGTTCTTGCCGCCCGCAGTGTCGCCGGAGTTTCTGTAGTCTATCAATATACCTTGCCAGCCCCTGATTTTAGCGATGTGCATCAGTGTCAGGACGGCTTGCTTACCACATGCCTCGCACAGGGGCATGTCAGAAAATTTGCAGTTAGAGATGGCTGTGGTACAAATTCGATCCAGGCCAATGGCTGTCTCATAAGAATAATAGTGAGAAAGATCTGAGCTTGCCACCACAAGGGTATCCTCGCCAATATATGGAGCAAGGGTTGTGGCAAGGGCTTTGGGGTCTGAGCTGTTCGTGAGGATCGGGACAATCTCAAATCCCTTGAGCATCACCTGGAGAAAGGGGAGTTGAACCTCAAGGGAATGCTCTGCACAATGGGCTTCAGGAACAGATTCAAAGCCGGGCGACCTGAGCAGAGTCGAGGCAAGTCTTGCCAGGCGAACGTCCCCCAAAGGGGTTCGGTAGGCCTGAACCTCGGGAATGGAAGTACCCCTCAGAGGGAACCGGTGACTCGGGCCGAGAAGGATGACAGTCCGGGTAGAGGGATCGATCTGTCTATATCCGGCCGCGGCCACAATACCCGAATAGATGTATCCTGCATGGGGGGAGACAAGTCCTCTGATCTTCCCTGGAACCTTCACACCACGGGCATCTTTGAAAAAGGTGCGAACCATTTCACGAAGCTCATCAGGCGCACCCGGGTAGAACATACCGGCAACCGCCGCAGGCCGCACCTGGTCGCGACTCTCGTCCGCAGCGGACAAGTGAACCTTGACACAAGTAAAGATCAAGGTGATTGAAAGAGCTATCGGGTGTAATTTCTTCATCTTTGATTTTCCTATTCCAGCCACCAGCAGTTGAAGCCAAGAAAGAATATTTTCGTTTGACAATTCATATGTCACTCCCCTCCTTTTGGTCTTTTTTGACATTTAAGGAATGTCCTGCTATACCTCAATGATTTGAAGATCATAGCCAAAGCAGGGCCGGTTTTGATCATTACTTCTGATCTTTAAGAAAACTCTGACAAAGATCAGGCACTGGTGCGGCTAATTCTCGAAGGCGTTTTTCGTCCAGCATAAATCCATAGCCATGTATATGCATGTGGCGAAAAAGTAGCAATTCAAGAAGTCCTTCAAACTGCGCATCTGAAATAATATCATTCTCTCTTGATTTCATTAGCAAATTCTTATGCCAGTTCTCATCCTTTTGCAATCTGACGCCCGTATTTTGCAATTGGTAACGTATGATACCTTCGATACCGGTATATATGTTTTGCAAAAGCGTGCCAAGTGCGATGACCTCGTATTCTGAAAGATCTGTCTTTTCCGTGAGATGCTCAATCATTATTACTGTTTTTTCAATGTTCTTTCGTTCATCTTCTAAAAATGAATCTTTACCGCTCATAAATATTGACCCCCTTGGCACGGATAATTGAAGCTATTGGAATGTCCTGCGACAGGTCTACAAGGTCAACAGGCTTAGGAAGAGCCATAAAGAGACGGGCATAGAATTTGAAAAACAGCTCTGGTGGAACTCCCTCAACGGCCAAATCAATATCACGCGCAACAGAATCATCTTCAAGCGAAGATCCAAAAATCCACACTGCCTTCACATCAAACTCACGTGCACATTCCATAATAGTTTTTCTTATATCAGGTGAAATCATAAATATAGATCCTCCTTTCTTATCAACCGGGATTACTAATAATAAAATCATTTGAGGGTTGTCATGAACTCTTACTTATCTTTGATTATAAGCGGTTTGCTCTCATTGCCGTGCTTGTCAATGGCAACAACCGCGACGCTATCCGTCAAACCGGTTAAAACGATCTCGCCGTTTTCTCCAACGTCCCTGGCAAATACTGTTCTGTCCATATCAAAAATCTCGCCGTCATAATCAACATCGACCAACAGCATGGCAAGCCCGTCAAGTCCTTTCAAGCTTTTCCCCTGCTTATCCAGTATCTTTGTGCCAAACCGGGTGATCTTCAAACCCTGCTTGGTTTTTTCAACCTTGATCTCAACATCATCATTAAAATAAAACCCGGTCGAATTGATGAGGTTATTGACATTTTCCTGTGAACTTGGCTGGTCCTGTATCATCAAGATCAATCTTTATAAAAAATAAGAAACAAAATTCCGGTTGAACCTGTATTTTACGCATTTCTATTTTTTTTAGTTTATCGCTTGGATACCAACGCACTTGTGTCGGACATTGATAACCCCATCATAGTCTGAACGGATCTTCGCTTCATGATTCCGGGTGAACATCTTCAATTTATCCTCAATCAAGGATAAAGGCACTGGCGACCCATTCCCTCTGAAATCCTCGCGGAGCAAAAAATCCAAATCCCCCAATTCTTTTTCTCCATCAATCAAAAAGCTTTGATACAGCTCACGCCTTGTTCCATCCTCAAATTCAATTGTAAAGAGATATCGAGCGATCAGAGAGGATGAAATGCCATCATGTTTTGCGTTCAACAACTCTCCAGATACGGATTCGCTCCTATAATAGTCTATTAAGGCATCTATGAGTGGATGACCGATCCCAAGCAAATCAACATTTTTCTTTCGGGTAGCGGTCTTCCTGGAAAAGGTAACGTTGTCATATCGAGATGCCACGTCTGGATATTTCTTTAAGGTGGGAGGAACAGTTATTTGAATAATATCCCCAGATGGAATGAAGCCTCCGCCCAGGCGCAGAATCGCTTTTTCCACGAACAGTTTCAGATCTTCCAACGTAAACTTCCCTTCGAGTTCCCTATAATATTCCAAGTTGAAGGTTGAAAGGTCCTGAGTAAGTTGTCGGAGGGCCTCACTTGCATCTTTCGCTACCCGGATGGCCTCAGCGATCTCCTGTTCAGTTCTTTTGTAATTTCGATGCAGAAGGGCCTCCCTGTAGAGAGACGTGTAGTTGGCGCTCGATCCTAAAAATCCAAGTATCTCTGACCGGAAATCTTCACTTACGTCACCCGTTATAGGGTCCACTTTACCAATGGTCATTGCTATCTCAAAAAGCTTTTCCTCGAGGATTGCGTAAACCTTTTCTTCTATGGTTTCCTCTGCAACGAGGTGGTTGACCTGGACGGTTTCCGTTTGGCCGTATCTATGAATCCGACCGATACGCTGTTCAACCGCCATAGGATTCCAAGGCAGATCATAGTTGAATAGAATTCGACAAACCTGAAGGTTGATTCCCTCACCACCCGCTGAGGTGGAGATGAGAAACTGGGCACCATCTTCATTCCAGAAAGATTCGCAAGATGCAATTTTATCCTCCAACGGGCCGCCCTTAATGATCGCTATCTTCTTAGGATCATAATATTTACCTATCTCATCTTGAAGAAAATAGAGGGTTTCCAGGTATTGGGTAAAGATGACCATCTTCTCATTCTTATTTTCCCTTCTGATCTGTTCAATGGCACGAATTAAAGTGTCAAATTTCCGGTCAGGCCCTTCATCCACAAGGTCTATAAGGTCTTTTATCTTTTCCTCCTCATTAGGGATATTAGCCGCTGCTTCAATGATTCCGTTCCCCGACTCCATGGCATCCAAGGCCCAGTGGGTGACTTCTTCCTCAAACCGAGGCCTTTTCATAAGTCGCTGTTTTAGTCTGGTGATGTATGAATCAGCTTCCATATAATCAATGTTAGCCTTTCGATAGGAGAGTAACTCAGCAACTATCCTCCGCATCTCTTCTTGATAATTTATGATCTTGGATGAAATTTCCGGCCTGGTTATGGCCCCATACGCACCACTTTCGAGAGACATCTGTTTCCGGGCATAAAGAGCAATCAACCGACGCCTAAGAGCCTGTTTGATGGCCCTCGGACTGGAGGACATAATTTTCTGAAAGGTGGCCATAACAAAACCCACAGCCCGCTGCTGTTTGGTGGTTTTGTCTTCTCCTACGCCTGCAGCGTCATATCCTTCTCTTAAGTATTCGGTCAGCCTATCGTAAAATCTCTGCTCATGCATGGAGAGTTGAAATCTTTGGGTATGTACCTGCCTCCGCATGAAAATCGGATTACCACGGGCATCTGTAACTTCCTTTTTTGTGCGCCGAAACATAACCCTGCCAAGGAGACCTCTGTGATCCAGCATTGCCTCCGGTTCTTCAAAAAGCTGATCATCCAAAAGCTGAATCAAGGACCAAAATTGATAGGCATCCCCCTGGTGAGGAGTAGCCGTCAGAAAGAGGGAATCATGGGCTTTGCCCTTGGTTTTCTCTGCCAATCGGTAATTCTGGGTGACATCTATCTTTTTACCGTATCTCTTCCTGCTCAGATGATGGGCTTCATCAAAAACTATCAAGTCCCAATCCGGCCCAGTTATCATTTTGTCCAAACGTTTGGGCTTCTTGATCGTGTCTATGGAAACAATTACTAAACTGTGCCGCTCCCATGCGTGAGGATTAGCATCAGAAAAGTCCCGGCCAAAGATGTCAAAAAAAATTCGGAAGCAATCTTTCATTTCGTTCTGCCAGTTCACAGTGAGGCCTGCGGGGCAAATGATTAGTATTCTCTTAGCTTCTCCACGTGCTAATAGCTCCTTAATAATCATTCCCACTTCAATGGTTTTCCCCAGGCCAACCTCATCGGCAATCAAGAATTTTCGCCTGCGGGCGCTAATAATCTGATGAGTTAGTAGAATCTGGTGAGGAAGAAGATCTGTTTTGCTATTGGAGAGTTCACCGCCGGAATTTTCAAGCGGTAGCTGGTATGCTAATTGTTTCAGGAAAAAGTCTGTTGGATGATCGGATTCACCGCTTTGATACCGCTGAAAGATATCAGCAACCGGCGTAAGAAGACTGTGGGGGAAGGTTTCTAAAAACCGTCTGCCATCTTTTTCAAAAACCACATCAACCTGGTATTCGCCCCCAGGGGCCTCCGCCACCTGGAGCACCGCACCAGCGCCAAGCTCAGGACGGTATGTGACCTTAACTTTTGTGTCTTTTTTGATTTGCATTAGGAAAGTCAGGTTTAACAATATGCCATCGGATATTATTTCAGTAGAATGTTTGACCCTTTCTGTGCGAGTCCTTAGTATTTAAAGCGGTAAAAATTGCACTATATTCATCAAGTCTTCAGGTTGGCCGACTTTTGAAATGATCTCCAGATCATTGATACAAGCGCCGATAGAAATTCGCAGTTGGTGGCAGTAAATCACCCCGCCAAAAGTAACACCTTCTTTTTGTCGTTTAGTTGCTTCGGCGAGGAGATCATCATCTTGAGTGAAAAGTGCTCGACCCAATTCAGTGGCTCGATCCAATAATGCCGAGTCATCCATGTCACCAGCACCGTCTTCATAGGCTGTAATGACATCTATGCCACGTAAGCGAAGCCCCTCAGTTATAGCTCGCGGCACATGATGATCCATATAGAGCGCAAGCATAATCAGATCAATCCTTTGGATTTCAGCCGAGCAACGAGAGGCGTTTGTTCTGTGATTTTCTGGGTCTGATTTACAAAAGCAAGCCTTCGTTCAATGTCCCGATCAAGCGCATCCTGATGATCCCAGTAGTAGGCTAATGCTGAGTATATTTGACCCAAGGTAAGATAGGGATGCTGGAAATGCAGTTCTTCCGGGCTCCAGCCGTAGGCGGTTTTTTCCAAGACTATCTCAATTACCTTCATGTTTGTCCCTGCAATAATGGGGACGCCTTTTTCGTCTAAGACCACATGTTCATATTTTGTTTTTGCAGAAGTCAAAGGCATAATTCACACCTCACATTAAGGAATTTTCTATAATCGCAGATCGCCGCGGGTCACGGTCCGCGAGGTACGAGCGGTCCTTGTGCAGCCGCTTTGTTGGACAAAATTTCTATCGCACTTTGGATATCTCGTACCTCAAGTTGTTTAATTCAGCATCAGCCAAAGAATAATAGTGTAAAACCTGACCTATTCGCAAATTTTCGTCCTGATTAGCCAAACTATTTTCAGAGTAATAGAGTGTCATATTATCAGCAAGTGCAATGAATTCTTGAAATTTGCTATCCATATCAGTGCATTCAAAAGGTGGGAAAGCCATGTCAGTAGCCAGCATATATATTTCGTGGATTCGGTTTCTAATGTGTACAGTATTGGAAACAAACTCATCTTCGGAGACTTGGCTGTTCGAAAGATTGTCCAAATCAGATTTAAATGTTTGAATTAAATTTTCCAGTTCATCAATTAAAGGGAGCACAACCTGCAAGTAATCTGTTTTTCTTAGTTTATTGTCGATAGCAATTTGGCCTAATTCTTTATAATGCAAACTCCAATCTACAGTTATCAATCCACCTATATTTTCCCCTTCAAAATCTAATGGCCTTGAGTCCTCTGGCAAGTCTTCTCTAATCCAAATGCTGCGGCAAATCCAGTTGCTCATTGCACGATCATCAGGTGAAAGGTATACATAGATCCAAACCACATCGGCATCCGCATCTCCCCAGCGTCCTTCAACAATATGATTTCGATAATATTTTCTTTTAACACTTTCTGTTGTGGCTTGCCTGATAGCGGCTGAAATGTCTGCTTTAGTCCTCAACCCACTTAAAACTATATCAATGGAATATCGCTTAGCCAAATTATGGCTAACATCATCTGTTCGAAAAACAGTGTATAGGTTCAAGGGTATGATCGGAGATATAAGAGACTTTAGTTTGTCTGCTGAGCTGTGATCAATCCTCTGATCGAATGGAACAATAATTTTGAAGCCTTTACCAGTTTCTTCGGCACTTTCATTAGATACGTTCCGCCAATAGACAATAGACTGATCTGGGTCGCACAGCGCAACAACTATAGGAAGAGAGTGGTTTAACCAGTATTCAACATGCTCTCTATCCGAACGGAAGACAAAGCCACTTTGTGTTCGCTCAACCAAATAGCTTTGTCCCGTCTTAAGCTGAACACCTATAAGCTGACCAGTAGGTTTTTCATTCTCAATTAGTTCAACATGAGCATCAAGCCCGTAGTCACTTTCATGTTGCTCTCGGAAAGCAAAATTAACTTTTTCAAACGCCGACATTGCAATTCCAACGCCTTGTCGTGCAACCCTATCCGATCTCTTTGCTTTCAACTATATCTCCATATGTATTTAGGCTGTCCAACGTTGCGGCTCACAACTCGCGAGTTAACGAGCGGTCTTTGTGCAGCCGCATTGTTAGGCTCCGTCTAGAACTTCTGCTAAATTTTCATGATTGATAGTTTCGTGTGGCCACCACTGGTCAGGGGGAAATTCTTCATAGTGTTGTTTGCAATATTCGAACCCTGTTGGAGTTATGTATAATTGACCAGATTCTGTTTCACTTATTAGCCTCTCACCTATGAGCTTGCTGCTAGCTTCCCTAAATTCCATATACTCTGGTGACTTTATGTTTATTCTGAAAGTAAAAACTTTTGAAAAGTCAGGAAATTTGTTTACTTGTTTCGTCCAAAGTGTATTCAGGATCTTGTATTCCATAGGCCGCCTTTCAGGCATATCTTCGTCCACTGGAGCTTCTGCGCTACCGGCCTCAACAATTTTATAGTCGAAATAGTGTTTGCTTCCCCTTATTATTGCAGCCAGTCTTTCCAAAAACTCAAGTTCAGTAATTGTGGTGGCAATGATGAAAAGAGCAGCAAAATATGTTGCCCAATGATTTGAAAATAGGGCAATCGAAAAAATGAACATTAAAACGAATATTCGGGTCACATAAGAGCGTTCTTTAAAAAACAAAGATATAATAGCTAATACCAGAGCAAGTAAACATAGAATGCCAGCTAAAATTTCAATGAAAGATTTCGGTAATAATTGCGCCATTGCATGAATCCTCGACAAGCCTAACGCCAAAATCCGTAGCACAAAAAGCCGATTAGAAACAGTCGATTAATAAAAAACTCGGGCGGCTTTTTGTGTCTACTGAATCCAGTTGTTGGCGTGTATTACGAATTGATATCTTAAAATTCAAGTCTCTTTTAAACCTAATGAGTTTAAATGGTTAAACCAACTGTCTGATAAATTTTCTATTAAATCCACAAAAACCTTTGTAGCTTTTGTTACCATTGAAAGTAATTCATCTATTGAGTATTTTGGTTTATCTCCATGTAAATGGTATTACAGACAAAACTTGAGAAAAACTTTAAACGCTACGATCTTGCCCGTCTGAGTTGTAAGCGGACGGGGTACTCGCTTACGCTGGTATATTAGGCCGCAAGCGGAAGGGGATAAAACCCCCAAGTGATTCAATCTGGCTGCCTATCAG
Source organism: Deltaproteobacteria bacterium (assembly GCA_019307135.1). Lineage (GTDB taxonomy): Bacteria > Desulfobacterota > Desulfobacteria > Desulfobacterales. Next base: position 82,537 of record JAFDKF010000002.1, read on the forward strand.
CTCGATAGATTAAAGCTGATAGTATAAACCGGAAATCCCCTGACTTCTTTCTTTATGGGAGTACCAAAGATGAAGTCGATGGGAAGTTTCTCTCCGCGATATTCCACCCATAAAGCTGCACCAGGAACAAGTTTGCCTTTGCAGATGATCTGCACCTGGATTTTCTTCCGTTCAAGATCATTTGCTGCAGATTGAAGGACCTTATGGATATCAAGGGCAATGGCCCGTCTCTCTCCCCGCTTTGTCAGATAAAGAACATCATCTATTCCAATAACCATGAAAGAAGAATATCTGGTTATACCCTCAGGCCCGGTATTAAGCTCCCGAAGAAAATCAAGAAGACCTATCTTTATCTCGTAAGGGGCTATACCGTCTTCTCTATAAAGGTTCAGGTATTTTTGTTCCAGGATTTCATATCCTTTCATCTCAAACCTCGATTATGCTGAGCACTTTATTGATTCTTAAATGTTGCTCGAAACTTGTGAGAGCTTGCTGAAATGCTTTACAAATAACAGTTTGATGGCGACGAAGCTATCAATAGCCCAGAAATATTGAAAATTGAGGGAGGTGACCT
>JAFDKF010000124.1 GCA_019307135.1 Deltaproteobacteria bacterium
AACTCAAGTCAGTGTGCCCCCCCGTGGATAAGGGGCTTGTAATGAAAGGCACCCACCCGCTCTGCACTATGGCAGACCTCGCAATCCTTTGCCGTCATACTCCCTATAATGTCTTCCGGTTCCCCGGTTTCAACATGAAGACTCCCGGGGCCGTGACAGACCTCACAACCCGCATTCTTGAGGTTGGGCGTCTCCTGTTCGGAGCGGAACCCACCCGGTTTTTTGTATCCGGTGGTGTGACACTCGAAGCACTTGCGAAACTCTGCCTCCGTGAGACCCTTTTTCATTACCTTGATGCTTTCATAAGAGTGGGCCTTCTTGGCATAGGTCTTGAAATTTTCATATTCGGTTTCGTGGCAATCCTGGCACGCATCAGAGCCCACATAGCCACTCGGTTTGGGGTTCTGTGCCCAAGCGGTGGCGCACACGAAAATCAAAAACGCCAGGCAAACCAAGCCATTAACCTCATTCAGCCTTTTCTTCACCTTCATGGGTTGCGTCTCCTTTAAAGGAATCCTTGAAGAATATCTCTTCCAGTCCCAAAAGATCCAGAACAAGGGAAACCGAGCCATCCCCCAGGATGGTGGCACCGGCAATCCCCTTGACGCTGCGATAGTTTGTCTCCAGGGTCTTGACAATAACCTGTTGCGGGTCCAGGACCTCGTCTACAGGTATACCAAAGGTTTTTCTATCTGTATTCACAAAGACCAGCGCAGAGGTGTCGCCATTTGCAGAAGGCATATCTATGTCAAGGATTTTCGTTATATCTACAAGGGGAAGATAATCACCCCGAAACGGGTATACCCTTTCCCGGGCTCCAAAGCTCTTGACGAGTTCGTTGTCGAATTTTCCCGTCGAAACAACAGACTGCAGTGGCACCAGGTATGAAGCGCCCTGCACCATCACGCGCAAGACCTCCATGAGGGCAGATATCAGGGGCAGGCATAAGATAAAGGTAGTCCCCTTGTCCTTTTCCGTATGAATGTCTATGGTGCCCCCGAGTTGATCAAGCTGTGTCTTGACCACATCCATCCCAACCCCCCTGCCGGAGAGCTCCGTAACTTCTGAGGTGGTGGAAAACCCGGGCTTGAACAGAAAATCCAGTAAGTCGTCTTCACTCAGGACTTGATCCGGCTCAATCCAACCCCTTTCAATGGCCTTCCGCCTGATGGCCGCCGAGTCGATTCCTCTTCCGTCGTCACGGATCTCGACAAAGACTCTTCCTGCTCTCTGATATGCCTTGAATTCGATGATCCCCGTGGGCGATTTTCCCTTTGCCTCCCTTTCTTCCGGAGTTTCCAGGCCATGATCAATACAATTTCGAACAAGATGCTTCAGGGGGTCTGTGACGTGTTCAATAACCTCTTTGTCCAATTCCGTATCAAGTCCGGTTAAGATCACGTTGATCTGTCTGTTCTGCTTAAGAGCAAGATCCCTTGCCATGCGCTGGAATCTGCGAAAGGTCCCTTCTAAAGGAAACATTCGAACCCGTGCCACTCGCTCCTGGAATTCTTGGTTCACCTTGAGGAGGTTTTCCATCTCCTCCGTCATTTCCATTTGTCCGGGGCTGGTATACTTTTCAAAGAGTGTCTGCACCTTAGCAAGTCCAATACCCATCTCTTCACCCAGATTTACCAGGTTATCAATCTTTTCCACATCAACACGGATGGTTGTTTTGCGATAAACCGCACGACTCTCCTCCTGTGTGGCCACGGCCTTCTCAATATCTTCGGGCTGAATCTTTCCGTCCTCTACCAGGATTTCGCCAAGCTTCTTCTGCTTCTTCAGTGCATCGTCCAATACTTCCTCTGTGATCGCGCCGTTTTCTAAGAGCACTTCACCAAGTTTCTTCTTAGCAAGTTCTATATCAACACCGCCCCTGTACCGGTTGGTGATATCTTCAATACGAATGTCATTGTCATCTTTGACGAACAAAAAAACATCTTCAAGATCCTGGTAAGGCCGCTCGGTCTTAATAATGATCTGCCAGGATATATAAAGATCATACATAGAGAAGTTTTCGAAATCCGGAAGTTCGGAAAAATCGGGGACCACCTGCACAAACTCCCCCAATTCCGAAAGCCCCAGAAGGATGAGAAGCGGGTCCTGGCCGGAATAGAAAAGGTCCCTTCGGAACTTGAGATCAATTTTGTAGAAACTGAATTCTTGTGCGGCTTCTTTGGGAGCGTCTTTGACCGGTGGCTCTGGTTCCTCTTCAGGTGAGCCTATCCCGTCTATCCCCAAATAGCGCTTTACCTGATTTTTTCGCTCATCGAGAACCTTTGAGTCGGCTTCGGCCTCACCTTGTGATACCCTGTCAATCATGGATCGAATGAAGTCGATTGAGTTCAGAAGAAAGGTGATAAGGTTGTTGGTTACGGCCAATTTGTCGCTTCTAAGACGTTCCAGCAGGTTCTCAAGAAGGTGGGCATAGTCTGAAATACCCATATATCCCACCATGCCCGCGCCACTCTTCAGGGTATGAACCGACCTGAAGAGTTGTTCTATATCTGATGTGGATTCGGGTGTGGACTCAAGCGAAAGAAGGCTTTCTTCTGCCAGTTTGAGCAGCTCTTCTGTCTCGGAGAAAAAAATCTGTAAGGTCTCGTCATCCTCGGTCATTTGGCCACACAACTTTCTTGACAGCCCACAGCAGCTCTTCGGGTTGAAAAGGCTTCAACAGCCAGCCCGAGGCACCTGCGTCTCGTCCTTTTTTTATCATGGATTCCTCGGCCTCGGTGGTCAGAACTAAAATGGGAATGAACTTGAATTCGGTCTCTTTTACTTCAGATATGAAGGTAATCCCATCCATCCGGGGCATATTAATGTCGGTAATAATCAGGGACAGGGAATCACCTTTGTCTTTAAAGGATTGTACTTTTTCGAGGCCATCTTTACCATCTACAGCTTCTGTCACTCGATATCCTGCGTTGCGTAAGCAGAAAGAGACTGACGACCTTATGGTAGGCGAATCATCTACAAATAAAATGTGCTTTTCCATCTTGCCACACCTCTCACACCAATGTAGTTTTGAGACCGCAAAGGGACAAGATCTTCTCTACCTCAGAAGAGACATCGGAAATCCGCAACTTAGCTTCGGATTGGAACCGTTTTTTGAAGGCAATGAGCAACTGAAGGGCCGCAGTGTCGATAAACCTAACCTTGGCAAGGGAAATAGCAATCTCCTGTTCGCCTTTGAGAGACTCCTCCAGGAAGCCTCTGAGGTCATCCAGCTCGTGGATGGAGAGTTCTCCATGAAGGTGGTAAGTGCCGTGGTCGTCCTGGCTTACATTAAAGCTTTTCGCACTCATTTATGCCTAAAGTGATCGGTTCCAGGTTCAGGGTTCAAGGTTCAAGGTTCAAAGGTTATAGTCTACTGATATCCTTAACTTTATAACACAATGCTCAGATTAGCCTCTTTCACCCATTGGGTGAAACATAACATTCGTCCCTATTGACGCGTAGTTAGGGCTCTTCAACCGGGAACCGTGAACGCTGAACCGCCCAACCCAGGTTATGGTATTTCGGATTTGCGGCTATAACTTCTCAAAAAGTTCGGGTAGGCGTTCACAGGTTCAGAGTTCACCGTTCAGATTTTCGGTGAACCCTGAACCTCTGAACCCGTGAACGGTTACAAGTTTTGTCCGCATTGCTTTTAATGGTTCTAAAGGCAGGACAGCAATGTGCGTGCCAAAATAGCCCATGTCAGCTATTTATCACCTTAAAAATCCTGTACTGCCCCCTTCCTGCGCAATTTCAGGCACGAACCTAAACATATTGGTCCCCAGGCAATAGGAAAAGTCGTTCTCCTGTCCCAGGCGTCTGAGGCGTTCCGCCCCCTCTCCTGTCAAGATTTTGACCCTGATAGAACTAAAATCCTGGGGCTCCCCTTCCAGCATGCCCTTCAGATACACTGCGCAAAGCTCGTCTTCAATTGCTCCGGACACCGCCTCAGTACCAACAGCAAGCCATGTCACAAGCAATGGATTCATCTGTTTCAACATTTTTACGAGCGCATCTGCATTCCCAAAGCTTCCAACAAAAATCCTTTCTGCTCTTCTGGCATGCCATATCGCCCGGGTGCCAGCAGAAGTGGTCAAAATCACGTGCTTGCCGGCCAAGTCCATTCTGCTGGCCTCATAAGGAGAATTGCCCATATCAAAACCGGCCACCTTGATCCCTTTGCGCTCCCCCGCAAGCAGGTAATCAGGATGCTTGTCTTTCATGGCGAAGGTTTCCCGAACTGTTGCAACAGGTATAACAGAAGCAGCGCCCCTGGCGAGGAGCATGAGGATAGTGTTGCTTGCCCGGAAAACATCGATTATGACGACTGTGCCCGAGGCAGTTTCAGCCCCACTCAAACAGTGCTTAATAACGGTCTTCAAGCTGGTTCCTTTACGTAACAGATTCACCAAGCTCCGGAATTCCCAACGCAAATCCCTTTAAGAACAAGGAGTTTCACAACATTTTTAAAGTAGTCCTTTATCTTTGAGAAAAGTCATGGCTCTGTTGCTGATCGTAGTAGCGTGACTGATGGCCCGTGAAAGATTGTCCATGGCACCATGCGAGACCTTTGAATCGACCATGACCAAACCACCGTCGAGTTCCCTTCGAATCTCAGCCCAATCTTCTTGGGGAGAGACTTTGTGGGCCAGCCCAATATCTCGATACAAAGTTCTCAAAAACACAGAGAAAACCTTGTTTGCCCCCTCTTTTTCATGCTCGGCAAGCCCTTCGATCACCATGGCCAATTGTGTACCAACGATAAGGGCTGCCTTCATCCTCTCTCCCATCATAAACCCCAGTATAGCCTCTCTTTCGGTCATGTTCGCTTCCTTCCTTTGTAACCGTTCACGGGTTCAATGGTTCAGAGGTTCAGGGTTACCTGTGAACGCCTACCGCGATTTTATATAAGGTCCTTCTCGGCGCGACGCACTTCCTCGACAAAGGCCTTCACCTTGTTGTGGTCCTTTTTGAACCGCACATGTCTACCCCTACTGTCAACCGCATTCGTTTTTGTGCAACTATCTACCCCAAAAGGCTTAACGGCTATGACAGCTTCATAGACATTTTCTGGCGACAGACCTCCGGCTAAAATGACAGGAACGGGGCTTGACTCTACGAGCCCCCTGGCAACGGTCCAATCGCCAGTGCGTCCTGTGATGCCAATGTATCCCTCTACCACGCTCATAGCGTGGTCAGGCGAGGTGTCGATAAGAAAGTAGTCACTTGCGGATTCAAAATACCCGGCAATTTCCAGAGTTGGAATCCTTTGACTACTTCCTGGTGTGGCAACGGGAACAGAGCGCATGATTTCGATTTCCGGGAATCGCTTTCTAACGCAAACCTGGAGATCAACAAGAGCCTCGCAGGGCATCATGCGACAGTCATCATGTGTGAGACACCCGCAAAAATGTATAATGTCCGGCTGATAGTACTCGATGCTCTGAAACAAGACCCCTTTGGTATTGAAGAGTGGAATCATACTATGCTTCACCCTGGCTCCCCTTGAAATAAGGATTGCCTCCCTTATGGCCGGCACCTTCCAGTTTTCCTCAGAGAGGATGACGCTTCCGATGCGGTCAACACCAAGCTCGATAGCCGCTTCAGCCTCACGAGGGTCCTGTATCTCATAGATTTGAACCGCGATTCTTGCCATAGGAATTGCCAAACCCCAGTATACAGAAGTAAACCCTTGAAAAATTAATCACGAAAACACGAAAGTTGGAAAACACGAAAATAAGGCAACACTTATTCTCTTGGTTTGTATCCCCCTATCCCCCCGGAACAGTTTAGGGCATAAGGAAAACCGCTGAACGTAGGGCTTCGGCCCAACTCCCATGTTCGGCACTTTCGTGATTTCGTCCTTTCGTGGTTTCGTGATTGTCTTTATAATTTTCTGCCAGAAAAAACACGAATTCCATAGTGGCCTCACCTCTCAGCACGTGGCTGGAGCCTCTGTTATTCAGCCATCTGCCGAGTTTTTGGTTTGAGGCAAGCTGCCGTGTTTGCTCGTCCAGATCTGTCGATCCAGTTTCGGAACATCTCGCAAAAAGCCCTCACCTTTGGGTCTTTGCACAATTGTTCCAGGGTGTATTTCATTTTCAAGGACCAGTTTGGGTATTCTGCGGTTGTTCCCGGAAGATTCTGCTGATCTGTCTCCTTGAACAGGTCTTCCTGGCTTAAAATGAACAGCTTTGCGGGTGTGAGGGCAAGAAAGCCCACCACTGCGTTGTGAAGCTCCCCTGTGACCTCAGGATAGGTATTCACGTCTGCGGAACAGTGTCCAGGAAGCAGGCCCAGCTCCTGCAACAACCCTAACAGCTTTTTCTTGTCTGCTGTTCTTTCAGCAGCAGCCTCGATGAAAGCCTGTTGGTTGTCAAACATGCCAGCCTGCTTGCGGACCTTGATGTCCCTGTGGGTCCAAAATCCAGCTAACGTAGGTAGATCGTGGGTTGTAACCGTCACAAGCGCTAATTCAGGATAGTCTTGAGGGCGTATAAAGTCTTGCTGATCGTCCTTTTCAAAATAGAGAAGTCGGTATGAAAAGATGTTTGCCGCCTTTAGTATATTCCGTATATAGACTGGCACAGTACCAAGGTCTTCCCCGATGATCACCACTTGATTCCGAACACTCTCCAGGGCAACAATCCTGATCAGATCTTCAAAAGGCTGCGATACATAGGCCCCGTTGTTTGGTGGCTCACCCCCGGGTATGCAGTAAAGGTGAAAAAACCTCATGACATGATCGATCCGCAAGGCACCCCCGAAGGCGCAGTTTTTCTGAATCTCTTTCACAAACAAGTCATAGCCGGTCTCTCGGAATTTTTCCATATTAGGTGGAGGGAAACCCCAGTCCTGACCGTGTTGTGAGAATGCATCCGGTGGGGCTCCAACCCGGAGTCTAGATATGAAAAAATCCTGATAGGCCCAAAAATCAGCGCTGAACCGGTCGATGGCCAGGGCCAGGTCATGGTAAAGGCCGATACACATTCCCCGACTTTTTGCATGGTCCTGGACTTCCGCAAGCTGTTTTTCCAGTTGCCATTGTACGTATTTGTAAAAGAGGACCTCCTGCCAGTGTTCCTGTCGAAATCGTTGGGCTGCTTCAGTGTCAGGTCGCTGGTATTTCGGGGGCCATTGTGACCAGGTCCACACCTCTGGATCGCGGGAGCGCATGGCTGAATCTAAGGCGCAGAAGGTCGCAAAGTTGTCCAACAGGAGGCCTTCGCTCTCGATGTAGTTTTCAAGCTCCTTCTGCCGGTCGGTTTTGCTGCCCCTCTTGTTCCAGTGATTCTTTAGAAAGGTTTGAAAAACCTGCCTTAACACTTTTAGCTTCAGCGCAGCTACCTGTTCATACCGGACCGTCTCCGAGGCTGTGAGTGCAGACAGGAGACGCTGTGTCTCGGATGCGTTGACCAGGCCCCGGGCCTCTGGTGAATCTCGATAATCCTCCATAGCGGGAACATCCAGGTAGATGAAATTCCGGTAAAACCGGCTCATGGGAAGGTAGGGGCTGGTGTTAAAAGGCGTACGGTTAAAGGTGGCGTGCAGCGGGTTCACACCAATAACGCCCCCCTGAAGGTCCTCTGCCATCCAATTCACGATTTCTTTCAGGTCACCAAAGTCACCAACTCCCCAATTCTTGTTGGATCGTACCCCGTAAAGGCTTATGGCAATGCCGGCGGTGCGTCCGTCGCCCTCAAGGGCAGGCGGGATGTATGCCTTCTCAGGGCATATTGCAACAAATATGGTTTGTGACCTCTGCTGACCTCCCATGCGTACGGATAGGTGAAACCTGTAATAGCCAAGAGTCCGAAGTGGAGGAAACGGCAGACTCCAGCGCTCGTATATCCTGCTCCCAACACGCCTGCTCTTACAAAAAGACAGGTCCTTGTACGTGAAAGCAAAGTGCCGGACCGTACTGTGCTCATCTGCGACTTCCAGGGAGACCTCCAGGTCCTGAGTTGGTGACCGTACTGAACCGCCTTCATCCCTAGTGGGCACCTGAAACATCAGCTCGTTCGGCAGGCTGGAGAGACTGGCCACGATGGTAGGTTCTGTCATGCGTGACCATTCGCCCTCTCCCCTGGTATGCCATGTGTCATTTGCTCCAGCCTTGGTATCAACATTCACCCCTATTGCCTTGAGGATGTTCTGTTTGGTTCCTACCTGGGTTCGCTGGATGCGACCCCAGTTGTCCCTGTATTCCGACTCGATGCCATAAAATGCGGCCAATTCGTCAATGATCTGTTTGTGCGATAGTCTGGACAAATGTTTTTTCACTGAGACAGAGAATTTGATTAGAATTTAGGGGCTTCGCCCATAAATTCTAATATCAATTAAGGATTACAGCGTCAACGAAGAAACTTGCCTCTTAACCTTGACATAAGACGAGGGACTCACATATGCTCAGTGCCCAAGGTGATCGGTTCCAGGTTCAAGGTTCAGGGTTCACGGTTCAAAGGTTATAATCTATTGACATCCCTTATCAGAAGTCATGCCTCTGATCTCTGACTTCTGACCTCTGATCTCTGACAGGGCTCTTCAACCGGGAACCCTGAACGTTGAACCGCTCAACCCACGTTAGTATATAGACATATAGCATTTGAGGATTTACCAAACATGTTACTAAAGCTGTTCCTGGCATTTACGATCATTCCCTTCTTTGAACTCTATCTGTTGATAAAAATCGGATACTACCTGGGGGCCTTCAACACAATTCTTGTCGTGATTGTGACAGGCCTTTTGGGCGCATATCTGGCCAAGTTTCAAGGAATCAGAACTATGATGAGGGTCAGAGAAAGCCTGAACCGTGGGGAACTTCCAGCAGAGGAAATGTTGGATGCCCTGTTGATCTTCGTTGCCGGCATTGTGCTGATCACTCCCGGGTTCATAACCGATTTGGCAGGTATCGGGATACTGGTACCAAAGATAAGATATTCGTTTAAACGCTGGCTCCGTAAGAAGTTTGATCGATGGATCTCAGAAAACAGAGCTAACATAATCATCTTCTGAAATATGATGAAGAACCTGAGGCTCTCTGTAGCCCCGCGTGACATTGTTCGCATCCCAACCTTCATTTAGCATTGCCACCGAAACAACGCACCGGATATGCTCCCCCGGTTTGCCAACCGTGGAGACGATCTTTCTCAACTCCTCTGCCACGGCCTGCTTGTTTACATTCGGGTCCTCACTCTCTGCCGCAGCTAACAGCTTTGTATCTATCCTGAGTTTACTGACCCCATTTTGTTTCGTTCCTTGTACTCCCTAAAGCCTGCAATCAATTCTCTGAAACTCTTAGGCCGATATTGATTAAAACTTTCCTCGTCCACAAAAACATAATCATATTTGATATTAGCTTGAATCTTATTAATATCGATACACCACTGATCTAACCTTTCCATTTTCAAAGGCACATCAAGGTCTTCAAGCCCTTTGGTTTCAATAATAAAGATTTCTTTTTTTGATTTTTTGACGATAAAGTCAGGGTAATAGTTGGATATCTCGCCCTTTGCATTGACGTAATCAATCTTGAAGTGAACCGCCGGATAGTTCTTCACATAGGAAATGATATCGTCGCACTCTTCAAGAAATGCGGCAAACTGCAATTCCAGATTACTGTCCCCTATGATTTTATTAAAAACACTTTTTTTCGGTATGATATATCCCTGCTCTTTAACGACAAATGGACGTGTCTTCCTCAACTTAATCGTATCGCGGATTTCTGCGTCTCCCTTGTCCTGCACCGTTAAAGCGTTAATCTGCTTTTTGAATGTTTCCACCAGAGTTTTGCTGGCTTCCAGTTCGGACAGATTTCGCAAGGTGTTCAGGCTGTCAAGGTCAACCGGTTTTTCAAACAATTCATCCTGAATAAAATACTTTACTTTCCCGTACAGCACATCGTAGCCGCTGACCAGTCTTAAATCTTTCATAATAACCTGGGTAAAATACCCCACTACAGAGCGATAGTCGGCAACTGCGCCTGAATCCAGGAAGGTTGTATGACTGATCTCGCCGGTAGTTATGTCTTTAAATACAATCTCGCGTTGCTCCTCGATGCTGAACGTTTTGTATGCTACTTTTTTATGGCCAAAATGTCCGGTATCCAGGCTGTTAAGGTTCTTGTACTCCCGATACACTCTCGGGGTTAATACCGGAATCCCGATATCAAGATTGTCGATATCCTTGTTCGTATTTTCATTATCAATTTCAACGATGATCGGCGTTTTGGGTTGACTGCCTTCGCCCATCGCCTTGCGCTCAAGCTCAACACCTTCGGATTGAATAGACTCCACAAAATCCATAAAAGCATCGGTCCCCACAACGCTGACATATTCCTCCACATTGTTGCCGGGATACATCTTACGCAAGCCCCGGCCCAATGTCTGCTCCGGTAGAATATTACTTTTGGCGGCATAGGGCCGCAATCCCACGATGGTGGTCACGTTTTTCACATCCCAGCCTTCTTTGAGCATCATCACCGAGACAATGGCCTTATAAGGGCTATCCCAGCTATCAATCTCATTGGACTGTTTGCGCAGCTTTTCAAGCTCTTCCTTTTTCTTGCCGCTTGCCGCCTCGCTGATCTCACCGTTGTTTTTGGTGTGAATCACCAGCACCGCATCTTTCAAATCGGGATAGGTCGTTTCCAGATATTCAGCCACATCATCACAGTTCCTGGTATCGTCCGTCATCACGAAGAGAATGGCCTTGTTATTCAGTTTTTCATGCTCCCCATAGGCTTTGCGCCACTCCTCAATGCCCAGATTCAGGTAATCAGCATATTTTTCCGTGTATTTCGAACTTTGCCGTTCGCCGAGCTTGGCGCGACTGGCGGAATCGGGCAGCACCGGGTGTTTTACCACATTCTGCGAAATGGCCTCCACCAGCGGATAATCCGAAACCGTCTGCACAAAGATCGCGCCACTGTTGTGTTTGGGTGTGGCGGTCGTGTCCACTTGCAGGGAGAGAAACTTATCCCTGTGCTTCAGGCGGTTGTGGATATCTTCAATCGACTTAAACCACGCCATTTTGGGATCATGAATATGGTGCGCTTCATCATTGAGCACCACCAGTTCATCAATGTCGCGGACAATAACCCCCAGATCGACCCTGGAATCCGTGGTAGCGCCGGTGGGACGCTTGCCCAGAAAATATTCCATCGTATCTTCATCATCGGCGGAAGGCTCAACATCATTGCCGGAGTAGACACGGTGAATGTTAGTCAGAAATATGTTGCCGGTCTTGCGGGTAACATTTACTTCATCCTGAATATGCAGGGTCAGTTGAAAATCATCGCGCCAGTTGCGCCCCTCAAAACCGTTATCCGGCAGGACCGGGTCTTCAAAAAATATCCGCAACCCGTCAAAGTCGCTGCGAATCCGATCCAATACAATGATATTGGGCGTAATCAGCAGAAAGTTACGCGCCAGCTCCGAATCCGGCTCATAAAGTTTGTGAAAATAGCACCATGCCAATACCAGGCTCATCACCTTGGTCTTGCCGGTGCCGGTCGCCATCTTGATGACAAAACGGAGCCACGATTCATCAAACATATTGGCAGAAACAGCGCCGGATGAATCAAAACGCAGCAAATCATATTTGTCCTTCACCTTAACTGTATCGTAAAGATAGATGATGCTTTCAACCACCTCTTGCTGTGCAAAGTAATATTCAAACTTCGCCATCGTGCCGCCTGCTTTTGGCAGCAGATGCTCACGATTAAACCACCAGTTCAGCAAAGCGATACTGGTATCTGCCGCCCCTTCATAGCCGTTATCCCGCCATGCCTTCACCTTTTTGCGCAGATCATGCACCAAAGGCGGCAACAGTTTTTCATAACTTGATTCACGGAGAGCTTCATCCGCGGGGAACCAGCGGACATCCGGATTGAGAATGACATGGGGAGAATCAGGAAAATCAGGATGCAGAGCCACTATTTGCCCCCTTCCAGCTTTCTTACACCACTGTCATCGGTAAGCAGCCTCATCTGCTGAATGGCAACCTGGTTGAGTTTGGCAAGCCGTTCGGATTGTGAAATTCCCTCATTAATAAACAACGCATTCAGATTTTCCAGATTAGACAGGCAAACCAGTTGTGATGCATTGGCATAATCACGAATATTTCCTGATTATCCCGGTTTTAGGGGAAGGCTACGATACCCTCCCAAAGACGTCGAGATGCAGAGATTACTTAACCAGTTGCTGTGGTACCTGAATTGGTTCAGGCGCTCAGCC
>JAFDKF010000125.1 GCA_019307135.1 Deltaproteobacteria bacterium
TTTTAAACCCTGAACGGTGAACCCTGAACCTTGAACCCAAATCTTGAGTTAGAAACGCACCCTTTTGTCCAAAATATTACCCCAAAATCAGCTAAAATTTTCGAGGTCTGAAATAAGGCCTTCTCGATCGGGATTCTGGTTCTTGCCCTGAGCGCCGCTTTGCTTGGCAGGGGAATTTGTGCGGGTGAGCGGTCCGGTGAATCGCTGGATCTAACCGAAAAGGAGCGAGCGACGTGGGATCTGGACCTGCCGCTGGTGATCTTTGACGACAGTATAGGTGACTGGGTTGTGGACCGTTTTGCCGGTAACAGCACGGCGGGCTCCCGATTTTACCAAGGGCCGGCCCTGGAGGTCGGAGGGCTGCAGCGGCCTGGCGGTTGCGTGGAAGCAGGGGATGGTACAATTTACATGACCGTAGGTTTGTCTGGGGCTGAAGTCAAAAAACTGGTCAAGGTGACCCCCGATGGGATGCTTCGGCTTGTGATGGAAGAAAACAGGGCCGTCGAGGGGCCGATGGAACAGTGCCAGGCGGGCGAGCCGATCTGGAATCCAAGAGAGAAAGCACTCTATCTCACCGGGCCGAACTGCTTGCGTCGGGTGGTGGAGAAGCCCGACGGCTCCCGGTGGGTGGAGGTGGTTGCCGGTCTTCCAGGGAGACCGGGGCACCGGGACGGGCCTGCAAAGGAAGCCACATTCCAATCGCGGTATCGGGGGGTGGTCTGTAACTCCCGCGGGACTTTTTTCTGGCTCGAAGACCAGGGGCTTCGCCGGATCGAAAATGGTAGAGTTTCCACGGTGCCTCTTAGTTTCCGCACTCTGGACCCTCCCAAGCGCTTCAATTTCATTATGGCCTCCGGGCTTCTGTCGCTCGGAGAAAATGACGAAACGGTTTATATCAGCGATTTTTACGCCACGAACAATTTCCGCGTGCTCAGGTGCGACGTAAAGACGGGTGAACTGACCCGGGTTTGCGGCGTACACGCCAAGAAAGAAAGACTATATCGTCCCAAGGAGAAACAGCGCCACGGAAAAGAGGCCGACGGACCCGCCTTGACGCACGTCGGTGGAAAATCCGGCATGAGGGGACGATACGATCCCTTTTATAATGCGCTCTGGGTCTGGGGTGCAGACCACCTTCGCGCTCGCTGGCTGCGTCTGGATGGCGACGGGTGGGTCAGAACGGTGTTCGGCGCCAGGAGACCGGGGACCAAGGCTCAACCCTTCGGTATCAAGGAGCTGAACGCCTTGGGCATACCCGGGGAACAATTCCGATTCTACCTTTTGGGGATCGCGGGTACCGATTCGCAAGGTGGAGTATACATAGGCGAATCTGGGGATAAATCCGGGGTGTGGCGAGCCTACAACAAGAAGAAGGCTGGAAAAGAACCGGAATAATAGAAGAAAGGGGTCCGAGGGACCCCGGAATAATGGAATCTTGGAATGGTGGAAGAGTGGGTGAAGGGCTGAAAAACGAGAGGCAAAAGATCATAAAGATTAAGTTCGCATCGGAAAAGAGTTTTCCCATCATTCCGTTATTCCAATATTCCTCTTTCTGTGTTGGCGGGAGTAGGCTCTTGAGATATTGTTCTAAGATCGTTGTTGTGGTGTTGCTTTCGCTCGCATGGCCGGTGCTCGCCATCTCAAGCGAAGCGCTGGCAGGCGGGCTCAAGATTGGGGAAGAGGTGATGGTCGCCTCGGAGGGTCCCGGCGGGAAGCTCCGTTCGCTGCCTGCCGTTGCTTACGGAGACGGTATCTACCTGGTCGTCTGGCAGGAAGGGTGGCACGGCGACCAAGGCAATTCAAGGATCTACGCTGCTCGGTTGGGGCTGGACCGAAAAGTGTTGGACCCCGGGGGCGTTGAGATTGCGCCGTGCAAGACCGGAGTGCAGGAGAACCCCCGGGTGGCGTTCATCGACGGAGTTTTTCTCGTGGTCTGGCAGGATCTGCGAAACGGTGAGGATTGCGACGTGCTGGGCGCACGGGTCTCCCTCGAAGGCAAGGTGCTGGATCCAGCGCCCATGCCCATCGGCATCGGGCCGCGCACCCAGGCGATGCCGGACGTTGCCGCCGATGACGAGGGTTTCCTGGTGGTCTGGCACGGATTTCAGGGCCGGGAGACGGCCGCGAAAATCTTTGCGGCGTGCATCGGGCGTGCAGGTCCGGCAGGAAAGGCCGTTGTTATCGCAAGCGGTGCGACCCCCCCGGATCGCCTGGAACGGCAAGGAACACCTCCTGGTCTTTTCCACCGCTCACCCCTACGGCGTCGGGGCGGAGCAGCGTAAGACGTGGCTTCGCCTGGACATGGCCGCAAAGCCGCAATCCAAACCCGGTATCATGTGGGGCAATAGCTACTACTCCGTTACGGCAATGCCCGAAAAAAAGGGGTGGCTCATGGTATGCCCGGGGGGGCCTCCCAACTTCTGGGGCCGGACCCTGGGCATCCAGGAGGTCTTCCTAATCACGCCGGAGGGCAAACTGGCCGCTGACTCGCCGTCAGTGAGTCGCTATATCCCCAAGGACAAGAAAAATAAAGCCAACTGGCTGGACACGAGCTTGGGGAAAAAGGGGCTGTGGCCTTGGGACGGCAGCGCCGTGGCAAAGGCCGGGCCTTACAACGTCGTGGTGTGGCAGCGCTATCAGATCGGCGGTTCAACCCGCATTGCCCTGTCCAACGGCGACATTCGCGCTGGCCGGGTTGACGGCTGGAAGACTTTGGACAAGCCGGGCGGCGTCGCGGTGAGCGCAAGCCCGGCCGATGAGCTGAACCCTGAGCTTGCAAGCGATAATGAGGGCAGGCTTTTGTGCGTGTACGAAAAGAGGCTCGAGGACGGAGCCAGACAGATTTGCGCGAGAACCATAGAAACAAAGTAAACCCGGCATCGGGTCAGCAGTGTTTGTGCTAAATTGGGAACAAGGAAATCGGACGCCGCTACATTAGCGATGAAGGTCTGAACAACGAATATTCTTATTCGTAAGTGCATAAAATAGGTCTCTTGGCAGTGGCGACTATTATGAGACGGTTAATATAAAGCTGGAATCGTCTAAGGAATAAAGCAAGATGGAATCAAAAGAAATTATTATTGAGCATCGCCGTGGTCTTAAGTTTGTCGACTGGAAGGAACTCGTGGAATACCGCGACCTCTTCTTCTTCATGGTGTGGCGAAGCATTAAAACACGATATGCTCAGTCAGCGCTGGGAGTGGGCTGGGCGCTCATTCAGCCGCTCTTTTCCATGCTGGTCTTTACAGTGATCTTTGGTCGGCTTGCCAAGGTGGATTCGAATGGGGTCCCCTACGCTATTTTCAGTTACACTGCCCTGGTGCCTTGGACCTATTTTGTGACGCCGCAAGATGTTTAAAAGCATAAAATTAAATTTTAACCAAAATTGTGGAGTTATGCGAAGGTCTCAAGGTCTTGCATGGATGATATTAGTTGTGTTTTTGATATTCATAACCTAATTTACCCTAATTTGCCTTAAAGTTGAGGATGTTGAATGAAACATAGCGACTTACCAATAAGTATTATATTTATACCCCTCAATCACAGATGCGCTCACCTGGTAAACTCTTACACTCCATGTGGCGCGACCTCAAGACCTCGCGAGAACTCGCCTGGAGGCTTTTCGTGCGGGATATATCCGCCAAGTACCGTCAAAGCATCCTTGGCGTTTTCTGGGCGTTTTTGCCGCCTATTGT
Source organism: Deltaproteobacteria bacterium (assembly GCA_019307135.1). GTDB lineage: Bacteria > Desulfobacterota > Desulfobacteria > Desulfobacterales. The sequence continues at coordinate 3,696 of JAFDKF010000125.1, forward strand.
CGCAGGTCTCGTCTTCATTATTTTGCAATCAAAAAAAGTTGTCAATTTTGGTGAGACCGATATTCCCTATCCGGTTTTTGTGCTGGTCGGGACGACCCTGTGGCAATTATTTACCGAGAGTCTCAATGCGCCCTTGAGCGCCGTGATACAAGCCAAACCAATGCTGGCCAAGATAAACTTTCCACGCGAAGCGCTTATTGTTTCGGCGTTTTATCAGATCCTATTCAGTCTTCTTATAAAATCCGTTATCATTGTAGGTATTTTTCTGGTGTTTCGGGTACAGGTAACGTTCGGACTCCTCCTGGCGCCTTTGGCCATACTCATGCTGATTTTAATGGGAATATCTCTGGGCCTGCTTCTTACGCCGTTAGGCACACTTTTCACGGATATACAATCCAGCTTAATGATGGGCACACAATTTTTGTTTTTTGTAACGCCAGTGGTCTATCCACCGCCGCAAACCTTTCCTTATTCCCTTATCACCACGTTGAACCCGGTGAGTCCCATCCTAATGGGCGCAAGAGACCTTCTTACGAAAGGTGTCATCACAAATATAGGTCCATTCTTGGTAGTTAGTTGCCTAACTCTTGTGGCTCTGTTTGCCGCCTGGATCATTTATCGCGTAGCACTGCCCATCATCATAGAACGCATGAGCGCATGAGATTGAGTGTTATGGTGTTACTTTTAGACACGGATTACACGGACGGACACGGTTTTTCTTCGCCGAGACAATCAAGGGCTCTTGATTCTCCCGGCCCCGCATCCCGCCTACGGCGGGAGAAAGTACTTCTGCCCGAACGGCTTTGGGGGTTGGAAGAATTTGCACTACGAAGTTCTTCCAGCGCACATAAGAACACAATCCGTGTAATCCGTGTGTCGCCACAGGCGACCCGAGTCAAAAATCTTCTCCAGACACGGATTTCACGGATTACACGGCCAGGCTATTTGCCGGCACAATTAAGGGCTGTTGATTCTCCCGGCGTCGATCGCGCCGTCGGCGCGAGGAAAGAGCATAAAAGGGACATACGTCATGTTGCAGGATAGATCCACGTGAGCTCGGGACACAACAGTATCTCAGCGAACATAACTCCCACCGGAGGTGGGATGCAGTGCTGGAGCCTCTTTTTAAGCCGTTTAGGCGCAAAGCCGCATGCGCGGGTTTTTCCAGCTTAGCGCTTCAGCGTAATCCGTGTAATCCGTGTCAAAAATGTTCTTCTATCTGGGCGCAGAACTCACTGGCCGATGGTTTTAACTAGCCGATTTTGTTGGACTATAATCAATTGTGGCAACCTTTATGAGTCAAGTTTAACAATTTGACCATTTCTTCAAAACCTGATATCTACAAAACAATTTCCCATGATAAGCCTTTTGTATAAACATCTCTGGACGTACACAACTTGATAGAAAGGGTAACGACCATGTTAAATACCTCCAAATATGAAGAGCGTATCCTCAAAGAAATTAAAACATTGCCCGAGGAAATGCTCCCTAAGGTAGCACGCCTCATTTCTGTAATCCGGGAAGAGTTCATAAGTGAAGAACTGTTTCCGGGCGAAACAGATGAAAAAATAAACCATAAAAGAACTAGGTCATTCTTATCAACATCGAAAGGTAACTGGGCACATGAAATCATCTCAGAACGAGAAGACAGAATATGAGCAAAATTACTTTTTTGACACCTCAGCGTTGATAAAGTTATACCATCACGAAGAAGGAACAGAGTGGGTAGACAGGATCTTCGATCAAGAAATTTGCTCGATCATAATCTCAGAATTGGCAACTATAGAAATATACTCCGGCCTGGCAAGGAAGTTAAGAATGCAGGAAATCACGAAACAGGCCAAACACGAGGCCATCGAGAACTTTCACAAGGATTGTAAGATGAGGTTCATTATAGCGCCGTTATCTGGCATGGTGGTAAGAAAGGCGAGGGGTCTTATCAAGGCGCATGGAGATACAAAGCGTATAAGGACGCTGGATGCCTTACAATTGGCCTCTTGTTTATTAGAAAAACATGAGCGCATAGTATTTGTTTGTGCTGATAAGAACCTGATACAGCTTGCCAAGTTGGAAGCTGTGACAGGAATCAACCCAGAAGTCGGAGGCTCTCAGAAAACGTCAAGCAGAAACTAGCAAGGCCTCGTTTCTAGGTGGCAAACTGTGAGCACTGCGTTCTCTTTTTTCCTCGTGACCCGGCCATGCCCTCTCCGCCGAAGGCGCATTGCCCGTAGCCAACAAAATCTTTACCGTGCCTGGCCCGTGAAATGATCTAAGCATTCTACTGGGCTGGAATGTAGAACTACTCCATCAGGGCACAAAATCCTGCTGAAAGTCCGCCGTCAGTCTGGCGGATCAATCCTGTCTAAGAAATGTTAATTCTGTCTAAACCTAACACCAAACACTCTAACACTTTGAAACTCTAATACTAGGACACTGAGAAATGAGCGATACCCTCGTCACCGTCGACAACGTCTCCAAGAAATTCTGCCGCCGCCTCAAGCGCTCCCTTTGGCGCGGCATGAAAGATTTGGACGCTGAACTTATTGGACGACGAGGCGAACTTGCTGATTTTGTGGCAGTATAATCAAATGTGACAGAGTCTACGAATTGGGCGGGTTAAGACCAAAAAATAGGTTGTCTTCCGTAGTTTCTCTTGCAATATTGAGCAGTCATATAGGCCAGACCCCAGAGAGAGCCAATAAGATCCTTGACGATACCAACGAAATGAAATAGACTTCAGTCAATTAAGAAGGTTCCCGATCCAGCACCAAGAGCAAGAGGGAGGGTAAAAAGCGATGCAATTAAACTTAAAAATGTTAGAGGATAAGGTGAAAAAGGTGGAGGCTGAGGTAGTTGACCTAAGGGAGGTTATTAGGAAGGCTGTCTCTGAAGAGGTCGATATAGATGAGTTGGCCTCCTCAATTGCTAGTCATGCTGTTACAGAAGAAGATAGCACGGAGATACTCATGAAGATGAGGAGGCAGGGAGACGGCTGGTGGCGCCAGTGGTAAAATATACGATTGATACGTCTTTCGCTGTCAAAGGGCTAGTGCCTCCCCGAAGAAAGAAGCGAGATGATATACTGGAAAAACAACAGAAGATGCATAAATTGGCTCGCTCCTTCCTGGATAAAGTCAGGGACGAACATGCTGAAATGTATATCCCCGCGGTTGCCTTGATTGAGACTGGAATAGTCATATCACGCATTACTAATAATGAAGAGGACTCAAGAAAAGCAATATCTTTTCTTAGAAGAAATGCACATCATGTGTTTTATGAACATGAGATTCTGGAGGAAGCTATCTCTTTCGGGATCGAGACAAAGGCGAGTGGCTATGATACCATATTTTTGACCATAGCTGAGGTTACGCAATCTGAATTATTAACTGACGATTCCCTCCAGCATAAAATTGCCCTGAGCAGAGGCATCGTTAGTCATCTATTGAGAGATATGGTTGAAGGATGATGGGACTTTCCTCATCTACAGTCGGAAAATAAGTACAACCGTACAATCCGTGTGTCGCCATAGGCGGCCCGTGTCAAGAATTTGCTTCAGACAATGAGACACCTCGTTTAGGAAATACAAATCTGTGCAATCCCTGAAAATCCGTGGTGAACTATACGCTAAACCCTAATCCCTGAATTCCTAAATCCCTAAATGAATCTGTTATGTCTATAATCGAAGTTAATCATGTAACCAAAGAACACCGCCTTGGTCAGATGAAGAGCCTTAATGGGAGGATAATTTATGAAAACAATTCAAACTGAAGTGCCGGAAAAGCTTTTCAAAAAGGCTGTAGCCTTAGCTGGGGAAGGCTGGTTTCGAGACGAAAAGGAAATTTTCTCTGAGGCAATACGGCGATTTCTGGATAGCCACCAGCCGGAGGTGATTGAAAAGTTCATTCGTGATGATGTGGAGTGGGGCCTCCGTGGCAATGATTAAGTCAATAACGGAGGTAGTATGTGAGCAGGCCCCATTATACACCTTCACGAACTCAATTGTCTTGATCTGCTCACCGATTTCAAAAGAATTATTGTGTCCAGTACAGTCTGGGATGAAATAAAGAACCACTGCCCATCAGCCATAGAAAGACCGACCGTTTCATTTACTCAATTGACCTCTGAAGTTGCTGCGAACCTCGAGCGAGTTGTTTAATCTGGCCCAATGCCTGAAAAAAGATATTTAATATTGCTTGATGTAGATGCAAGAAAACGGCATTATCATGTAACGGAGGCTGGTAAGATTACAAAATTCGTAGTCCAACTAGAGGTTAAGCTTTAAATCTTTACCTTGATTACGAAGATGCCTTGACATTTGCAGACGATGATATAAATGAAAACTGGGAAATTTACAGAGAGAGATTTCTCAGAGGAGGCTTTCCATGACAGATAGAAAGAGATTTGTAGACAAAAACACCATGCTTGTGCGGGAATTTGATAGATACATCCTGGAGCATCCTGAATTTGCCGATAAATTGCCCGATAATGCCCTTGTTGTTATGCAGATTGAGGGAGATGAGGAGTTTAATAAATGGGCAAAAGAAACGGGACGAAGCGTAGCTGAAAAAGATAATCCTATAGTATATGTTAAAGTCACAGATTTAAAACCAGTGCGCTCACGGATAGAAAAATTACAGCTTGAAATGGTTGCTTAAATCAGATCACCACCAAACTCCCCCTCCGCCTACCAAAAGAAGTGACCAGACAGGATTGACACGATTATCCCTGCGGGATGCTTCGCACGACATGATGTTTTTTCAGCTTCATCAGGAAACTGAAAAAAAGAAAAATCCAGTTAATCCTGTTAATCCTGCTCGCCCCGTGAAATGCGTAACCTATTTCACTTGGGGTCTAAAATTAGAATAAAGGATAAGACATATGAATATTGCAGCGGCAAAGAAAAACAACGTCACGTGGTTCAATGGATATGTCTCTCGCAAAGACCGCGAAAACCTGCATGGTCACAAAGGAGCAGTCATTTGGTTTACGGGCCTATCGGCTTCAGGCAAGTCAACCATAGCTCACCTTGTCGAAAAAGAATTGCATCGGGAGGGGTGCTCCACTTATGTTTTTGACGGAGATAATCCCTAACGTTGCAAAAGTCGAGGATGCTGCAGATGCAAGGCGTCAAGGGTGAGGCTGTAGTAATTTACGCCGAACCCTTGACAACGCAGCAGATGCGG
>JAFDKF010000126.1 GCA_019307135.1 Deltaproteobacteria bacterium
GAATATCGAAAACCGAAATCCGAAACAAATCCGAAATCCGAATGCTCAAATGTCCAAAACATCAACCCAAACCGGACGATACCGAAGCCCTGCATCCGATATTAACAGACTGAAATCATTAGTGTTTTGGAATTTTAAGATTTTGGTCATTGGAATTTGTTTCGAGTTTCGATATTCGGATTTCGGATTTCCCCGTCTCTAATAAGTAGATTAAATGTAACCAAGTTGACAACATTTCATTTTGCCAATTTGGAATACGGAATTTATGAGACGGGGCACTAGCCGCTCTGCATTTTCCCTGAAAGCCTCCTGAGAATCGAACTTTACGGAGGGCTGGAACTCCGTGATTTGAGCGTATCGCTCTTGAGCGTAAGCATGCCTTAGTCCGTGCGATGAGGCCCCGCACGCGCTTTGCGTGAGACCGTATCTATGGAGCGTCCTATAGAATCGTTGCTCCCATTCTCTTTCCGTTTTGTCGTTCGGCATTGTATTTGTGCCGTCAACCATGTGTTTAGCATATTCTATTGCCTGTTTTGCTCTTTCCGAGACTTCAAGGATCATACGCTCCCGTCCGCCTTTTGTTCCTTTGTGGACGAGCACCCTACCGTCATTCAACAGACACGCTGACGGGTTGAACTTGAACGCCTCTTCTTTTCTCAGCCCGAGTTCCCGCTGAAGTTGTAATTGCGCGGCTACTCTGTTGTCGTTGATATCAGAGCCTTTTTTCAGATCAGCGACAACACGCTCATACACGGCCTGCGGCACGGACTTGTCCCGGTTGGAGACATAGACCCGCTTGCCGATCCCAAAGGCCGAGTTGTCCTTTGCGATGCGGTCGTTTTTAAAGAAGGCCGCCACAAGACGGACACCGGCCAGGTAACTCTTTCATGGTGGACGTGGCCAGCCCCTTGGCCTTCCAACTCTTCACAACGGCCCCAACATGCTTGTTAGAAATGTTTTTCCACTGCCTGACGCCGTATCCAAGCTCGCGAAGCGTTTCCGTGAACCGCTTGGCCTCCTGGATATGGTTATGTTGGGTCTTTGCCGAGCCTCTTCTGGCAGACTTTATGGCCTTGATTGCCCCTGTGATCAGTGAATCGGTTCGAGTCATGGCAGACACCTCCTCTCATGCGAATTGAATCCGCCTGAAGCGGACTCGATCAAAAAAGGTTAATGCGATCTATCCGCTCACTATCTGAGATAGCGTCCCCGCACTGCCTGAAGACAGCGCAAACAGGATAACGCGGATACGTAATTCGCTATATGTGAACACGCCGGAGCGTGGGAAAAAGGGAGGTCGGAAAATAGCCTTTTGCTCGGCCTTTGCGTTTTTTTGAAACAGTTGACCGATGACTACTTTCCTCAATAGTCTCGCTATATTACCTTTTTTCTGCACTTTTTCTTTCATCAATTGGGTTTGTTCCTTCCGTGTAACTGCCCTACGATCAGTTTCTTCTATGATTGCAATACATTAGTCTATCTAAATGTTCTCTGCTGATTTCCGGGGTGACTGACGTCTATTTCTCCAGTAGTTTTGCGACGTTAAGCGGTCATCGACCGGTTGAAATCCGTAGCCTGTCTGTTTTTCCGCTTCGCCGCCAAACAGACGGCTACTGCACCCTGCCCGGGCATGGCGCCTCAAAACAAAAAACCTCGATTGCAGTCCGCATCCCGCGTCAACTTCCCCCCAGAGGCGGATGTTCCACAATCAAGATGAGCTTATGCAGCTTTTTGCTTGATTCATCCGGCATCCAGCCTGAACGAAAAAAGCTCAAAGCCGCTATTATCCGTGCCTGACGCTGCTATCCGGCCCGCCATAGGTTCGTCTCAGGCGGATTCCGCATCCCGCCCAAAGATAGCTGCGTCAAGACACACCTGTAGTGCATGGTTTCCTTAGCTGCTTTCTTACACCGCGTGCGCCGGTTGGCCTGGCATCCCGCCAGCAATTTGCCGCATTAGCCACCACAATTTCCGAAAGCTGAAAATGTGGCCCGTTACCACGCTATTCGTTCTCGGGGCGGTTGCGAGGGCGATCTCGCAAACTCCGTTGTTCCGCGCTCATCCCGGCTATGAGGCAGACCACTGCCATCGGTGTTTGCAGATGCCGGAAAACAACGATGACATTCTCTACCTATATAATAGTGTGCTAGTGAAATCGGCTGAATTTCACCGTGCCCATATCTAAATGTCCGGGGAAATGGCGAGCTTAAAGTGGAGTCACAGCGATTTTAAGGCTGTCTTGTTGCGTGTCCGTCATTCCGGAACTCTGTCGCGATGGCGGGACAGAGCGAAGCGCAACTATGTTTAGGACAAGACCAGAGAGGCGACGCATTTGAAGAAAGGTCTCCAGGGGGTGCCGGTGAGGTGTCCTTAAGGTGACCATGTGGCGAGCTTAAGGTAACCACATGGGGTTCCTTAGAGTACACTTTTGGTGGCCAGTAGTGTCACTTAAGGTGCAATGGAGGCATCTTGGGCGGATAACAGGTTCCCTGAAACACCGTCCTTTGCCCCAGGAAAACGGCGAGGCTGAGGTGGCCATCATTGACAATGAGGCAACTATCCACAAATATTACAAAAGGAAGAACCACGTGGAACTTCTGCCTGCCCATACCGGGATGAAGTCCATCCTGGTCAAAAAAGGAGATCTCAGGATCGAAGGAAAGGTTGTAGGGGTGATTAGATACTGCAACAAGAAAATGCGAAATTTCTACTCAAACATAAAATGCAACTAAGTGCATCCGATATTCTAGTGACTTGCAGATGCGCTTCATCTTCGCTCCGAACGACGGGCTTCGCCTTGAAGAATTCGATAGAGAGGTCGGGCGGCCCCGAGTCTGTGCTCATAACCACTTGCAACACCCCAAGATAGCGGTTTTCCAACTTTCTGTCCATTTCATAGGATATTTGGCACGTACTTTATGGTAAAAGGAAGCTCAAAAATGGCCGGTGGCCTGGAGAGGTTTTGTTCTGGTCATGGTTTCGCCTAAAGTGTGATGCATAGCGCTCTCCACTCTGCGGAACAGGGCTAGGGTGAGGGGCCGGCTGAAATTGGAAGCAGATGGCTGAAGGCACGATCTAGGCGAGAGATTCCGAACGTTTTTGAGGAAGACATGCAATCAGAAAAATGAAGGAGGTGATGAAAAAAGATCAAGGTATCACCTAGGTTGGCGGTACAGTCATAGTTGAGCTTTAGCCTGCGATTTAAGGGGCCCCTTTTAATTGCTGGCCTACATGAGGATGATGATCTATAATGCTGCCAAATTTGAAGCTCAGGTTCAGCAATTCTGTATATTTGCCATATATCGGTATTCCAGAAAAAGTGAATACAGAAGAATTTCTGGGATATCAGCGTATGTTGGTAAATACAGAAAATTTTCTGCTGAATAAATTGGGCGCGTATAGGGAGGATTTATGGGCTTATGGAAGAAGCTCTTTGGAGGTGCTGAAGGCTGTCGCGAGGCAATGCGGGACTCATATGAAAAACATCTCCGGCTCGCACGACATGGCAGGATCCCAACGGAGGATCCGCCACACACGGTTGGACTCTATGGTGCCCTGGCTAGCAGATACCGCGCTCGCGGTGCACCCGTGGTGGAAGTGGTGATATGGGGTGAGCTCGCCCCGTTCCTCGAAATGAGGGAGACGGAGGCGGTAGAAGCGTTGGCAGAGTATGTTGTATTCCAGGAGCTCCCGCAGGACGCGCGGCTTACATGGCTGAAGGAAACGATCAATTCGGCACTGCGGTCCTGTTCTGACGAGCCCGGAAAGGCGATGGCTGGAGCTGGCCTAATCAATCAGGTTGCGTGGTGCGCTCTTCTTGAACCGAGTACGAGGAAGGCGATTGAAGATGCGCTCGAGAGGCTTGACGAGACGTGAAGCAGTAGACTCACTTCTGGGCGCGCCGCACATGCCGTCGCCGGATCGCAAGCACATGAAAGTGGAGTCAGGCCGTGACATTGGACGTTTTCGCCTAACTTCAGGATGAAGGCTGACGGGCTTACCGCTTCGTTGTTTCGCCCGCAGCTTATCCGGGTTGGGCGGCAAAAACAATAAACGTGAAACTGATGAAAGATCGTGATGTTATAGATGCCTTCGTTGTGTATCTCCGTAAACACGGACATCCCAGTCTAGTGATTGATCGGAGGCCGGACGAAGAGAATCAAGACTCGGCCGATATCGACGCAATTGCTGGTCCCTTCGCGATAGAGCATACAAGCATTGACACGCTTCCGAATCAGCGCAGGGATTCCGATTGGTTTTTGCAAGCTGCTGGCGGACTTGAGAAGGAGCTTCCCAACAAACCATCGTTTCGCCTGAATGTCACTCTAGAATACGGCGCCGTCACTAGGGGGCAGGATTGGACCGCAATTCGACAAACGCTCAAAAATTGGATCACCGATGATTCACCGAGTCTGGACGATGGCTGCCATGTGCTTGATGACATCGATGGCGTCCCCTTCCGGCTGCATGTTATCAAGACGACTGGCCGACGCTCAGGCGTGTTCTTTGGCCGTTTTGAACCAAACGACGACACTCTTCCCGACCGTATCTGGGAGCAATTCGGAAGGAAGGCCAAGAAACTTGCGAAATACAGAAGCGCAGGACAACTAACGGTGCTCCTTGTCGAAAGCGACGACATTGCCCTGATGAACGAGCTAAAGATGTTGGAATCAATCCGAAAGGCGTACCCGGCTGGCCTTCCTGCCGGGGTGGACCAAATTTGGTTCGCGGATACATCGATACCCAGCGAGATCGAATTTATTGAATTCACCTCAGACATACAGCAATAACAGCACCCAACCTGCGGCTGCACATGGACCGCTCGAAACTCGCGGCCTGTGAGCCGCGCCGGTTGGGCATTGGAAAGAATGATTATTGATGGCCCCATAGAAAGCTTTTTCAAGAACCCAACCTTGGGACCATCGCCAGAAGGTGATGGCATCCTTTTTCACCTTCGCCGTGACTTGATGAAGCTTTACGGTGAAGAGGGGAAAAACAGCGGTGCCGATCCTCCCCACGCGATGTTGGCGATGATTGGCATCCTCGCCGGAATCGATTATCTGTCGAAAGTATATTCCCGCCACCAAGGTTATCGGAATAATAGAAAGAGATTCGTCGAGACCGTCCACGATTTATGCAATATCGCTAACGACGACTCTGAGGCAGTTTATCAGTTTAGGTGCGCTCTAGTTCACTCTGTTGCCCTTTCGACTATTAGTACTAGTAGTTACAGGAAAAATACTCGATTCGTTTTTGAGGTCACAGATGACGAATCGCTGTTTCTCATTGAAAAGCTGTCTGATGTCGGCAACGAACTGAGATATCGGATCAGTTTTTGGAAGCTAAAGGAAGCATTTCTTGACATTATTGGCAGATTGGAGGATATCGCTCGCGATGTAGGCCATTCACGAAATGCTCATGTGGTGAATATGATAGGCAAGATGCACTCAGAGAAAATCCTCAAAGCCTAGAAAATGTGCATCGGGATAGGACCGCCCCTCACAGGGTGGCCCTCCCACACCACTGTACGTACGGTTCCGTATACGCCGGTTCGGCTAGCCAGAGCAGGACAAGATAAAACAAACGACTCGTTCATCCCTCCTGCAGGGTTTTCAGATAAACACGGCGCTATAAGCATTTCAGCCACTGCTGCGTTATGCTCATAAGCACATGCATCCTACCTACCACGACCATTTACTCTGCCATTCGGCAGTAGCACCATTTGGGCCTTTACCGGGGTGAGTCCTCCCCGCCTTGCGGAGCTCGTTTCTCCAGCGGATACTATGTGCCCTCTGCTGACTCCCGTTACGCAATCTGCTCCCCCTGCGGCTCGCTCAGTCCTCTAAGGACACGCAACGGACCTCCCGGGGTAAACACGTATCTTTCCGCACACGAGTGCCAAGTATACCTACCTGGCCTGTGATGGATAGAGGACTTCACCTTGTGTTGCAGGCTCGTCCCACCAAGTCCGCCTAACTCGGTTTCTGTTCGTCACCCGGTACGTTTGCGGTACCCTGCTTTGGCAGAGCCACTGATTCTCCAGCCCCGTCACCGGACATCCCGTTGTGATACCGCTACACCCTTCGCCTCCATCACGCTGGGTCTGGGACTTGCGTAACATACCATTTATATGATATATACCGCCCACCCTTAACAATATGTGACGTGCCCGGCACACAACAATGGACTGAACAAGGACTGGCATATCGCTGGCGCTCAATGCCAGCCTGTTAGCCCAAACGACAAAACGGGAGAGCGTTTATGAGTAGAAGAAGAATTAACATTGCAAGCTTGCTGCCAACTGTCTGCCTCAGCTTTGCTCTCTTTGCAGTTTCCGCCGTACTTCATGCACAAACGCCTCAGGAAATAGCCCGGAAAGCTTTCGGTTCGGTAGTCCTTCTGGTCATGGAGGATGATAGCGGACAACCTGTCTCGCTGGGCAGCGGCTTCTTTATTCGACAAGGAGTAATAGCGAGCAACTTGCATGTCGTTGAAGGTGCCTCGCGAGGGTATGCGAAGCTTATTGGCCAAAAGGCAAAATATGACATAGAGGGAACTGTTGGAATCGATCCTCTTCACGACTTGGTCCTTTTGGAAATATCTATTTTGCACACTACTGCCCCACCGGACTCAATAGTTGAATATGTGCTTAAAAAAAGACTTTCGCGCATTACTCCCCTACCTCTGAGAAATAGCGAGGCAGTGGAAGTTGGTGAACCAGTTTATGTAGTTGGTAATCCGCAGGGATTGGAAGGTACTTTTTCTCAGGGCATAGTAAGCAGCATTAGAGAGGTGGGCACCGAGAAACTGTTGCAGATCACTGCCCCAATTTCTCCAGGAAGCAGCGGCGGGCCTGTCTTGAATTCCCGAGGACAGGTCATTGGGGTGGCCGTGGCTACCTTCAAAGGGGGTCAGAATCTTAATTTCGCCATTCCGTCAAACTATCTAAAAGCTTTGCTTGGGAAGGCAGGACCTGCAAAACCTCTTCATGAGGCTAAGTCTTCAGCCGGGCAGCAATCCATTCTCGGAGATCTGGGAGGGCGAAGCACTGAAGGAGTCGTAGGCGGTCAATTGCTTTGGGGCTTTGTAGGAAATTATTCGTTTTCGTTACGTAACGAACTGCACAACAACGTGAAAGATATAGTATGCCTTGTAATATTCTATGATACGCAACATATGCCCATTGAATTTGACCTTGTACAATACAGAGGAACCATACCAGCTGGTTTGTCAAAAAGGGTTAACGGCGAAGTTGACGGCAGTGTTCGGACTTTAACTGGGGGTGCTGTGGATGAGCCTTCGAGGACTAGGATTGAGTTCAGAGTCTTAGACTTTCAGATAGTAGATTAAGCGGAATTCGCCTAACAAATCGCCCCAGCGGATGCGAACAAACCGGGCCGCTCAGCTCATGCAGACATCAGCACTAAATTTAATGAAGACAAAAATACACAAAACAGAAATAACTCTTGGTCCGTTGACTTCGACTGTTATCGACAGAGCTCGCTGGGCAGGGGAAGACGATTTTCCATCATCCCAACTATGGGCTGACGAAATTGAGAAGGTACTTAACTTTGCCAAAATTCAAGGGCAATTTGAGCACTACTTGAGCGCCCTAAGTGCTTCGACAAGCCAACGGGATTCAGCTATCGCTGAGTTGCGTGTGGCATTCTTCTTTCATAGAAACCAATTCGATATAGTAAGGTGGAAGCCGATTGGTCAACATCTAAAGCAAGGAGAATTTCTAGTTCGCGGTCCTTCGTACGTGGACACATTTGTAGAGGTCAAAAGTCCTGGCTGGGAAGGTCAACTCTCGGACGCGGAACTAAAAGCGGGCAGGACTAAACAACCTAAATATCTAAATGCAGACTTCAGAAGTATAGCGTCATGGGAAAGAATACAATTCGCGATCGACAAGGCGTACGAAAAATTCTCACCAGACAAACCCAACCTTTTAGTAATAGTTGACGATCTTTTTATTAACCTGAAATACAATACGGAAATACGAAATACATGCCAAGCAAGCATTATATAGTATGCATAAAGCTGGTCGTTTTGCCAATTCCGATCATGGGAACCTGGGAGGTATAGGAATATTTTGGGTTGATAACAACCTGAAGGAGATCTCGTATGAAATGAAACTGTTTCTCAACCCGTACGCTCATGTTGCATCTTTGCCAGATGATTTGCGCCAAACATTTCGTGGTAAGGTACTGGCCTTGAATCAAGTGTGCACTTTTTCCGGATGATAGCGTTAAATAGAAACAGTGTGAGGCTTAAGCACGCCTGACAACAAAGGCGAGTTAAGAGGTTACGTAGTGAGAAAATTGGTAATTCCGATAATTGATTGTTTTTTTATTCTTTTGCATTGTGCCATTTTTATTTTCAGGAGATAGGAAATTTCAGGGGGGTAGGGTTATGGATTATGGATTTTATAAAAGAGATTAGGTGGGGTATTGGGAAGGATGAGGTTCAAGACATTTTTCGAGATAAGCAGCCTATGGGGCCACATCCAACACAGAATGCGATTGGATTCTTTGATTCGAGCTATGGCGTAGCCTCAGGAATTGTATGCTATTTTAATAGAGGGTTATTCGGCAGAGATAAATTGGCTAGGGTTGTTGTTACTTTCTTTGAGGAACCTCCGGAAGATGAGATTATCAAAAAAACATATACCCAAATCAAAAGTGACTTAATTGCCCAATACGGAAAACCGACACACGAGGTTGAAGATTTCAACGATGACCCACCTGAATTTCGGCTATCTGAACTACTTGTTTGGGTTGTCGGAGATTCTATATTGACCTTGTCATTGGGTCTGAAACGTGATGGCGTTTCCGAAGACAACTCCGGTATCAGTATAGGATATGGGGAT
>JAFDKF010000127.1 GCA_019307135.1 Deltaproteobacteria bacterium
CCTGAACCCTGAACCTGGAACCGATCACCTTAGGTATAAGTCGAACTTACGGGCTTCGCCCCATTGCATTATTTGGACCTTTAGCGAAGTCGTGTTTGAATAGGAATTTAAGGAATATTTGGGAGTCTTGTTGTTTGTTTAACAGATAGTGGCAGTCCCTTTGTTTTGGTAGATGAACCCCGTAACGGAGGGACCATCCGAGCAAAGGAAATTTCGATCAAAGGAAATTTTATTTCCATATACTTATTCGCACCTTTTGTCAAGAAAAAAAAAGATGCTCCTTGACGGCCTTTTATGCCTTGATCCAAAGCTGTTTTGGGAGAAAAGACTGGGTGTGTAGGACTACTGGGAAGCGTCTGTTCAAAAATGTCAGAGAGGTTCTACTATACCCTTTCAGAAAAAGATTTTGGGGTTACGGCTCTATTGCACAGTCTTCGGTCGGGGATAAACCCCGACCCTACGTAGAGGCGGGGTTTACCCTCGACCGCGATGCTTGACGCTGGACGCTCGATGCTGGGTTGATATCCATTTTTCAATATTCAATCGACAATCGTAATGATGTCCTCAAAGATCCCATTCAGCGCCTGAACCGATTTGGCATCATCCGGCAGTTGCACGGTGGGTCGCCCCTCCGTATCATAGCGGGAAATCAACTCGTCTTCCGGGACACACCCGGCCAGGTTCAGCCCGGCTGTTTCCGCCGCGGCCCTCACCGCAGCAGGCAACTCGCCATTGACCCGGTTTATAATCACATAGTCTTTCTTGATATCCACCTTCATCTCCCGGGCCAGATCACGAATCCGCATGGCTGCCTGTATTCCCCGCTGGGTTGGGTCGGATACGATCAGCAGGATATCAGCACGGCGGGCCACCAGGCGACTGATATGCTCCATGCCTGCCTCATTATCCATGACCACGACCTGGTAGTTTCCGCAGAGGATGTCCATGTACCGGGAAAGCAAGGTGTTGGCATGGCAATAGCACCCCGGGCCTTCGGGCCGCCCCATAACGATCAGATCATACCCCTCGCTCTCTATCAAGGACTCGTGAACCTTATATTCCATGTACAGGTCCCTGGTCATTCCTGCGGGCACGCCATCCTTAAGCCCCTCCCTGGCGTCACCGAGCGTGGTTTCTACCTCAAGTCCAAGGACCTCATTCAGATTCGCATTGGCATCCGCATCCACGGCAAGGATTGGCTTGATACCTTTTTTTAGAAGAAACCTGATCAGAAGGCCCGCAATCGTGGTCTTGCCAGTACCGCCCTTGCCGGCCATGGCAATGGTTATGCTCATGAAATGTTCCTTACACCTAACCCGGATAAACCGGAAACCCGAAGCACGAAATTCGAAATTCGAAACAAATCCAAAATACAAATGTTCGAATGTTCAAAACATAGAATCTGAGATAGTTGAGATAATTATAGTTGTACATTCAGTTTTGATCATTTGAATTTTGAAAATTGAAAATTTGTTTCGGATTTCGATATTCGGATTTCGAATTTATTTACTGCCAGAAAAAACACGAATCTTAGAACTAAGGAACTAATATTGAGCTACCGCGCCTTCCTCTCGCTCCGGATTATCTTACAATTGGCCTCAAGGTATTTGCTCACAGCAGGGAAAAGACGGGCATCTGTATGGGGAAGAAAAAGGGCTCCCATATACTTGTCCATGAAGGATGGGTTGTCGCTCAGCTCAATATTGGTCATCATTTTTGCGATTCGTTCCACCTCACCAAGCATCCCCCTGGAAAGGCACACCAGGCGAGACCCCACAAGGGACCCATTTCCAAGGAAATGAAACCTTTCAACAGGGATATCCGGAAACAGGCCAATCTCCTTTCCTTTTTCAATGTTGATGTATCGGCCAAAGGCGCCCGCGATGATTATCCGGTCCAGGTCGTCGAACGAGAGATCCAGAGTCTCAAGGAGTGTAAGGCATCCGGCAAAAAGCGCCCCTTTGGCACGGATCAGGTTTTCAATATCCACCTCGGTGATGACGATATCATGCCCGGTCCCGGAGTCTTCAGCCCATGCCAACACATATTCATAGCCGAATCGCCCGGGCCGGATGCGGTCTGAAGGGAGGTCGCGAACGAACTTGCCGTTTCGGTCAATGACACAGGCCGACAGCAACCCGGCCAGGACACTGATCAGGCCGGACCCGCAAATACCCCGGGGCTTTTTCTTTCCAACGGTAATGACCATAGGCTCCAGAGTTACCGGATTGATGTGGAACCCCTCAATTGCTCCCCGGTCGGCCCGCATACCATGTCTGATGCCGCCCCCCTCAAAGGCAGGTCCCATGGAACAGGCAGCGCATACCAGCCAATCACGGTTTCCCAAAACGATCTCACCGTTGGTCCCGATGTCCATATACAGCGTCAGTTCCTCTTTTTGAAACACGCCAGAGCCTAATATGCCGGAGACAATGTCTCCTCCGACATAACTTGCCACCGAAGGAAAACTGTAAACCTGCACACAGTCAGGCAGGTCAATGCCAATGTCTGCTGCCCATACAACGGGCATGAAATTGGCCACAGGCACATAAGGGGCCTCCCTGATATGACGTGTCTCTATACCAAGGAGAAGGTGTGTCATGGTGGTATTTCCGGCCGCAGCAATGCATGAGATGCTCTTCTTTGAGGTGTAGGTGTCTTCCAAAAGCTCATCAATAACCTGATTAACGGAAGATACAACAAGAGACTGGAGCTTTTTTTGCCCTTCAGGCTTTTGGGCATATACGATGCGGGTGATAACGTCCTCGCCGTATTCAACCTGCCTGTTGTATTCGGCCCGTTCAGCCATGACCCTTCCGGTCTTAAGATCGATAAGCTGGGCACATATGGTTGTTGTGCCGATATCCAAACCAATGGCAAGATTCTGCTCAGACGTATCCCCGCGTTCCATGCGCACCAGCTTCAAGGGCCGGTCTTTGTCTTTTTGGGATAGAAGCATATTCGGTGCTGGATCTGCCGTAAGGGTGGCTGTGACAGACCAGTCACTTGTCCTCAAGATGTTCGGCATGATTTTCAGGCATTGTATGTCCACGGAGATATTTTCTATATCATGCTGCTGTCTGAGCCCCGCGGAAAAACGCGACAGGTCACTCACGTTGTCCTGTAGCGTAGGCGCAGTGAGTTGAAGGGGCACCTTGATGGCCACGGGGTCAAACTGCCAGCCCTCAGCCAGGGGTATTGTCTCAAGGTCGGCAATCTTGCGCTCCGCCTTGCCCATGTCGAGTTTCTGGGCCACGACACGTCTCAGGCCCCTTGACTCAAGAGGAACCTGCACGGTGCAGTCTGAAATCACAGAGGTTCTACACGCCTGCCGCCATCCCTGTTCGTATTCTTCCTGACTTATATTCTCAGTCTTTTCGCTATCAACCTCCCCTGCCTCAATCATCACGCGGCACTTGCCACAAACACCCTGCCCGCCGCACGTGGCATTGATGTGGACGCCAGCCGCAAGGGCCGCCTCTAAGAGGTTAGTCCCCTTGTCAACGCGTATTGCAACATTGTCTGGCTCAAAGGTAACGGTGTGTTTCATGGTTGAATTGAGAGTGCCTAAAGTGAACTAAAGTGAACTAAAGTGCCTAAAGTGCCTAAAGTGCCTAAAGTGAACTAAAGTGCCTA
Organism: Deltaproteobacteria bacterium; assembly: GCA_019307135.1. GTDB lineage: Bacteria > Desulfobacterota > Desulfobacteria > Desulfobacterales. The sequence goes on from JAFDKF010000127.1 coordinate 3,637, forward strand.
TAGTGAACTAACCGCCATGACTCAGCAAAATGCAGCATCACAATAAATAATGATTTCTCGTTCCCACGCTCTGCGTGGGAACGCATTCCTCCGGGCGTTTTACGCCCTTTCCATACCTAATTCACATCCAGAAACTCTTGATCAACGACACTACCAAACCCGTGTCACCTCTAAGATTCCGTCATGCCCTGCATAGTTCCGCGCGCTTGAGTATCGCCAGTGAGTTGGATCATCGACATAGCCCCGTCGTATTGGATTGTTATGCATGTATTCAAGTTTTTGTCGCATAATCGCTTGGTTCTGTACGAGAACAGGATGAGTTCCCTCCTGCCAAAACTGGTGTTTCCTGTCTTCTTTGTGTGGCAGCTTGGCATTCCTCAGTTGTTCCAGAGTCGCTTTTTCCCCTCGCTCCTTCAACAGATCAATGATTTTCCTTGCTGTAAAGGACTTGAATCTGCGAACGACGTCTGCTAGGTCCTTTGCTGAAGCTATGACGTGAAGGTGGTTCTCCATGATTATGAAGCCAAATACAGTCAATTCCTCCTTCGTTTGTAAGTAACGCAATGAATCTAGAACGATTTGTACCGTCTGTGGCCTGGTAAATATGGGTATCCAGTCCACGATAGTGCACGTCAGAAAGTGAGGCTGTTCATTGGATGTGATTCTATATCTGGTTCTTGCCATAATTTGTCAGCTTGAGTGGGGCGCAGAGCGCCCATCGGTATCCGTTCCCACGCAGAGCATGGGAACGAGGAACAACTTGAGTGGGGCGCAGAGCGCCCATCGGTATCCGTTCCCACGCAGAGCATGGGAACGAGGAAGCAGAGCATGGGAACGAGGAACCCACGCAGAGCATGGGAACGAGGAAAAGTGCCTAAAGTGACCTAAAGTGCCTAAAGTAAACTAACCACCATGACTCAGCAAAATGCAGCATCACAATAAATAATGATAGCATAGCTTGGCATGAAACGCTATGCGCTATGCATTTTCACACAAAAAAGGCCGCTCGGACCAATCTCCGGGCGGCCTGTCTGTTGGCCTTCACAGGTTCAGGGTTCCCCGTTCAGATGATCCCCCCAACTAGTGGATGCGACCTCTGACCTCTGATCTCTGACCTCTGATCTCTGACCTCTGACCTCTGACCTCTGACCTCTGATCTCTGACCTCTGACCTCTGATCTCTGACCTCTGACCTCTGATCTCTGACCTCTGACCTCTGATCTCTGCCCTCTGCCCTCTGCCCTCTGATCTCTGATCTCTGACCTCTGACCTCTGATCTCTGATCTCTGACCTCTGATCTCTGACCTCTGATCTCTGACCTCTGATCTCTGACCTCTGATCTCTGACCTCTGATCTCTGATCTCTGATCTCTGATCTCTGATCAGCTTTCAGCTTCCTCCTCGCCCGCCATCTGCCTATATGTCTCGTATCTTTCTCTCATGTCCTCCTCGGCTTTTTGAAAAAGTGCTTTCGCGTTTTCCGGAAAGGTTCTTGTCAGGCTGGAGTAGCGCACCTCGCCCATCAGGAATTCCTGAAAATCACCCTTTGGTTTTTTGGAATCAAGGATAAAGGGATTTTCCCCTGCTTGTTTTCGTCTGGGGTCATACCGGTACAGGGTCCAGTAACCCGACTCCACGGCCCGCTTCTCCTCGTGCTGGCTCCTGCCCATGTTGATGCCGTGGCTGATACAGGGCGCATAGGCGATAATCAGAGATGGTCCCTGGTAGGTTTCGGCCTCAATCAATGCCTTCATCAGTTGATTCTTGCTGGCACCCATGGCAACAGATGCCACATACACGTAGCCGTAAGTCATAGCCATCCTGCCCAGGTCTTTCTTACGGGTCGGTTTGCCACCTGCTGCAAACTTGGCCACAGCTCCTGTGGGTGTTGCCTTTGAAGACTGGCCACCGGTGTTGGAATAGACCTCTGTATCCAGGACCAGAATATTGATGTCATGGCCCTGGGCAATCACATGATCCAATCCGCCATAATCGATGTCATAGGCCCAGCCATCACCGCCAAAGACCCAGATCGATTTTTTGACAAGGTAATCACTTCGATCAAGGATGTCGGAAAGCAGGGCATGGGCGGAATTCTCTTGATTGACCATCTCAAGTTCGGCAAGCTCTTCTATCTTGCGGCCATACTCCCTGGATCTATCGGCGTCATGCATGTTCTCCAGCCATCCCTCAAACGCCTCTTTCAACTCTTTTGAAAGCCCGGTAGTCAGGGCCTCGCGAATAAGGTCAGCCAGCTTGTCTCGCCTCTGGGTCACACCCAGCTCCATTCCAAAGCCATACTCTGCATTGTCCTCGAAGAGGGAGTTGGCCCAGGCAGGACCGTGCCCATCTTCATTGACCGTATACGGGCAACTCGGTGCAGATCCACCAAAAATAGAGGAACAACCTGTGGCATTGGCGATCATCATGCGATTACCAAACAACTGGGTGATGAGCTTTACGTAGGGGGTTTCACCACAGCCGGGACAGGCTCCGGAGAACTCAAAGAGAGGCTGCCGGAACTGGCTCCCCTTAACCGAGGTGGCAGGAATCACATCGTCCATGACTGGGAGTTCAGTAGAGAATTTGTGATTAGGAACCTGTACTTCTGTTTGGGTGGCCAGTGGCCGCATCACCAGGGCCTTTTTCTTGGCCGGACAGATATCAGCACAGTTGCCGCAACCCGTGCAGTCAAGGGGGCTTACCTGAATCCGGAACCGCAATCCCTTCAACTCCTTGCCGGTGGCCTTAGAGGTCACAAAACCTTTTGGGGCATTATCGAGGTCCCCTTCCTGTGCCAGGACCGGACGAATGACGGCATGGGGACAAACAAAGGCGCATTGATTACACTGTATGCAGTTTTTCGGAATCCATTCGGGCACGTTGAGGGCAACACCTCTTTTTTCATACTTAGTCGTCGCTGTGGGGAATATGCCGTCCGGGCTGAAGGCACTCACCGGGAGCTTGTCCCCCTGTTGAGCCAGCATGGGCCTCATGACCTTTTGCACGAACTCAGGCTCATCGGCCTTAAGATAGGCCTCGTGGCCGGCTGTGGCCCACGATTTTGGGACCTTGATCTTTTTCAAGGCACCCAATGCCTTGTCCACAGCATCAATGTTCATCTGCACAATCTTCTCACCCTTTTTTCCGTAAGTCTTTTTGATAGCCTCCTTTATGTACTTGAATGCCTCCTGGGAAGGAATCACCTTGGCGATGTGAAAAAATGCTGCCTGCATGACCATGTTTATACGTCCGCCCAGACCCACATCAGAAGCAATTTTGACGGCATCAATATTGTAGAAGTCCAATTTTTTCTGAGCGATGGCTCTCTTCATATGATCGGGAATCCTGGTTCCCATTTCTTTCACGCTCCAGGACGAATTCAGCAAGAAGGAGCCTCCCTCCCTGATCCCTTCCAGGATATCATACTGGGTCAGAAATGCAGGATTATGACAGGCAATAAAGTCAGACTGGGTCAACAGATACGGGGATTGGATCCTCTCAGGCGAAAACCTGAGATGGGATATGGTGATCCCGCCTGACTTCTTGGCATCATAGGAAAAATATGCCTGTGCATACATGTCGGTGTTTTCACCGATGATCTTGATGGCGTTCTTGTTAGCCCCAACCGTGCCATCGGCTCCGAGTCCCCAGAATTTGCATCGGACCGTGCCTTCAGCCGTTGGATGGATTTCATCGCCAGGTTCCAGGGAGGTGTGTGAAACATCGTCCACAATACCCACCGTAAAGTGGTTTTTGGGAGTTGATGCGCGGAGATTATCAAACACGGCCTTGACCATCGTAGGGGTAAAATCCTTGCTTCCCAGGCCGTATCTTCCCCCTACAATGACAGGGGTTTCCGCTTTTTCCTGAAAGACCGTGCACACATCCTGATACAGGGGCTCACCCACGGCCCCTGGTGCCTTGGTCCTGTCCAGGACCGCCATTCTTTTGCCTGTAACCGGAAGGGCCCTCAAAAAGTGTTCTTTTGAAAATGGGAGGTAAAGCCGCACTTTGATGAGCCCGACCCTCTCGCCCACTCCGTTCAGGTAATGCACTGTCTCCTCGATCACATCACAACTCGATGCCATGGATATGATGATCCTGTCCGCTTCAGGGTCTCCCACGTAATCGAAAAGATTATATGAACGGCCGGTCAGGGCACTCACCTTTTGCATCTCTTCCTGGACGATATAGGGGATCTCTTCGTAGAAAGGATTCGACCCCTCGCGGCTCTGGAAGAATATATCCGGATTCTGGGCCGTGCCCCTTAACTGGGGATATTCGGGGTTCATACAACGGCTTCTGAAATCATCAATCGCCTCCCAGTCTACAAGGCTCGCCATGTCATCATAATCAATAAACGCTATCTTCTGTATCTCATTAGATGTCCTGAATCCGTCAAAGAAGTGAAGAAACGGAAGGCTTGCCCGGATACTGGCAAGATGGGCCACAAGGGCGAGATCCATGTTTTCTTGAACAGATGCCGAAGCAAGCAGGGAGAAGCCCGTCTGTTTGACCGCATTGATATCCGAATGGTCTCCGAAAATGGAAAGGGCATGAGCGGCAATCGCCCGGGCTGAGACATGAAAGACAGCCGGCATGATCTCGCCCGATATTTTGTACATGTTCGGAATCATAAGCAGCAGGCCCTGGGATGCCGTAAAGGTTGTGGACAGGGTGCCAGCGGAAAGGGCACCGTGAACTGCGCCTGCCGCCCCTCCCTCTGACTGCATCTCCATCACTTTCAGGACCTGGCCGAAAATGTTCTTGCGTCCATGGGCTGCCCATTCATCACAGTACTCCCCCATACTGCTCGAAGGAGTAATCGGATAGATGGCTGCCACGTCACTCATGGCATAGGCCACGTGGGCTGCTGCTTCGTTCCCTTCAACCGTCTTTGTCATCGGACTCATATTCTCTCTCCCTTCATCAATAAAATCGCTTCATAAAATCGCTTCGCAATTTTATACAACGTCCTGCTATAAGCGGGACTGAAAAAGACAAACCCCTGTAACATCGAAGTTGCTTGATTAAAAGCATTTAACTGTATAGCCTTCAAAAGTCAACCATTTAGTGCTTGACCGAAAACCTCTGTTTTTCGGTCAAAAATTCCAAATACGAAGCACGAAATACGAAACAATGACAGAAATGAAAATGCTCCAATGACAAAAAACATCGAATTTTCAATGTATTACTTTTGGTCATTTGGTCATTCGGTATTCGAATTTTCGAATTTGTTTCGGATTTCGGGTTTCGATATTCGGATTTTGGCTGAATATGACTTTGCGTTCAGGCACTATTTAAAGAAGGGTAATGGAGTTTACGGGAGTGGGTAGCAGGAATTTGGGGAAATACTATTGGGGCCTTGAGGTACGAAACAGGGGAGGAGGCATCTGCAACAATCAAGATTCAGCCAAACAACTCCCTGGCCTCCCTGCCCAGTTCTCCCAGGTGCTCCACCACGTGAATGCCACACTTTCGCATGGCGGCTATCTTTTCTCCGGCTGTCCCCCCACTCCCTGATATGATGGCCCCTGCATGTCCCATGCGCTTTCCAGGAGGGGCGGTAAGGCCGGCAACAAACCCGAGTACCGGCTTGTTGAAGTGATCCCTGACATACTCGGCCGCAGTCTCCTCATCGCTGCCCCCGATCTCTCCGATGAGCACCACACCTTCGGTTTCCGGGTCCTTATCAAAAAGCTTCAAGATGTCCACAAAGGACGAACCGATGATCGGGTCGCCCCCGATCCCGATACAGGTGCTCTGCCCCAGGCCGCTCTGGGTGAGCTGGTGCACGACTTCGTATGTCAGCGTGCCGCTCCTTGATACCACGCCAATCGGGCCCTCTTTATGAATCGGCCCCGGCATGATCCCCGCCTTGCAACGACCTGGCGAAGTTACTCCAGGGCAGTTCGGGCCGATGAGCCGGCAGTTGCGGTTTTTTAAAAAAGGAACCACCTTGAACATGTCACGAATGGGGATTCCCTCGGTAATGCAAACGGTCAACGGAAGCCCTGCTGCGGCAGACTCCATGATCGCGTCCGCCGCAAAAGGAGACGGCACAAAAATAAGACTGGCGTTGGCACCGGTACGCTCAACCGCCTCACGAATGGTGTTAAAGACCGGAATCCCGTCCAGGTCTTGCCCCCCCTTACCAGGGGTTACCCCTGCCACAATGTTGCTGCCGTAGGCCACACACTGCCTTGTATGAAAACTTCCTTCCCTGCCGGTTATTCCCTGGACCAGCAGGCTGGTGCTTTTGTCGATCAATATGCTCATGTGTGCTCCAATGGGAACATTCCCCAATCAGTGTCTGAACGGAAAGCCCTGGTCAGCCTAAATCCGAATATCGAAATCCGAAACTCGAAACAAATCCGAATACAAAATGACAAAATGACAAAAAATAACACGTTGAGAACCAGTAATTTCCGGTTAGGTCTTTGCATGCGAATGCCAACTATGCTGTTCTTTGAAATTTTCTAACATGCCGATATTGCAAGTATGATTGCCGAGTTCATTTTGAATTTTGATC
>JAFDKF010000269.1 GCA_019307135.1 Deltaproteobacteria bacterium
TTCCATCACCGGTCCTAAAGCACAGCAGCCGAGGCAGTTAACAGTTTCCAGGCTGAACTTCAAATCCAAGTCCGTTTCGCCAGGTTTAATTCCAGTCAGGTCTTGCACCGTGTCGAGGACACGCGTCGCACCACGAACATGACAGGCAGTACCCACACAAATGTGAATTTCATGACGTCCTTTAGGAACTAAACTAAAGGCTTTATAAAAGGTAGCTATATGTAGTATCCGGGTTAAAGGAACTTGTAATTTTTCGCTGACCCTCTCTAATGCTTCCTTAGGAAGCCAATGATTTTCACTCTGAATCTCTAATAATACCTGAATTAGTAAACTGGCTTCGCCGTTATGTTTATCAATAATCTGATCGATTCTGTCGTTATCCATAGCCGCTGTCCTTATCTTCTTCTTTCACCTGATCCACTGCCTGCTCTTTCACCTTAGGCAAGAGCAAAGCACTTTTCGCTTTCATCGTACCTGACGAATCCTTGTCTTGATGAACTGTTCATGTGCCTTGATACTTCAGACGGGTTTAGACCTAAATTCTCAGAAATTTCTCCAGTTGAAAGGGGTTTTTCTCGCAGGAGTAACATAATTTGGCTTATCGCCAATTTATCTACAATTAATTCATTAAATAACCTGTTTAACTCGTCACTGGTGAAAAATTTATTATACGCTTCTTCCGATTTAACAGGTACTCTCAGCCTCTCCCTTTCCACCAGCTTAATGTAAGGGACTAATTTATTAACTGCTTCAAGTTTGAACTTTAATCTATTTTCGTCTATTCCTTCGCTTGTGCCAAGTGGTCCTAACTCCTTTACCTTCCTGGAAAAGTCATTCGCCAGTGCGGCGAAACGGATTCCATCACTGGAAGACATAAATTCGAGCCTTAACCTTTCCGGGTTCAGCCCTATATGTTCCATTATTTTTCTGCATAGAAGCACCACGCTTAATGCATCGTAATTTCCATGCGTAACATAATTGCATTCACCGAGATGACAACCACCAATAAATACCCCATCCATTCCATTTGAGAACGCTCGGAGGATAAACTTCAGGTCGATTCTACCGGAACACATGACGCGGATAAGCCTCATTTCAGGCGTATATTGCAGTCTGGAAACTCCAGCCAGGTCAGCAGCTCCGTATCCTCACCAATGGCATACAAAACCTATTATTCTTGGTTTAAATTTAAGTCCTGTACTCATTCGTTCTCACCTCTCCTTTAGTCGGTTATGGTAACCTTGGTCCTCACAGCCAGGTCAGAGCAAAATGGCTCTGCCTTTAATCTGCACAAGTGCCTAAAGTGATCTAAAGTGCCTAAAATGCCTAAAGTTAATGAATTCTGCTATTTTCTATAAATTACTCTATGACACCAATTAGCACGCAAGAGGGGGTAAACCCCTGAATCTTTGTTTGATAAAATAGCACGCCGAAGGCGTACCACAACTTTAGGCACTTCAAACTTTAGGCATTTTAGGCACTTTTTTTTTCATAGCGCCTTAGCCCCTTCCAGGGGCAAATCAAGGCCACGTCCTTCCCCGCATAGCGGGATCTTCGATGGGCGTGGATTCTTTACTCACTCGTATACTTCTACACATCTCCAACCGCCGCATCCATTTGTTGTATGATCTCTTCTTCTGGAACCGCCGCATCAATTTGGCTCAAGATCTCTTCATCGGTAAAGTGCTTTAGAAAAATAGCCCCTGTTGGACACTTTGCGTTACAGAGACCATCTCCTTTACAGAGAACAGGATTAACTCTGGCCTTTTTGCCTTGTGGTGTATCATGAAACTCTATGGCGCCATACATACAAGCTGTAATACATGCCCCACACGATACGCAATCATCCTCTTTTACCTCGCAAACAGAACCTGAGACTGTGACTATATCATGTGAGAGAAGGGTTAAAGCCCGACCTGCAGCTCCATAAGCCTGGGTAATCGCTTCCGGTATATGCTTGGGATAGTGAGCTGTCCCACACAGGAAAATGCCATCCGCGGCAAAGTCAACAGGTCTTAATTTAACATGGGCTTCTTTGAAAAAATCATCCGGTCCCAAAGAGACCTTGAATAACTGAGATATTTCCCTGTTTCCTGCGGGGGGAATCACGGCAGCAGACAAAGTGAGGTAATCGGCATCTATAGCAAGCTTCTGACCTAAAATGGGATCGGTCGCGGTAACTCTTAAAACAGGCCGACCTTCCTCCTCAACAGCTTCCACCTGAGGTTTATCATCCGGCTCGTAACGGATGAATTTTACATCTTTCTCTGACGCTTCCCGATAATAGTCCTCCATAAGACCATACGTTCTCATATCCCGAAAGATAATGTAGATATCCATCTCGGGGTTTATCTCTTTTAGTTTCAAGGCGTTCTTTATAGCATGGCTGCAACATACCCGGGCGCAGTAGTTTCTGTCTTCATTTCTGCAGCCTACGCATTGGATCATCACCAGACTCTGGGATTTGATCAGCCTTTCTTCTCCTCTGGCGATTTGGTCCTCCAACTCCAGCTGGGTCAATACCCTGTCATCTTCTCCATAAAGGTATTCGGTGGGTTTATATTCATCAGCACCAATAGCGATGACGGCTGCTCCATGCTTTATCTCTGTG
>JAFDKF010000128.1 GCA_019307135.1 Deltaproteobacteria bacterium
CTTCAAATAACGAAAGGTTTTTCTTGACCCTCTGCGCGGTACGCACAAGCCGGATATGCTGTGCCGGAATTTTTTGCGGTTGACCGATTAAGGTGAAAATCTGATTTTCTTCGCAAATCACATAGAATTCTACGGGATCTAGTCTGTATTTTTGCTTTCCAGTTATCGTGTCCTTGATGACAAGGAACTTGACAAAGGCGTTGGAGCCCTCGATCTTTACAGACACGCCCTTTTCGGAGGAATAAACAACGTCCTTTACCAGTGCCCCATCAGGGCATGTAATCCGGTTAATATCCCTGTTGCTCAGTGTGACTTTAGTCGGAACTTCCTGCATTACATGAACGGAGGTGTTTGCGAGTGTATAGGGCGCACGAGCCCTGGGTGGCTCTTGGGCCTTTGAGTCGCTGATCAGAAATAGCGGCAATATCAACGCGCTACTTAGAACGAATTTCTTTAATCCCTTTAAGAAAGAATCTTCCCTGTATAATCTCGTATTTGATTTCATAGGTCTTTGTCCCTTCGTCAACAAGCGAATGCTGGGCGTACTGCCTTTGTATGCCCAGGACCTCAATCCTTTCTTCGTTGCGATATATTCTAATGCGCTCAGGATAAAAAATATTGGATATGTTCAGTTTTTTTACTGTTTCCTTTAGTGTCGCAAGCTTCTTGTGAAGCTGCTGGTAGAACTCAGGCGAGGCAAACTTCAGGCAATCATCGGCCTGGTCGTTAAAGGAAGTGGGGGAGTAGTTTAAAAGCAACCCGAGCGTGTAACGAACAAACAGCTTTATGTAGTCATCGTTGACATCATTGCCGCTTATGACGATCCTCTTATCCACGACCGGAGGAAGGATCACTACTTTCTGCCGGTCTATTGCATGAATCGACATGAATATTGAAATAACCGAACTGAGCCCCATCACGACCACAACGAACTTTAAAAGCCTGTTCTCCGCCCACACGTTTGATGTCTTGTTTTGATAGATCTTTAAGTGCATCAGTTACTCACAAAAGAATTTTTCAAAGGTGGATGGGTAATTTTTCGGTGTTTTCAACCCCAGGAAATAGAGTGAATGTTTAATAAACGATTTTGGATAGTTCTTTTTAAGCCTTAAATAGAGGTACGGCCCGACAAAGAGCAATAACCAGGTCCACCCTCCAAAGAGCGATGAGATTATGAAAAATATAAGCAAGGTTGCAACCTCGTCGGTTTCAAACCAAAGGATTTGAAGAGGGGATGCCAAATATTGAGGAAAGTAGTTTTCCGTATCTTGCATCAGAGTTCTGTCCTTTCCAAAAGACGGGGGATTTCCGGGCTCAGGCCAATATTTTCACGAGCGAAAACAGAGTCTCTACATGTATAATAGAGACAAGGTGAAATTTTCACTCCCTAGGCGCTCTCTTTTCCGATGATCGGTTCGGCTGATGGATTGTGGCGCCTTGCTTGGGGCTCTGGTTGTGATAAAGTTGATACAGCTTGGCCAGATTGGTAAGAGCGTTCTTTTGCTTTCTTGCGGTCCCAACTCGTGTGATCAGGACCACATATACGACATAGCTGAGAATTGTGAAAACTATGGCAATATCTACAATCACTTATCCACAACTCTTAAAATGTGATATTTTAGTTCTTTGAAAACATTATCGCATACAGGCAATCCGATTCTAAACCGGCTCAAACTCGCGCATAAGTGACCATAAAGAAAGAACAGGGAATAACTTTTGTGAATAACCTCGATTGTGGCGGATATCATTTAACCCTTAGAAAAAATATGTCATTTTGCTGTTCTTTCTTAACGCTCACTAATACGCTCAAACAGTGACCCGCTTTAGAATCGGATCACCTGTATGCTCGTTAGACTCGCTTTTTGAATAGGCTGAATTGATACCTTAGAATACGTTCACGTGCGGGTATTCAATCTGAAAATACGGTGGTTTTACAAAAAGCGTTTTTCCTCTGTATTGCCCCTGGTATGAAAACAGGAAAAACTCTCGCTCTTGCAGGTTAAGTATATGTTCCGGAAGAATGGCATTCTCCTTGACTTCCCTTATTGTAATGGCTCCCCCAAGAGACAGCAGGGGACTGAACCTCTTTTGCTCGCCTGAATAGTCGGCCACGTATTCTGCCGTGGTAGGGTCATTCACCCTCATAAAGACCTTGGTATTGGTGTTATCGAGAATCTTTTTGGCAAAAGGGCGGCCTATTTCGGCTTCCAGGTCTGAAATGGACTGCGTGAACGCGTGTACCCATGCGCCGGCCCCGCCTGCTTTATTGAAAAGCTCGTCAATTCCTATGTACATCAGGTTGCTCGCCTCATCGAGATAGATTGCAAGCGGGGGGCTGACTGTTCTACCGGAAGCGTAGCGCCTGCCGATAAAGCTCTGAATCATCGAAATAAGCACCCTTGCAACAATGTGGGCAGTTTTGCGGGTGAGCAGGCTTCCGGTTTGCACGACCAGTATTACCCTTTTATTCTGTTCGAGTCTCTTGATGAACTGGTTGCTTTGAGCCCTGCCAATGATTTTGCCCACGTTTCCCGTGGAAAGAGATGTGAGCGTGGTGCGCAGGGATGATGAAATCTTTGCAAAGTAGTCTTTGGGTGAATCGAGTATTTGTGTGAGGCTGGCAAGGATGTCAGCCTTTTCAGGTGATTCCGGTATTGATTCAAGTTCGGCTTTCAGGTCTTCCAGGCAAGCATGGGAGGCTCGCTCTTTAATGTCATTCAGATTTATCCGGCACTTCTCGTTTCTTGCCTTTGCAAAGAGCAGTAGAGTAAGGACGATAATAAGTGTTGTTTCGTAAGCAATATTTATGAAAAACTCTTCTTTTGCTTTTATGCCGGATACTACGTGTGATACCAGCTCTTCAGGCATAAAATAGTATGCCAGGGGATCAATAGACGCGGAATATTCAGGGAATATGGGAGTGATAAGGCAAAGCTCATGTTGTCTGTTTTCCTCAAAGGCCACCTGGACTATGCTGGAAAGCAGGTCAATATCCCCCTTGGGATCGAAAAGGGTCACCGAGTAACCTTTACGAATATCCTGCTCAATCATAAGTTCGATGAGCTTGGTTTTTCCGATTCTCGTGCTGCCAAAGCAAAACATGTGCCCCTTTCTGTCAGCGTCAGGCAGCCAGATATCCTTTGCCGCCTGCGGTTTGCCCAGGTGGTAACCCCTTCCGAGTAATGTGCTTTGAGCTTTTATCTTAAACGATCCCATGACGCCTCGTCTCTCTTCGCCTTAATCTTGCGTATCAAAGACACTCCCCATATGGTGATAAAGGGCAGAGCTACGGCCATCGTAAAGATTGCGACTGTTTCGTAGGCCATGTCGATCAAATGAGGCTTTGTATTGAGAAGAATTCTGTATATTTCATAGGCGAGGGAGTAATGTTTAAACGAAACCCATTTTGCCACTGACCAGGCCGATTCTTGGGTAATAGCGCCTGAAAGCGCTGTGAGTCCCGCAAAAATGAGGCCCCCCTTGACCATGAGGGAGGCCAACCTGCCGAGCAAGAAAGCATCTATGGACTTTCTTGTGAGGATTCCGATGCGAAATCTAGACAGGTAGCAGCACAAAGCGGCTGTTAGAAGAATGGGAAAACAGCTCAGGGTTCGCAGAAAGATCTTGGATTGGGCTAAAGGGAAATAGTGTGCAACGGTTGTCGAGAGTTTTGCGTCGGATAGAACCGGCAGGGTGAGGGAGGCAAGCAGCACAAAGGTAAGGCCTTCGACAAAGCCGGAGCCGAAACCTGTGTTGAAGAAGTTCAATTTGCCCTGGATTGTGAGAAACTCATCAGGGATCTCCTGGCCCGATTTTTCTATCACGAAGAACTGCTGTATCTGTGAGATTGCAGAGAGCAGCGTTGGAAATTTTCTTCGAGTAGTGTCTCCCAGGCCAACGGGTATTATTACGTCCTCTGAAGCATCAAAGGTACGGGTTGATGATTTGGCCATGACGGCCCCCTCTTGTTATGATGATGTTTGAGCGGTTACGATGTGTGGCTTTTAATCATCCGAAAAAAGCGTGAAACTGGTAAAGGACCCATTCCCAATAGCTTGCCAGCATTGTCTTAATGAAGGGAATGAGCATAGTTATGAAGATGGTCAAAATCCCTATTGCTATGTTTCGCTCAATAATCGCGTAACCGATTCCGGCAAAGAAGATCGCAGAGCTGATGAAAAGCAAAGTGGAGAAGCCTGGATAGTATTGTTTCAGGAACGGCGCAAAAAAGAGTGCTGCTATGACAGCAGTGATAAAGAGAACCGTAGCCGATATTGATATAAGTTTTTTAAATATCACGGCAAACCCGCAAACTTCTTAATAAAATGATTGATTCTTGTAAGATAGGTCAAAGCTTGAGACCTTCTTTTGGGTACCAGTTCTGATAAAGACTTCCCGGTATGGTAGCAAACCAGTGCGTCCGGGTTGTAACCGTACCTGTCGATGCACTGTTTCAATATCCACGCTCCAACCATGGTGCAATAACAAGGGTCGTTCAAGTATTGCCACCGCTCTTTCAGGTGCTTTTTCCAGTATGAGTTGATCTGCATGTGGCAGTAATCAATAGAACCGTTTTTGTTGTGATTGATTGCGTGCGGCTGCATGTTGCTTTCAACCTGGGCTATCGCTTTGAGAAGGTGGGGGGATATACTGTAGCGTCGCCCTGCCTCATCAAAGCAGAAAGCCCAAGCGGATCGGCCGGGAAAAAGCACGATTATGATCAGTACAAGCATCATTGGTTTGATATGGCCGGACCCCCTTGCCAGAGAATTTAAGGGTTGCGAATCTTTGCTGCAACTCGTAGTCAGGTTAATCAAAATCTCCCTTTAACTTCTGAAGTACGTTTTCAACCTTACTGTGACGGTTTGTGGGCGTAATTTTTTGCCCGTCCTTTTTTCTGTATTGTAACTGATTCACTAGAGTCCGGCCTGCATCTGTTTCTATGTATGTCATCAGAGCGGATTCAACGACCAGTGAACGATAACCTCGTGGAAGGCTATTGATGAATTGAATGATTTCCGGATTATACAGATGGAAGATCATCTTCTTGGAATTGATTGACAAAGTTAAAGCCTCCACCAAATATTGGCCGCAGGATCAGGATGCACCCAATGCAAACTTCAAAAAGCCCCATGCGTTGCTGTATTCGGAATCGTCAGGCACAAGTACAAACTGTTCCGGGTACTTATGCCGCAGATTGTGCACGTAATATGCTCCGCCTCCGGCTATAATAAGCCTGTCCGCTCTTTTGAGAAAGCCGTCCCATCCGGAGTTTATCTCGCGGCTGAGCCAGTCAGAGTATGCCTCTGTGGTTTTTCTGATATACGTCGATAAATCCCTGGACGCCCCATAGAGCGATATCTGGCCCTTCTGAAGCACGTCTTTCACGACCTGCTCGCAGAGATTGAAATTGAGCTGTTTTTGCAGATACGTCTTGAGATCTTCGCAAATCCGGCATATCCCGGCATCCTCCAGCATTCCCGACCATTCCCTGTTTGGCCTCCCTTCTATGACGCACAGCACATCCACGGTATTGAAGCCAATGTCGAGAACAAGTACATTCTGGTTAACGCGGTCAGAGAGTGGTCTTCCGTGTTCATCGAGCATGTAGTCGAACAATATGCCCTGGCCCTGGGCTCTGGCCTCGATATTGTCGAACTGTATTGTATTGCCGGACACGTTGTAGGCCGACAAACGCCTTTGAAGTTCGTGCCTCTTGGGGTAATACGCCAGAGGAATGCCCAAGCAGAGTCGTTTTGTGGCAGAGAGAAGGTCAGGGAGCTGGAGTGAAGCCGGTTGTACAATACCGGCCATTGCTTTATAAGCCAGCAAAGGAGAATATGTCAGAAGAAACTCAATACCTCTTGTGGCAAACACATTCTGAGATTGGAGAGCTGCATTGCCCACCACGAAGGTGCGGCCATCAAACTCATATTCTTCTTGCTCGGCCAGGTCCCCAATGATTCCATCCTTCGCATATGCTATTGCTGTGGGGTATTTCAGCAGAGCAATAGTTTCGCGGCCCTCGTCATCCACTATGTTAGTAACAATCTTTACGTCACCAAAGCCCACGTCGAGTCCGATATTAATGTTCATAAGCGCCTCCTTTTACGGCAGCCTTGAATGCCGCTCCTGGCTTGAATTGTGGAACCCTGTAAGATGGCATGGTTATCCCGTCCAATTTGATATGAGGGTGGTTCCAGTTGAACCGAGGTTTCCGAACCGAACAAAACGTTCCGAGCCCAAACAGTGTCAGGCTGTCTCCTTGTGCCAACAGGTTTGCCAGTTCCTTGCTGGCCTCAGACAGGACTGTACACACAGTGCGCTTATCTATATTGGCGCTCTCTGCTATCCTGGCTACAAACTGCCTCTTGGTCATGGTTATTCACCTATCCTGTGTTGGGCAAAGTAGCTTTAGTCTTTCCTCGGGTTTTCTCGGTCTTGCGAGGCTGTTAGGAGTTTTGTCAAGGCGGTCAGATTAGCTCCTGACACGGAGCGACCATCATCCAGGATGAACGTAGGCACACCACTTATGCCGATTTTATGAATCACCTTTTTTGCGTTTTCGATCAAAAGATCACCTTTTTCGCATTGGTAATCGTCTGTATTCCTCTTTCTCCAATTATTTTTTTGATAGTCATCGAGGGTGAAGTTGCGACATACAGCCTCAACGCATTTTTTTTCACCGTAAGGGCCGTGTACGCTGTAGAGAATGACGTTAATCTGGGCATTATACTTATTCGCCAGTTCCTTTATCCGGGACTCAACTTTGTGACAGTACGGACACAACGGGTCGGTAATCATATACACGTTGGTTTTCGTGACCCTTGGTCTGTATATGAAGGCTACAACCCTGTTCAGTTTCGAGTCGAGAGAAAGAAATACGGATTTCCTGATTTGGGTAACTTTATTTTGGGAGATATTTTGGCCATCCTTGTATAAATGCCCCAGAATCAAGGAATTACGAGAGACGTAACACGGTAAGTACTGGCCGGTTTGTGTCTTAAGTATGACTTCACATAACCCGAGGTCTTTGATGGGCTCTTGGGATACAATAGAAGCGCCTGAGAGAGAGTCTCCCTTGAGAATCTTTGAAATTGCAGAGAGATCGATCTCCGAGCACGGGTCCCCACAAAAACAGGGCGGGGCCGTGAAGATCGATAAAGCGATGAAAGCCATCATTGCCGGGACCACATGACAGAATCGCCGCCACGGGCATCCTGCATTCCGTAGTTTCATGACAGATCTCCTTTGTTATGCGTCCATGGTGCCTGAATTGCACCCTAAGTGGCACTGAGTTGCACCTTAAGTGACACTGATGGATGCCTTCAATGTACTCTCAGGTCACATCCAGGTCGCTTTTACATCACCTGTTTTGTCCCTCTGTTTTTATAATAGGCATGGGGTGAAATTCTGGCAGTTTCAAGGGAGGATTATTATTTCTGTAGAAGATACCCTCGGTATTTCCTGGCATTTGTGAATGCCGATGGTAGTGGTCTACCTCATAGCCGGAATGAGCGTGGAACAACGGAGTTTGCGAGATCGCCCTCGTAACCGCCCCGAAAACGAGTAGCGTGGTAACGGGCCACATTTTCAGCTTTCGGAAATTGTGGTGGCTAATGCGGCGAATTGCTCCGATTTCGGAGGCCAACCGGCGCACGCGGTGTAAGAAAGCAAGTAAAAGAAACAATGCAGCACAACTGTGTCTTAACGCAGCTATCTTTGGACGGCATGCGAAATGCGGCCCAGGCGGGCCTCTGAAGGCCAGATAGCAGCGTCGGGCACGGATAATAGCGGCTTTGAGCTTTTTCTGTTCAGGCGGGATGCCGGATAAGTCAAGCAAGAAGCTGCATAAACTGACCTTGATTGAAGTTGACGCGGGATGCGCACTGCAATCGAGGTTTTTGTGTTTTTGGACCGTCTTGGCGGGATGCCGGACGAATCAGACCGGGGCGTCATGCCCGGGCAGGGTGCAGTAGCCGTCAGTTTGGCGGCGAAGCGAAAAAACTGACGGCTACGGGTTTTATCTGCTTAACAGGAACCGTAACATGCTGGATTTGTTATTGAAACTGGTCATAAGGCAGGCCGGGGTAGGGCAGGGGATAGCACAAAGGCTAACCCATTGAAAATCTTAGTGGAAGTGCCCTCAGTCACGAAGTCCGAAAAACACAAATTGACAGGGTGCAAGGCTTGCAGCCTGTCCTGACTTCCTACTTTCCACGCTTAGGCGTGTTCACATATAGCGAATTATGCATCCGCATTATCCTGTTTGCGCTGTCTTCAGGCAGTGCAGGGACGCTATCTCAGATAGTGAGCGGGTGGATCGCATTGACCTTTTTTGATCGAGGACCACCCGGTTCCTCAATTCGCGTGAGACAAAAAGGAGGTACTTGATATGACAAGAGCAGATCCGCTGATCACAGGGGCGATCAAGGCGATAAAATCGGCAAGGAACGGCTCGGCAAAGACCCAACATAATCATATCCAGGAGGCCAAGCGCTTCACGGAAACGCTTCGCCGGCTTGGATATGGGGTCCGGCAATGGAAAAACATCTCAAACAAACATATTGGGGCCGTGGTATGCGAATGGAAAAACGCGGGGTTGGCGACAGGCACAATAAAAGAATATCTTTCCGGGGTGCGTGCAGTGACCCGTTTTTTCAAGAACCATCGAATAGCCCCCGTAAACTCGGCCTTTGGGGTCGAGAACAGGGTATACGTCTTAAATCCAGACCTCGTAAAAACTATTTATTTAGTGACTGCAATCCCCATAGTTTTTAGGGCCTTGCTCAAAAATTGGACATCAGGTCGGTCTGGGTTATGAGGTTCAGGGTTCAAAGGTTTTGAGTTAGAAACGCACCCTTTTGTCCAAAATATTACCCCAAAATCAGCTAAAATTTTCGAGGTCTGAAATCAGGACAAATCGGTTCCAGGGGTGGTCTATGAACGGATTATCGCTGATTTGAAGGCCAGCCCGGAAATCAACGAGAACCGGATAGCCGCGCAGTTGCAGCTACAGCGTGAACTGGGGTTGAGAAAGGAAGAAGCCTTCAAGTTTGACCCAGGCCGGGCTGTGATGCGGGACGGAACCGTGTTTGTCCAGCACGGCACCAAAGGGGGCCGTGAACGGATAATCCACCACGTGTCGGCCAGTGCAAGGGAAGCGATAGCATATGCAAGGTCGGTGGCCAGTGGGAAAAACACAATTCCAAACAATATGACCGAAGCCCAATGGGAGCGCCAGTTCTATAAAACGATCCGTTTACACGGACTATCGCACAATTCCTGTGGCGCATCATCCCACGGCCTCCGGCACGCATATGCCCATGCCCGGTACGAACAGATCACCGGCTTTGCCCCCCGGTGCAAGTTCGACAGTCGCGAATCATTTTGCGCAAACGCCCAAGCCACGGCAGGCCACGAGTGGTGGAAAGCCGATCAAGACGCCAGGCAAATCATAAAGGCCGAGCTGGGCCATGGCCCGGATCGAGACGATGTCATGGCCCAGTATCTCGGCTCAAAGTAGAATCTAGAAGCCGGTCCCAGATGGGACGGCTTTTTTGTGTTATCCTTCGAATGCTGTGCTGAGAGGTCCTGAGGGGCTGATGCTGGACATCACTGCTTTTGCCGTGAACCTTCAAGGACGGGATTAAGTTTCAGGGCGCTAATCTTGCTGGAATAACGCAGATTGGTGGTTACAAGCTCCAAGCCATGGCCCACGGCTGTAGCAGCAATTTGAAGGTCTGCATCTCGCCGATGTCAATCAGGTCTTCGGTCTCTTCGGGAAGATTTATCGCAGATGGAGAGCGCGGCCTCACGGCATGTCTGGCCAAGGCCGGGGGGTTCCAATGTGCCACCCATAGGCTGGCTGACCCCAAGCTATGCCGGTCTCCCGAAATTTTGTGCCTAAAATTGTGCCTAATTTTGATGAACAACACTGATATTAGGTGATATTCAGTGACATCAGGAACGGAAAGGGTAGGGGCAGAAAAGCATTTTATTTCTTCATGTTAGATAACCACAGGTCTTTGTTTATCACTGGTTGTCATCACCTGTTTTACGGGTTCAAATCCCGCCTTCGGCACCATTCTTGGTTGGTCGTACATCACGGACTTATCCCTTTTATCGCCTTTTTCTCAAAAATCTGTAGGCGTTCATTGCGAGTTTTCAATAGGCCGACCAATACTGTTCGGCACGGCTATTGCTGTAGCTTTGCACGGATGATACGTAAGATGAGTTTGAAGGTTAACGGCATTAGTAGTCACATTTGTCGTGGGCTGTTGACTATTGCT
>JAFDKF010000018.1 GCA_019307135.1 Deltaproteobacteria bacterium
CCCTGAACCCTGAACCCTGAACCCTGAACCCTGAACCCTGAACCCTGAACCCTGAACCCTGAACCCTGAACCCTGAACCCTGAACCCTGAACCCTGAACCCTGAACCCTGAACCGATCACTTTAGGTTTATAACGGTACGCAAGAAACCGTGAACGCGTACAACATTCAAAAAGGAGGTGTAGCATGTCAAATGCCAGGAAGGTCAAGGACCTCATGGTCAAAATAACTGAGTATCCGCATATTCCGTATTGGTTGAGCGTGCGGGATGCTATCTCCATGATTCACAGTGCTTATGGTGAAACGCCGGCCCTGGGAGAGCCCCGCATGGTTTTGGTGTTTGATGAAAAATATCAGCTCCAGGGTCTCTTGACACTCAAAAACCTTCTCACGGGCATTGAGCCAGGATTTCTTAGAAAGGACGAAAAGTCACCTTATCAGGGACTCACACACGAAGATTATGCAAGGCTTTCGACCCTTGTAGAAGGGACCTTTTCTGAAAAGTGTAAAGAGGAGGCAAGAAAGCCGGTGAGTGAGGTCATGACCCCGATCCGGGCCAGGGTTGACGTGAATGATTCTGTTGCCAAGGCGGCCTTTGTGATGCTTCAGGCAGACGTCAACCTGGTCCCTGTGATGGATGGCGAGAAGATAGCAGGTGTTTTGCGCATGAGCGACGTTTTCAATGAACTGACCAAAATCGTATTAGAGTAAGGGAGGGAATGTATCATGGTTGAAAACAGTAAACCGATTGTTTCCGGAGAAGGCCTCCCGGAGATGCCTGAGGAAATCATCCTTGCTCCGGAAAAGCCTATTCTGGACTGGAAGCGCCTGCTTTTTATGGCCACAGGGATTATCCTGTTCATAGCCGTCTATTATGCCCCACCATGGCCGGACGCCGTGGACCCCATGGGAAAGCATTTTCCTCTATCCACACAGGCAAAGGGGGCACTGGCCGTCTTTTTGTTGGCCGGCACCTGGTGGGTATTTGAGGTTGTGCCGATTGGTGTAACCAGTATCACCATCGGGGTGATGCAAGCCCTGTTTCTGATCAGGCCTGCCAAAGCAGCTTTTAAGGACTTCATGGACCCCTCAGTGATGTTTATCTTTGGCTCAATCGTCATCGGCATGGTCTTTACCAAGACGGGCCTGACCAGGCGCCTGGCATACAAGATGCTGGTTATAGTAGGAGAAAAGACCAGCATGATCTATCTTGGCGTCTTTGTGGTCACCGCGGCCCTGACCCATGTCATGGCGCACACTGCAGTGGCTGCCACCATATATCCCCTCCTTTTGGCTATCTATGCACTTTATGGCGAAGGTGACAAACAGACCAAGTTCGGCAAGGGTCTTTTCATTGGTATGGCCTATGTGGCCGGAGCAGGGAGCATCGTGACCCTTTTGGGTGCGGCACGCGGCGCTGTGGCCATCGGCTTTTTCAACGACATCATGGGAAAGGATATCAGCTTCTTTCAACTGACCTACTACATGTTTCTCCCGGGGTGGCTGATGACCTTTGTCCTGTGGGGCTTTTTCATGGTGTTTTTAAAACCGGAAAAAAAGACCATTCCCGGCCTAAGGGAGAAGGCCAGAGAACTCAATGCGGCATTGGGAAAGATTACCGGCAAAGAGATTCTGGCAGCATCCATTGTCGTTGGGGTGATTATCATCATGGCTCTAAGGTCCTTTGTCCCAGACTTGAAAGCTATTGATAAAACGGCGATTGTTTTGATCACAACTATCTTGTTCTTCCTGACAAAAATTCTGGATATTAAGGATCTCGAAGAGATTCCCTGGAATATTATCCTGCTCTTTGCCGGGGCCATGAGCATCGGTTTTTGCCTCTGGGAAACTGGTGCGGCCAAATGGCTGGCCGTGAACTGGCTGGTGATGTTCAAGGAAGCGAACTGGTTTGTATTTGTCCTGAGTATCGCCTTTTTTGTCATGATTATGACCAACTTTATTATGAACGTGGCTGCGATTGCCATCTCCCTTCCCGTGGCTCTGGTAATTGCTCCTTATCTGGGCGTGTCCGGAGAGGTGATCCTCTTTGCTTCACTGGTCACAGCCGGTATGCCCTTCCTCCTGCTGGTGGGTGCGGCTCCGAACGCCATAGCGTATGATTCAAAGCAATTTACCACAGGCGAATTCTTTCTCTATGGCATTCCGGCCAGTGTCATACTGATGGCCGTGGTGGCCCTGTGCGCCGCAGTGATCTGGCCGATGTTGGGGATGCCGGTCACCGTGGCAATGCCGTAAGGATTGATTATTGATTATTGGAGGAAGAAGAGCTTTTTGGCATCCTTCATTTTCGCCACAAAGTACACTTTCACCACTCCAGGTTTGGGGTTTCAGGTTTCAGTGTTCAGGTTTCAGATCTTGCGTTTCTCGCTCTTGACACCTGACACCTGACACCAAAAAGTACGAACAAAAGAATTTATCTCTTGGCGCCCGCATTCTTGAAAAGTGTAGTTCATTATGGATTACTTGAAGCGTCCTCGCATTATCCCTGACAACCGGGCAGTCATGTCCCGTCAATACAGTCTGGCAACATTTTTTGGGAAACTTGGAGAAGTGGTGGCCGATTATTGCAAGTTTGATATGACCAAAACCATGCCCGTAAAGGTGGAGTGCCCTGATGAAAGCCAGGGCCTCAAGATCCTTTATTTTATAGCTACTTTCGGGACATCCCCTTTTGTCGGGGGAAAGCTGGGGGCCGAACTCGATACCAAGGCTATTGTTCCGGCCTCACATCACGCTGACAATTTGGTTTATGTGATGGGAAGCCACACCGGATACGACCACCAGACCAAGACATTGGGAAGGATCTATCGTGAAAAAGAGGGCGGCTTTAGCGCCTGCTGCGGCAAATTGGCCGGTGTCATGGGGCCTTATCTCAAAGAGTATGTATATGCCAAGAATAGCATTAAACTCTTCAAAGACGAGGGCCGGGTCTTCCTTGAGATTCCGAACCGGCTTCTGGGGATTCACAGCTCTGATGAGCCCTACCCTGCCAAGCTATGCCTGGGACCCTCTTTGATAAAAGGCGATCCGGAGTCAGAGGGTGTTATGACGGCAGAAAACCCACGTTCGGTTATCTTTGAGATTCGTCCGGATCTTAAACATGTCCTTGAAACCAAGAAACGGAACATAACGCATGACCCCACCCCAATAGGAGACGACCTCACGGGGGACTACTTCAAATACCTTTGGATCACCACTGCCCCCTTTCCTGATAACATTACGCGACGATTACATCCCCTGATGCATCAAATCGTCTCCAGTTTGGAGTTTCCTCCTATGGTGACAATTGCAAATGTGCATACCTGGATAGAGTTCAACCGATTCGTGGATGCCATCCATTCGATTCCGGATGTATTGTCCAAGGGGATTTTTGGTGTGTCCGGGCTAACAGTCGATTTGTATTTTGAGGACCGGACTTATCATTATTCCAATGTTTATTATCCCCAATACGCCTTCTTCAAAGCCCCTGGCCAGAAAGAGGGGGTTGTTATGGGGCCGTCTGAAATCAACAACCTCATGGACTCCTATGCGCCCAAGCAAAGGCTTTCGATAGACCAAATCCTTGAGTGCAATGACCAGGCGGACGAAGAGGTGAACTTAGGGGCTTCGCCCTAATTGGAGTACTGGAGTGATGCTTTTACTCCAACACTCCAATACTCCCTGTGAATGGCATAAAGGGTTGCTACAAAAGGCTATAATGTCAATAAGTTGTAGAATTGCCGAGACATCAAATTATAGCCAGGAGGAGACATGGTGCGCGAAAAAAAAATAAAGGATCTGGTCATTCCCCTGACGGATTATCCTCATATGCCGTACTGGGGAACCCTTAAGGAGGCGATTGTACAGCTTAACGTCGTCTATGAAACCGGGCACAATACCGTGCTAATTTTTGACGAGGCTTACGAGTTCGTGGGTATACTTCTGCAGACGGACATACTGAAGGGGCTGGAACCCAAATTTGCCCGGCATTTTAAAGAAGGGTTGCCCCTATCCTGGGACGACCTGCTCAAATCAGAAAGCCAAAAACGGCTTGCCCAGCCTGTCAAGGAGTTCATGTCAGGGGTTGCAGCTACGGTTGATGCCGAGGACAGCATATTAAAGGCTTCCCACATCATGCTGCGGGAAGACGCCCATCTCCTGCCAGTCATGGAAGGGGACAAGGTCATTGGGGTTGTGCGGATGGGCGACCTGTTTCATGAAATTACTAATGCAGTCTTGAAGTTATAGTTTTTTAGAAAAAGATCTTGGGGGTGTTACTTTTGTAGAAAGTTCAAGATCCAGAGCAGAGTACAGACAGATACTGGATACTGGATAATGAGCCTGCCTGCCAGCCAGCCATCGCTTTCGCTCAGACGAGCTTTCCCCCCTTTTGTAAAGGGGGGTTAGGGGGTCGATCTGGGTTGATTTACGCCTCGGAAGTATTAAAATAATTTTTAAAGTTCATAGGATTCATCTTTCATAATACAGGAAACCAAGGAACATGCCACTGCCAAACGTATTTCAGCCCGTGTTTGATTTTTTCAGCAAAAAAAGGCAGGAAAAGGCCCTCAGAGATGAGGATGACAAGGCGCTTTTTATAGAACGGTACAAGGCATTTCGCGAAGTCCTTAAGAACAACAACGAAGTACTGATGACCATGGCCGATATGCAGGAAAAGGCCAGTGGGACCTTCGTCTTTGATAGGGCCTATGTCGAGTCTTCCTATCAGGCTGTGTCCGATGGGATTAAAAGGATTATTGACAACCTGAATGTTCTGGGAAATGAGAAATACAAGGATCTGATTATTCCATATCAGAAAAATGATGACGCCATCCGAGAGCGCCTTTCTGCTGAGGTAGCGATTCCCAAGACCGGTTATGTCCTTCACCTGAAGGAGATCGGAAAAGAGACCGTACCCTCGGCCGGCGGCAAGCTTGCCCACTTAGGAGAGCTTGCCGGAGTTTTGGGTCTTCATGTTCCTCCTGGCTTTGTGGTGACGACCTATGCCTACCAGGCATTTGTCCAGCACAATCAAATCCAGGACATCTTGAACGAAAAAACCAGCAAGCTTGACGTCCGCAATTATGACAAATTGACAGCCACAAGCCAGGAAATGCAGCAACTGGTTAGAAACGGACAAATACCGGCAGATCTTGAAAAAGCCATCCTTGATGCATACAGGGCCATGTGTGAAAGGGCGGGGGACGAAAACCTGAGGGTGTCTGTTCGGAGCAGCGCACTCCACGAAGACATCATGGCGAGTTTTGCGGGTCAGTATGAAACAGCCCTGAATGTGCCCGCGGAGGACCTTCTGGCCCAATACAAGAGCGTGCTGTCAAGCCAGTTTACCCCTCGAGCCCTCTTCTATTACAAGGATAAGGGGTTCCATATCGAAGAAATGGCCATGGCCGTGGGTGTGCTTGCTATGGTCGAGTCCAAAGTTAGCGGTATTATGTACTCCCGTGATCCTGGCAGCCCAAAGGAAGATGTTATATTAATCAATGCGGTTTGGGGACTCGGGGTCTATGCGGTCGAAGGCGTGGTCCCCACAGATAACCACAGGGTTTTCGGAGAGGACGCAAGAGAGATCACACGTGAAGAGATAGCCTGCCAGGAAGTGATGCTGGTCGGGGGGCCAGAAGCTGGCACACATGAAGTCCACGTACCCAAAGAATTGCTGGGAAAACCGTGCCTGAACAATGAGCAGATCTCTGAGCTTGCTGGCTACGCGCGCAAGCTGGAGGCTCATTTTGGCCAGCCCCAGGATATGGAGTGGGCCATGGACCAGGAGGGCCGGTTGTATCTGCTCCAGTCCAGGCCATTGCGTTTGGCCTCTCCAAGGGCTCTGGCCGATGAGGGACGGCCAATGGTGTCCAAGGGGTATAAAATTCTCCTGGATAGCGGAAACGTTGCTTGCCGCGGGGCTGGGGCAGGTCCTGTCTGTGTCGTCAACCGCGAAGAGGATCTGGCCGATTTTCCAGAGGGTGGCGTGCTGGTGGTAAGACACACTCACCCGGAGTTTGCGGTGGTGCTTCAAAAGGCCTCTGCTGTTGTCTCGGATATCGGAACGGTCCTCGGGCACCTGGCCACGGTGGCCAGGGAGTATGATGTGCCGGCCATTTTTAATACCGAGAACGCCACCAGGGTCCTTAAGAATGGCATGAAGGTGACCGTGGATGCGGTGTACGCCAATGTTTACGAAGGGGTCGTGGAAGAAGTGCTCAAGGGAAAAAGGACTACTGACGCCTTCCAATCCTCCCCTGTCCTAAAGGAACTCCGAGAGATATTGCGAATGATAACACCTTTGAACCTGACAGATCCCCGGAGCCCGGACTTTAGGCCCACAGGATGCAAGACGCTTCACGATATTACCAGATTTGCTCATGAAGTCTCTATGCGAGCCTTGTTTGATCTTAGCAAAGAGAGTTATTTTGCTGCTAGATCGACTAAGCAATTGGTCTGCGAGGTTCCCATGCAGTGGTGGATTATTGATCTGGAAGATGGTATCAAAGAAGGCGTCAAAGGTAAAAAGGTCAGATATGAAGACATTCAATCTATCCCTATGCGAGCCGTGTGGGAAGGTATGACAGCCCTGCCCTGGAAAGGCCCCCCGCCGGTGGACACCAAGGGGTTTCTCTCCGTCATGTTCGGGGCCACGACAGATCCCACCATGGACCCTTTGGTTCGGAAAGGATTTGTTGACAAGAATTATATCATTATCTCCAAGCATTTTTGTAACTTGAGTAGCCGGCTGGGGTTTCACTTTTCAACAACCGAGGCGTATTTGGGTCATAATCCCAACGAGAACTATGTAAGCTTCATTTTCAAAGGCGGCGCGGCAGATGTTGACCGCAGGGTGAGAAGGGTCCATTTTGTTGGAAAACTTTTGCAGCACTTTGATTTTCGAACCGAGGTCAAGGACGATTCACTCTTTGCCCGCCTGGATGGACACGAGCAGGATTACCTGAAGGAGCGCCTGAAGGTATTAGGACACATCATGATCCATACCAGGCAACTCGACATGGTCATGTTCAACGACGCCATGGTAAACTGGTATTACCAGGATATGCTGAAAGGGATCGAGTCTTTTGTGAGTATACCGCATTAGAGAAGTGAGCTAAAGTGCCTAAAGTGTCTAAAGTGAGCTAAAGTTGAGGACTTGAAGAAACCTTTTTTAGAAGACTTGTTGCGTTCCTCTCTCAAGTGGCGTAGCCGCGCTATATTAAATCGCGAAATGATTTAACAACTTTAGGCACTTTAGTTCACTTTAGCTCACTTTAGGCACTCGATACTTTAGGAAATAGCCCTTGAAGAAATACTTCAAATACTTTGCCCAAAAGCCGGGCCTGCGCGTTGTGACCACCGTCATCCTTATTCTCCTTGGGAGCGCACTTTTTCTTGGAGCGCTCTCAGCCCGGGAAATGAAGAGGATGATCAGTGAGGACTTTAATGCCCAGCAGCTTGCCTTAGCCAAAAATGCCGCTGGCATAGTCGCGCAGAATTTCAAAATCCTTAAGCGGGAACTCATGACCCTGAGCCTCTCACCTTCCATCCAGTACGTAGAGGCGGTCTCCTGGGCAAACCGGATGAAAATTTCCCTTTCAAGCATTAGGGAATATGGTGTGATCCAAATCATGCTCGTAAACGCTGATGGGACGAACGCCTATTCAGTCAATTATGCCAATGCCATCTTTACGGGCAAGGGGTCCTATGGCCATGAAGATTATTTTGAATGGTGCAAAAAACCGGAAAACAAAGACAAGATCTATATCAGCAATGTCAGGAAGGGGGTTGTGGCGGAGTCTGAGCCCGGTCTTCTCATGACTATGGCAACGCCCGTCTATCAGATTTCCAGTGATGAGGCCCATCCGATCCCCACGTTCCAGTTTTCGGGGGTGCTGGCGTTTGTCCTGGACGCTGGTTTACTTGCAGAAAGATTCGTAGGTCCCATCAGATCAGGTAAGACGGGGTATGCGTGGGTCATTGATGAATCCGGCGATTTCCTGTACCACCTGGAAAAGGATTTTGTTGGCGAAAACGCCTTTGAGGTTAGGAAACTTAGAGATCCACATATCTCTTTCAGCGCGATTAATCTCATACAGAAAGACAAGATGTTAAAGGGGAAGGCAGGGACCTCCTGGTATATCTCAGGCTGGCACAGGGGTGTGACCGGAACTGTGAAAAAATTGATTGCCTATGCACCGGTGCACCTCGGGGCTGCCAACACAACACGGATATGGTCGGTTGCAGTGGTGGCACCGATTAGCGAGGTAGAAGATGCTATACACACCGTGTATGTGAGGCAATCTATGCTACAGGGTACTGTCACCGCTGCGATACTTACCATATTTATCTTCTTAATCGCAAACGAAAGGGCCTGGCTTAAAACGCTTGAATACGAGGTCAAGGAAAAGACGAAAGATCTGGAAGGCTATGCCGCGAGACTAAGACGCTCTCAAGAAAAATACCGGTCCCTTGTCGAATCAGCAGATGACATGATCTATACGATGGATAAAGACTGCAAGATCCTGTCGGTCAACCAATACTGCTTGCGGTTGGTGGGGGCCCAGGCTGACGAGGTTGTGGGAAAGAATGTCATGGATGTAATCGAGTATAAAACTCCCGAGAATGCCTGCTCGATCGTTGAAAAGGTTTTGGCATCATCTGAGACTATGAGTCACGAAGAACGGGTAAAAATAGGGAACAGGGAGTATTGGCTGGATACAAAGTACAAGGCTGTGATGTCCGACGTGGGGGCGGCGGTTTTGGTTATCTCCAGAGATATCACGGAACATAAGATGATGGAAGACCAACTCTTCCACACCGAAAAACTGGCATCTCTGGGCTCTCTTTCGGCCGGTGTGGCCCACGAGATAAATAACCCGATTGCAATCATCCTGGGTTTTACGGAAATATTGCTGGGAAGGTTTGCTGAGGATTCTAAGGAATATGAGATTCTCAAGACCATTGAGAGGCAGGGTAACAACTGCAAAAGCATTGTCGAAAACCTCCTCGCTTTTTCTCGGATCCCCAAAAAGTGCACATTAGAGACTGATGTGGTGAACAATATTCAAAAGGTTGTCAATGTGGTTGTGAATACCCTGTTGACCAAAAAGGTAGACCTCAAGACCGATATAGAAGAAGACCTCCCTAAAGTGAGAGGGGACGGCCAGCAGTTGGAACAGGTATTCTTGAACATTATCAACAATGCGGTGGCTGCTATGGATGCCGGGGGAATCCTCACCATCTCAGCACACCGTTCCAATGATATGGTCACTATGGACTTTAAGGATACAGGCTACGGTATATCCCCGGAGAATATGGACAGGATATTTGAGCCATTCTTTACCACCAAAAAGGTTGGAGAGGGAACAGGGCTGGGCCTTTCTGTGAGTTACGGTATTGTGAAAAAGTTTGGAGGTGAAATTCAAGTCAAGAGTCAAACCAGCGAGGAAGGCAAAGAGCCCGGGACCACCTTTACCGTGTTACTACCCGTGGCCGATGGGGAAAATTGAAAATTGAAAATTGAATAACGAGTGACCAGTGACAACTCACCAGTGACTAGTGACGAGTGTAAATCACGGCTGTTGGCAATGAGAAAATCCGTGTCCGTCTGCTGCGTATTTAGTTTTGGGGAAAAGGTGTCAGGTTTCGGGTGTCAGGCCCGCCCTGGTGCGACAGCGAATCGATAATGCTGATGCAAAGCAAACCCGGTCTGGGCCAGGGTGTCAGGATTGAGAAACTTAAAGAGCTGAAACCTGAACACTGACACCTGGCCATTGAACTCAATAACCAACAATCTTGATTTACACCCACCAGTGACAAATGACCAGTGACAACTGACAAACACCAAAGGAGAAGATCATGCCACAAAGGATTTTAGTCATTGACGACGAACTCGATATGCTCATGCTGTTGAGGATGATCATTGAAGATAACACCGACTATGAGGTGGAGACGACCAATAACCCGTCCGAAGCCCTAAAAATGGTCACGGAAAACGATTATGACCTGGTCATTTCCGACCTCAAGATGCCTGGCATGGACGGGTTAGAGCTCTGTGATGAAGTTAAAGAGATAAAGCCGGATCTTCCTCTGATTATGATCACGGCCTATGGTTCCCTTGAAACAGCCGATGAGGCCATGAAAAAGGGAGTTGCTGACTTCATCACCAAGCCTTTCAGGAAGGACAGCATCCTCTTTACTATCAACAGGGTCCTGGAACTTGCACGGGTTCAAAGGGAGAATATCGAACTGAAAAAGAGGTTAAACGAATAAAGTTTCCCCCTTCCTCTTTTGGGACCGCTCTTCTAATTACAAATCGACTGTCAAACCAGATATACCACCCCCCTACACAATACAATACATTCGGAATCGGATGGATGGCGTCTACGACCTGGGTTGAGCGGTTCAACGTTCACGGTTCCCGGTTGAAGAGCTCTAACTGGCTGTTAGCAAAGTTCAGGTTTCAGTGTTCAGGGTTCAGTGTTCAGGGTTTTGACACCTGACACCTGACACCTGATGGGTGAAAGAGGCTAATCCGAGCATTGTGTTATAAAGTTAAGGATATCAGTAGACTATAACCTTTGAACCTTGAACCTTGAACCTTGAACCTTGAACCTTGAACCTTGAACCTTGAACCTTGAACCTTGAACCTTGAACCTTGAACCTTGAACCTTGAACCTTGAACCTTGAACCTTCGGGGTCGATATGGGTTGATTTACCCTTCGGAAGTGTTAATATTATATTAATACAGAAATCGTCAAATAGTTGAGTGGTTGAGTAGTTGAGTTGGAAAATAAGCATGTTAAATCACCATATTAGAGCTGCAAACATACAAAGTGTCCAATTTTTAGGGAAACGATATGAATTCAAATAATAATAATAACGACTTAACCACTTAACGACTCAACCACTTAACGAGGTCTGTAATAAGAAACCAATGAAGATGTGACTATCAGAGGAGTTCCGACCCGTGTTTGACTTTTTCAGGAAGAGAAGGGAACGAAAGGCCCTCAAAGATGAGGATGACAGGGCGCTTTTTGTACAACGCTTTAATGCCTTTCGCCAGGTCCTTAAAAGCAACAACGAAGTGCTGATAACCATGGCCGATATGCAGGAAAAGGCCACTGGTGACTTCGTCTTTGATAGGGCCTATGTCGAGTCTTCCTATCAGGCTATGTCCGATGGGGTTAAGAGAATAATCGACAACCTGAATGTCCTGGGAGATGAAAAATACAAGGATCTGATTGTTCCATTTCAGAAAACTGATGAGGCGATCCGCAAGCAGCTTACTGCCAGGGTGGCCATTCCCGAGACCAATTTTGTCCTTGGACTGAAGGAGCTCGGGAAAGAGACCGTGGCCTCGGCTGGCGGCAAGCTTGCGCACATGGCAGAGCTTGCCAATGTTTTGGGCCTTCCTGTTCCCCCCGGGTTCGTGGTGACGACCTATGCCTACCAGACCTTTGTCCGGCACAATCAGATCCAGGACGTCTTGAACGAAAGAACGAGTAAGCTTGACATCCGCAATTATGACGAATTGACGGCCGCAAGCCACGAAATGCAGCAACTGGTTAGAAACGGACAAATACCACAGGAGATTGAAAAAGCCATCCTTGATGCATACAGCGCCATGTGTCAAGAGGCGGGGGAGGAGAACCTGAGGGTGTCTGTTCGGAGCAGTGCACTTCACGAAGACATTATGGCCAGTTTTGCAGGCCAGTATGAAACAGCCCTGAATGTGCCTGCGGAGGACCTTCTGGCCCAATACAAGAGCGTGTTGTCCAGCCAGTTTACCCCTCGAGCCCTGTTTTATTACAAAGATAAGGGGTTCCGTATCGAAGAAATGGCCATGGCGGTGGGTGTGGTTGCCATGATCCAGGCCAAGGCCAGCGGTATCATGTACTCCTGTGATCCTGGCAGCCCACAAGAAAATGCCATATTGATTAATGCGGTGTGGGGGCTCGGGGCCTATGCTGTGGGAGGCGTGGTGCCCACAGATAACTACAGGGTTTTTGGAGACGGCGCAAGAAAGATCATACATGAAGAGATAGGCCACCAGGAAGTGATGTTGGTCGGGGGGGCAGAAGGTGACACTCATGAAGTCCCCGTACCCAAAGAATTGCTGGGAAAACCGTGCCTGAGCGATGAGCAGATCTATGAGCTTGCCTCCTATGCGCGCAAGGTGAAAGCCCACTTTGGCCAGCCCCAGGATATGGAGTGGACCATGGACCAAAAGGGTCAATTGTATCTCCTCCAGTCCCGGCTGTTGCGTGTGGCTCCTGCAGGAGCCCTGGCCGACGAGAAACCGCCAATGGTGCCCAAGGGGTACAAGATTCTCCTGGATAAGGGAACCATTGCTTGCCGCGGCGTTGGGGCGGGGCCTGTGTATGTCGTCAACCGCGAAGAGGACCTGGCGGATTTTCCTGAGGGTGGCGTGCTGGTGGTGAGACACACTCACCCGCAGTTTGCGGTGGTGCTTGAAAAGGCATCTGCTGTTGTCTCGGACATCGGAACTCTCCTGGGGCACCTGGCCACGGTAGCCAGAGAGTACAGTGTGCCGGCCATTTTTAGTACTGAGAACGCCACCAAGGTCCTCAAGAATGGCATGCACGTGACCGTGGATGCAGTCTATGCCAATATCTACGAGGGGGTCGTGGAAGAATTGCTGAGGAAAAAAAAGACTGACGATAGCTTTAAGGCGTCTCCTGTCCTAAGGCAACTTCGAGAGATATTGCAAATGATAACCCCTTTGAACCTGACAGATCCACGGAGCCCGGACTTTAGACCCACAGGATGCAAGACGCTCCACGATATTACGAGGTTTGCCCATGAAGTCTCTCTGGAGGCCATGTTTGATCTTAGCAAAAAGAGTCATTTTGCTGCTGAATCGACTAAACAATTGGTCTACAGGGTTCCTATGCAGTGGTGGGTTATTGATCTGGAAGATGGTATCAAAGAAGGTGCAAAAGGGAAAAAGGTCAGATATGAAGAGATCGTATCTATCCCTATGCGAGCCCTGTGGGAAGGTATGACAGCCATACCGTGGAAAGGCCCCCCACCGGTGGATACCAGGGGTTTCCTTTCGGTTATGTTAGCGGCCTCGACAGATCCCAGCATGGATCCTGCGGTTCGGAAAGGATTTGCCGAGAAGAATTATATCATCATCTCCAAGCACTTTTGCAACTTGAGTAGCCGGCTGGGGTTTCACTTTTCAACAACGGAGGCGTATGTAGGTGACAACCCTAATGAAAACTATGTCAGCTTTATCTTCAAAGGTGGCGCGGCCAATGTTGACCGGAGGGTGAGAAGGGTCCAGTTGATTGGAAAACTCCTGCAGCAGTTTGATTTTCGAACCGAGGTCAAGGAGGATTCACTCTTTGCTCGCCTGGAAGGCCACGATCAGGATTATGTGAAGGAGCGTCTAAAGATATTAGGACACATCATCATGCATACCAGACAACTCGACATGGGCATGTCGAATGTCGCCAGGGCTAACTGGTATTATGAAGACATATTGAAAGGGATCGAGTCGTTTATGAGGAAATAGTCCTTGAAGAGATACTTCAAATACTTTGCCCGAAAACGGGGCCTGCGCCTTATGACTATCGTCATCCTGGTTCTCCTGGTCGGTGCAGCCATACACACCGTGTACGCGAGCCAATCTATGATACAGGGTGCATTCGTTGCTGCGGTGGTTATTGCATTAGTAGCCTTTTTCATCGCAAACGAAAGGGCCTGGCAGCAAACCCTTGAAGAGGAGCTAAAAGAAAAGACCAAAGACCTTGAAGATTATGCTCAGATGCTAAAATGTTCTGAGGAAAAATGCTGCTCTCTGGTAGAGTCAGCCGATGACCTGATCTATACGATAGGCAAAGATTGTAATGTCTTGTCTGTCAATCAATATAGCAGGAAACTCATGGGACACCGGTCTGAGGACATCATCGGCAAGAATATAAGTAACTTTATCGAATATGAAGGCAATAATGGTGTCCATTCTATCGTTGCAAGGATTTTCGAAACCTCGGAGACTATTCTGCGAGAAGAGAAGGTAAAGATAGGGGATAAGGGGTATTGGCTCGACACAAAATACAGGGCTGTGCGACCAGACCAGGGTGAGGTAAATGCGGTTCTTGTGATTTCACGGGATATCACGGAACAGAAGAGGATGGAAGAACAGTTCTTTCACACGGCAAAACTGGCATCTATGGGGTCCCTTTCGGCCGGCGTTGCCCATGAAATGAACAACCCGATTGCCATTATCCTGGGTTTTACGGAACTATTGCTGGAAAGGGCCCCTGAGAATTCCAAAGAGTATGAAATTCTCAAGACCATTGAAAGGCAAGGAAACAACTGTAAAAGAATCGTCGAAAATCTCCTTGCTTTTGCCAGGATTCCCAAAAAGACCACCACAGAGACTGATGTGGTTGACGACCTACAAAATGTTGTCAATGTGGTTATGAATACCCTGCTGACCAGGAAGGTAGACCTCAAGACCGACATAGAAGAAACTCTCCCCACAGTGAGAGCGGACGGCCGGCAGCTCGAACAGGTGTTCTTGAACATTATTAACAATGCGGTGGCAGCTATGGATGGCGGGGGAATCCTGACCATCTCAGCACACCGTTCCGGCGATATGGTCAATATAGGCTTTACAGATACAGGCCATGGCATATCCCCGGAGAATATGGACAAGATATTTGAACCGTTCTTTACCACCAAAGGAGAGGGAACAGGGTTAGGCCTTTCTGTGAGCTACGACATTGTGAAAAAGTTTGGAGGCGATATTCTGGTCAAAAGCCAAACCAGAGAGGAAGGCAAGGAGGCCGGGACTACCTTTACGGTGTTACTACCTGTGGCCGATGGGGAAGATTGAAAATTGAGAATTGGGAATTGAGGATTGAGAATTGAATAACCAATAACCAATAACGGCCACTTCAACCTCTCTGTGTGAGTGGCATTGTTGCCTGTGGGAGCGGCTTTCCAGCCGCGATCATCGCGGCTGGAAAGCCGCTCCCACAAACATCAAAGGAGAAGATCATGCCACAAAAGATTCTAGTCATTGACGACGAACTCGATATGCTCATGCTGTTGAGGATGATCATTGAAGATAACACCGACTATGAAGTGGAGACGACCAATAACCCGTCCGAAGCGCTGAAAATGGTCAGGGAAAACGATTATGACCTTGTCATTTCCGACCTCAAGATGCCTGGTATGGACGGGTTAGAGCTCTGTGATGAAGTTAGAGAAATAAACCCGGATCTTCCTCTGATCATGATCACGGCCTATGGTTCCCTTGAAACAGCCGATGAGGCCATGAAAAAGGGGGTTGCTGACTTCATCACCAAACCTTTCAGGAAGGACGGTATCCTCTTTACCATAAACAGGGTCCTGGAACTTGCACGGGTAAAAAGGGAGAACATAGAGCTCAAAGAGAAGTTAGGTAAACAGAGCACCTGAACGTAGGAAAGTTGCAACCTGTGCGGTTAGGTGATTCCTAAGCCTTTCAGAATGACCGGGGTTCCCGTAGGGGCGGCCCGCCCTGGCGCGACAGAGATTGGACAATACCCAGAGGTGAAAAACCCGGTCTGGGCCAGGGGTTTACCCCGCCCGAATCGATTTGGTGGGCGGCATAAAGCCGCCCCTACGACGTCTCCTTCATAACCATTAACTCATTGACAAAACACTGTAAATGCTAACCGCACAGGCTCAAAGCTTGTGGACTCCTGGTTCCAACGCTCTGCGTTGGAACCCATTCCACCGGACGCTCTGCGTCCTCTCTCAAAGACGCAGAGTGCCACGCAAAGTCCCAATCTTTCGTAATAGTGTACCCCCTACTCCTTTTTCTGTCATTTCGACCCCTTTGCCTCTGTCATTTCGAGCGAAGCTTTGCGATACAGCAGGGCCACTGAATGACCCTGCCACATATCGCAAGGTATTCCGTTAGTGTTCCAGCTTCATGCCCCATCCTTCAAACATGAACAAAATGGCAAAGCCGTACCAGACGGTGTAAACCACGTAAAAAATCAAGGAGAAGGTGACCATGCCAATACGGTCATCGATTTTTTGAGGTTCGATCTTGTAGTAGTTATAGGACGTCTCCACGGCCTTTTTCCTGACCGTAGTAACCATCTTGGCCTCTTTAAACTTCTTCTGCGTCTTTAAGTTCTTATCCATCGCCTTCAGTGCGTTCCACCAGTTAAAAAGGACCCGCTTTTCGTCGTAGCCGTACTTGCCGGAGACCGCTTGCCCATTGTTTCTATACATGTCCTCTGCATCGGCAAGACAGTTTTCCAGGATCTTGGCCAGGTCACCGCTAACCTTCAACTCTGCACCTGACGTGCTTACGGAGGCACCGCCGCTCTTAAAAAGTGGAGCGGTCTGCCCGGCCTGCTTCTCGTCCGCCATTTTTAAGGTCACATCCACAGAGTTCCCCTTGAACTTGTCTTCGACCCCTTTCTTGACCTCTGGAATATAATAGGCCGAGTTCTTTGATATGGTGTTATACAACTCGTCTAAGTATTCCAGACCGTTTTTGCCCTTGAAAATAGGCGCGAACATGATGAACAGCACCACGGTAAACGTCACCATCATGCCAAGGCCGCCATAAAACTCTTTTTTTCCCTCAATCATGATTTCGCCTCCTCTCCCTTAAGGACCCTAAGATTCCTGAAGAACGTGGCAGTCACCCAAATCGCAAACCCGCCGATAATAATGAAAAAGGCATAGATTCCGATCTGCTCCAGGACGTAGCACACCGTTTTTGATATGGTAATGACCTCCATGTCCTGCAACTTGGCCGGCAGGGCAAAGAACCGGTTGACAAAACCGGCTATAATGGCCATGGCGTAAAAGCCACGGATCGTGACACCCTTCACCACCTTTGTGACCATTGCGCCGACCTGGATACCGAGCAAGGATCCTAAGAGCATGCCCGTGGCCAGGGTGTAGAAGATAAACCCGTAGATGGCGTACTGGCCTATCGCGGCATAGCTTGCCGTGAAGATGATCTGGAAGATGTCAGTTCCCACCGTGGTCATGGAGGAAACCCCCAGGACATAGACGAATATGGGAAAGGTCACAAAACCGCCGCCAACCCCCATAATCGCAGCCAGAAACCCGACAAAGAAACCGGCGAGGACCAAAAACACCCATGAAATCCCGCGTCCACCAGGGGTAAAGTCAAAATCGAACTTGACCATCGGAGGAAGCTTCATGGACTGAAGCTTTTTGGGCAGATTACCCATCTCAACCCCTTCTTCTTTTCCACCATGGCCACCTGCTTCTGGTTCTGCTGCTGCTCCTGCCGCCTTCCTAGCCCTGAGAAAGTCGGTCCCCGCGTAGATTCCCAAAAACCCCAACATGATCGAGTAGACAACCGTAATAAATGCATCACTCATCACAGGATTGATCTCATAGATCAAGCGATTAATGTACCCGCCCACTGTCGCTCCTGTGATGGAGCCGATCAAGAAGGTCACGGCCAGGGGCACGGACACGTTTCCTAACTTCCGGTGGATCACGCTCCCCATGATCGCCTTGGCAAAGATGTGAAACAGGTCCGTTCCGACGACCAGGATGCCTTTGATGCCTGCGCTCATCAGGGCAGGAGTAATAACGAACCCGCCACCCGCGCCGATGCAGCCTGTGATCAGGCCCGCCATCGCACCGATAAGAATGGATATGATAAAGATACCGGTACCGTAAAACGCCGGGCTGTACGCCTTCTTGCCGCCCAGGAATTGCGGCATGGCCCCGGCAATCTCATCAGCAAAAGCGACACCCAGGATTATAATGGGAACGATCAACAACCCGAGTGCAATCAGCCGCTTGCGGTCCCGAAGTATGGTGTTTGAGTTCTCGATTTCCCATTTGGCAAAGGATCTTGCCCCCA
Organism: Deltaproteobacteria bacterium; assembly: GCA_019307135.1. Classification (GTDB taxonomy): domain Bacteria; phylum Desulfobacterota; class Desulfobacteria; order Desulfobacterales. Next base: position 17,895 of record JAFDKF010000018.1, read on the forward strand.
TCATCATAAATTCGCCCCACTGTTTAAAAAAACTCATGGCAAATCTCTCCTTTTCTGTATAGTTTTTGTGTATAGACCCAGTATCGTGTAGCAGCAACCTCTACCCCCCCCCCGTTACATCTGTTCACACCCCCTTTCCATGCTTCGCAATTAGTCGAGTGGTCGAGTGGGAAAATGGTCAAGTGGTTGACGACTCGACTACTCAACGACTCGACTACTCAACCAACTAGGGCGCAGCCCCTTCTACTCCACTATGATCCTCCGACGCTGCATAACAACGCCTCGCCTCCCTTTTGAGTTCAGATTCCCTTCCAATCCGACTTGCTTCAGGGCATCCTCAAGCGTGATCATGCCCAAAACCTCCTTTCCCCGGGTTACGGCAACCCGCTTCAGGTCATTCTTGAGCATGACCTCGAGGGCCTCCATGATCCTGTCTTCAGGACCAACAGAGGGTTTCAGCCCAACCTCTTCCTGGATCGGTATGATGATCGCTTTAACAGAAAGCCTTTTCATGCCGGTCAGCGTCCTGCAGTAAAAAGAGCAATGGGTATGCCAAGACACATGATGACGGGGAATTGGACCAACTAGAAGGAAATAAAGAGGATTATTCAAAAGTGGATGGGCCTTTGGCTGTGGCCCAGGATAGATGTCTGTCAGGATTTTTTACAGATTGTAAAAGATGGGCGTGAATCGAATGAGGAATGACAAACGTCAAAGGCAACCGTTCACAGAGCAACCGTCTTTTGTCATTGCGAGGAGTCCCGAATGGATCGGGACGACGAAGCAATCTCCAGGGTTTGGGATTAGGAAAGTCGTAACTTCTCAATAAGTTGGGGCAAATCATTTTTTGCGACTATTCACTGGATTCCCGCTTTCGCGGGAATGACAGGCACTTGCACCCAATCGTCATTCCCGCGAAGGCGGGAATCCAGTAGCTATTACCCGGACTTTCTGAGAACTTACGGAAAGTCTTCCTACTAGCCTTTCAGAGATTGCTTCGCTTCGCTCGCAATGACCGTTCGGTGAACGCCCCCGTGAATGGTTACCGTCAACTTAAATGGGGAAAACATGGAAGTGAAAAAGAAGTGAAATGAATAGGGTTGGGGATGGGTTGGGATTTACGATACGGCAAGACATTAGCGGCCCTGCCGTATCGCAAGGTATTGACTCACATAAAATCGCTTCGCGATCTTAGTTAATGACTCAGCTTCATACCCCATCCTTCAAACATGAACATGATGGCAAAGCCGTACCACAGGGTGTAAACCACATAAAAGATCAAAGAGAAGATCACAATGCCAATCTTGTCACCGATTTTTTGGGGCTCGATCTTATAGTAGTTATAAGACGACTCCACAGCCTTTTTCACCACCATGGCAATGATCTTGGCCTCCTTGAACTTCTTCTGCTTCTTCAGGTCCTTATCCATGGTCTTGGATGCCTTCCACCAGTTATAAAGGACCCGCCTCTCATCATAGCCGTATTTGCCCTTAACCTCTTCCCCTTTGTTATGATACATACTATCTGCATCAGCAAGGCAGTTTGCCAGAATCTTGCCCAGGTCGCCGGTGACCTTCAACTCTGCCGACGATGTGGTTACCGAGGCGCCGCCCTTCTCAAAGAGGGGAGCAGTCTGCCTGGCCTGTGTCTCATCCGCCATCTTCAAGGTCACAGTTACGGAGTTCCCGACAAACTCGTCGGTCGCTTCCTTGACCTTTGGAATGTAGTAGGCCGAGCCCTTGGATATGGAGTTATACAGGCTGTCCAGGTATTCCAAACCGTTCTGGCCCTTGAAGACAGGTGAAAATACGATAATCAGGACCACGATAAAAGCCGCCATCATGCCAACGCCGCCATAAAATTCTTTCTTATGCTCAATCATGCTGTCACCTCCCCCTTAAGTGTTTTGATATTAAAGAGGAACGTCCCGATTACCCAGACCCCAAACCCGGCGATTACAATGAAGAAGGCCCAGACGCCAATGGTGTCTAGAATATCACCCGCCTGTTTTGATATCGGAATGTAACCCAAGGCGCCCAACTTGCCTGGCAGGGCAAAGGCACGATTGACAAAACCGGCCAACACAGCCATGGCATAGAATCCACGGATCGTGATCCCCTTCACGACCTTTGTGGTCATGGCCCCGACCTGGATGCCCAGCAAGGACCCCAGGAGCATACCCATTGCCAGGGTATAGAAAATAAAGCCGTAGATGGCGTACTGGCTGATTGCGGCATATCCTGCCGTGAAGACGATCTGGAAGATGTCCGTTCCCACTGTGGTCATGGACGAAACCCCCAGGACATAAACAAAGATAGGGAAGGTCAGAAAACCGCCGCCAACCCCCATGATGCCTGCTGCCATCCCCACGAGGCAACCGGCCAAGACCAGAAAGATCCACGAAATGCCGCGACCACCGGGCGTAAAGTCATAATCGAATTTGACCATGGGAGGAATCTTCATGGCCTGAAGCTTTTTCGGGAGATTTCCCATCTCCGCCCCTTCTTCTTTTCCACCATGGGCCCCTGTATCAACGGCTCCACCTGCCGCGGCCTTTCTTGCCTTGAGGAAGTCCGTCATGGCGTAGATCCCCAGAAAACCCAACATGCCAGAGTAGACCGTCGTAATAAAGGCATCACTGAGCACCGGATTGATCTCATAAAAAAACCGGTTGATCACCCCGCCGAGTGTCGCCCCTATAATGGCGCCGATCAAGAAGACCGCGGCCAGAGGCACAGAGACGTTTCCTAACTTCCTGTGGATCACGCTCCCCATGATCGCCTTGGCAAAAATGTGAAAAAGGTCCGTTCCAACCGCTAGAATACCCTTGATGCCTGCGCTCATCAGGGCAGGAGCGATCACGAACCCCCCGCCTGCGCCGATGCAGCCTGTGATGAGCCCGGCGCCCATGCCTATGGCGATGGATACGATAAAGATAAAGGTATTGTAAAACGCCGGGCTATACGCCTTCTTGCCACCCAGCAAGTCCGGCAGGACCCCGCTAATCGGCTCAGCAAAAGCGACACCCACGATTATAATGGGAACAATCAACAAGCCGAGTGCGATTAGCCTCTTGCGGTCGCCAAGTATGGTCTTCGAGTTGTCAATTTCCCACCTGGCAAAGGCTTTTGTCCCCATCATCATAAACTCATACCACTGTCTAAAGAAATTCATGGCAAATCTCTCCTTTTCTGTATACGTTTGTGTACAGGCTCAATATCCTGTGGAAAAAATATCTCCCCTCCTCGTTACGTCTATTCACACCCCCTTTCTATGCTTCGCAATTAGTCGAGTGGTCGAGTGGGAAAATGGTCAAGTGGTTAACGACTCGACCACTCAACACACTCGACTACTCGACCAACTGGGGCCAAGCCCCTGATTTCCTATTCCACCACAATCCTCCGGCCGTGAATAATAACGCTTCGACTCTCTTTTGACTTCAGATCCCCTTCCAATCCGACTTGCTTCAGGGCATCCTCAAGCGTGATCATGCCCAGAACCTCCTTTCCACTGCTTACGGCAATCCGCTTCAGGTCATTCTTCAGCATCACCTCGAGGGCCTCTGTGATCCTGTCTTCAGGACCAACAGAGGGTTTGAGCCCAACATCTTCTTTAATCGGTATGATGATCTCTTCAACAGCAAGCCGCTTCATGCCGGTCCTTTCAGTGTAGGCGTTCACAGGTTCAGAGGTTCAGGGTTCACGGTTCACCGTTCAGAAGTCAGAGATCAGAAGTCAGAGATCAGAAGTCAGAGATCAGAAGTCAGAGATCAGAAGTCAGAGATCAGAAGTCAGAGATCAGAAGTCAGAGATCAGAATTCTATTTTTTTAACTGCCCCCTGAACCTCTGAACCCGTGAACGGTTACGGGAGCGTTGCGTCCGTCAAGGGCAAGATACGTACCAGAGACCAGCCGGGCATGGCTGATTGTTCATAACATATTGATATTACAACAAAGCGAGCATTGCTGGCCTCAGCATATTTTTAAGGGGATAGCAGGCCTGTCAACTAATAGGTTACAGTTGAAGTGGATATCAGGAGGCGGGGACGGGGAAAGCGCTTGAAATTACTTGAGCTTGATGGGAGCAACTTTTAGGTTACATGCTTCTTGAATTCCTCTGCATCGATCTTCTCGTGTTTCATTATTCTATGCAGGTATTGCCGCTGAACCCCTGCCTGGTCTGCGGCCCGGGAAATGTTGCCTCTGTTTTGCTGAAGAACGCCCTGAATGTATTCTCTATGAAATGCCTTGATCACGGCCTCTTTGGCCTCCCTGAAAGGAAGCCCGTAAATGGCCTCGTTGAAATACGGCAGCGGCCTCGAGTCAGTCCTTTCAGGCATGAGATCTTCAAGCCTGATTCGATCAGACTGACACAGGATCACTCCACGCTCAATCACATTTTCTAACTGTCTGACATTTCCCGGCCACTCCCGAGCCATGAGCATGGACATGGCCTTGGGCTCGATATCACGTATGTCTCTATTGTTGAGTTTGCTGTATTTTTCAACAAAGTGATGCACCAGAAGCGGTATATCCTCCCGACGCTCACGGAGTGCAGGCAGGCGAAAACAAATCACATTCAGCCGATAGAAGAGGTCCTCTCGGAATTTCTTCTCACCTATACGCTGCCTGAGATCATGGTTAGTGGCAGCCACAAACCGAATGTCAGCATCCCTGGTATTCAAGCCGCCCACCGGCTTGTACTCTCCCTCCTGGAGAAGGCGCAAAAGCTTCGCCTGCATGACCGTGTTCAGCTCTCCAACCTCATCCAGGAACAGGGTCCCCTTGTTGGCCTCCTCCACCAGGCCCTTCTTATCATTCCAGGCGCCGGTGAATGCGCCCTTCTTATGTCCAAAAAGCTCGCTTTCAATAATCTGTTCAGGGATGGCTGTGCAGTCGATGGTTACAAGAGGCTTGTCACGCCGGTCGCTGTAGGCATGGATCGCCTTGGCCACAACTTCTTTTCCGGTGCCACTCTCCCCTTGAATCAAGATCGTTGCCATCGATTTGGCCACCTGCTTTATCCTGCTTAGAATCGACATCATGGCCAGGCTGGACCCGACAATGGAAGGAAACGCCTTCTGCTGTTCAAGGGACTGGCGCAAGGCAACGTTCTCGCGGGCCAGTGCCTGCCAGTCTAAGGCCCTGCGAAGGGTCAACAGGATGCGTTCTTTTCGGAAGGGTTTTGCAATATAGTCAAAGGCCCCCTTTCGTGTGGCTTCTACCGCGGTTTCAATCGTTGCATAGGCAGTCATGATAATAACGTCCGAAGAAGGTTGAATCCTTTTGATCTCCTCAAGCAAGGCAATCCCATCCATCTTGGGCATCTTCAGGTCGGTGATGATCAGGTTAAAGGGTTCTCTGTGGATCATTTCGATCGCCCTCAACGGGTCAGATTCTGTCATCACGTCATGTTCGGTCTTTCCGGTGATGATCCTCCTGAGAAGGGCCAGCATATCCTTTTCGTCATCAACAATCAAAATCCTACCCTTCATGACCCATCCCCTTCTTGGCTCTCAGCAAGACTGTAAACGTCGTTCCTCGGGGTCTCCGGTGCCCATCTTCGGTGCTGCTTTCACACGTAATAGTTCCTTCGTATTTCGTTACAATCCCGTGACTCACGAACAGCCCCAATCCTGTCCCCTCCCCTTCGCTCTTGGTCGTGAAGAAGGGGTCGAAGATATTCTCCACATGTTCTTCCTTGATGCCGTGTCCGTTGTCTCGGACCGTGACGCGCACCTTCCCTGGCCCTGCATCCGGAGCTGTCTTGATTTCCAACATGCCTTCACCCTTCATAGCTGCGGCCGCATTGTTGATCAGGTTCAAGAAGACCTGTTGCATCTGGCGCAAATCCCCCTTTACCCTGGGAAGGCCGGAAGCCAGTTCCATCCGGAGTTCAACATTGTTCATCTCCAGAGAATGCTCTACAACACCAATAATCTCATTAATAGCCTCATTGATGTCACAAGATTCAGACTCCCCCTCACCCTGTCGGGCAAAACTCAGGAGATTTTCCACCACTTGCTTGCAATGAAGGCTGTGGCGCTCAATGGTTTTCAAGTCCTGGTAGTTCTGGCTCTCTTTATCAAACTTCTCCAACAAAAGATCCGTAAAGCCAAGCATAACACCTAAGGGATTGTTCAGTTCATGGGCCACGCCGGCAGCCAGGGTCCCCATTGAAGCCAGCTTTTCGGTATTGATGAGCTGGCTTTCGAGTTTTTTGTTTTCAGTAATGTCCCTGGCAATACATAGAACAGATACGACCCTTTCCTGCTCGTCTTTTAAGGGCATAAGGTTGGCGCTCAGCCATGTGTAATGCTCACCCGTCTTTACCATGAACTCATCCCGCACGCTTTTCCCAAACCGAAAGACCATGCGGATAAGCTTGAGCTGCTGAGATGCAACCTCTTCCGAGAAAAGGACAGACAGCGGCTTGCCAAGAAACTGCGAAGGGGTCCCCCCGAAAAAATTAGCGGTAAAATTGTTCAAGGATTGAAAACGGCCGGATTTATCAACCGTAAAGATAAAGTCTTCTGTGCTTTCGATCAAACTACGGTACTTTTCTTCAGACTTCTTCAGTTCCTCAGTCTTCCCGGCGACCTGCTGCCGGAGACTGCGAACCCGCTTCTCTTCGTATAATAGAACAGCGCCTATACCTGTAACGATAAAAGCAATGCTTGTGCACAGTACCCAGAACATACGGCTCTACCCTGCTTCGCCCATAAGAGATCAGAAGTCAGAAGTCAGAGGTCAGAGGTCAGAGGTCAGAGATCAAAAGCCAGAAGCCAGACCTCCGACCTCTGATCTCTGATCTCTATTTTTTCAACTGACCTCTATTCTTTTAACTGAACCCGTGAACGGTTACGAAAGATCTTAATGCAACAAAACCAGCAAAGAGTCAACAAAGGAAAACTCGACCTTGCATGAAGGGCGATTGTGTCATAGTATGGCCGGACTCAGGGGCTTGGCCCCAATTGGAGTAATGGAGTGATGATGAAAGTGAACTTTTTTTGATATTTTGAGAATGTCGAACCGAATTAGTCTACGCGCCCGTCTGTTCTTGATCCTGGCCGCCCTGGTTGTCATCACGTCGGCTGGCGGGTCCGTCATGATGTGGCACACCTATCAGACAGACTCCCTTTTGAAGGGGATCATCGATAAGGACCTGGCTGCACTTCAGGCTGCCGAATGCTTGGAGAACGCTCTGGTGAACCAGAAGGGGTTTGTCTCCTATTACTTTCTCGACGGCAACCCGGACTGGCTCAAGAAATTGGGAGAGTACCGTGGGGCATTCAAGGAACGGCTCAGCGAGGTCAGGAAACTTGCTCGCACGCCGACTGACAGCGAAACCATAGATCAAATCGCGTCCGGCTATGCTGAGTACATAAGAGACAAAGATGAAGTGATCGCTTTGTACAAGGCTGGAGAGCGGGAATCCGGTGCCAGGCTCCATTGGAAGGTGCGCAGTCACTTTTTCAAAATCCTCGACCTGTGTGAGGAGTACAAGAATGTTTATAATAGAAGGATTGACCTCGCCCGGACCAAGAGCGACACCCGGGCCAGGCAGCTCAGGCTCATTGCGGGCACAACCATATGGACGGCTATTCTTCTCGGCGTGCTATTGGCCTTTGTTCTGATGAGGCAAATCCTGAATCCGCTTCGCAGGCTGGCGTTGGACGGAGATGAAGCCGGAAGTACGGTCGCATCCGGGGATGAAGTCAAGGCCGTAAGCCGCCGTGTTCACAGCCTGATGGAAGACATGGGCCAAACCAGAATCCAGCTAGAACGAAGCCAGGAGCATCTGTTGCAGTCTGAGAAGCTGGCCCTTGTGGGTAGGCTGGCGGCAGGGATGGCTCACAGCATAAGGAATCCTTTGACATCCGTGAAGATGCGACTCTTTTCTATGGGACGAACGATGGAGCTGTCTGAAACCCAGAAAGACGACTTCGATGTGATTTCGGAAGAGATCCGCCATATTGATAACATCGTTCAGAATTTCCTCGAGTTTTCCCGGCCGCCCAAGCTAAAGATGCAGAAAGTGAGTCCTTCAGATGTGGTGGACATGGCACTCCAGCTTCTCCGGCACCGCCTCGAATCGTACGGTGCTGACGTCAAGCTTGAACGTCAACGCCGGCTTCCCGAGATCGCGGCAGATCCGGAGCAGTTGAAAGAAGTCCTGGTCAACCTGCTGGTTAACGCGTGCGAAGCCATGGGAGGAGGTGGCCGGATTGTAATATCCGAACAAGAGGGCATTATCGAACCACTGGGCAACGTAGTGGTCATCCAGGTGAAAGACAACGGCCCGGGGGTCCCTGAAACTATCCAGGACACGTTGTTTGAGCCATTTTTTAGCACCAAAGAGGAAGGCACGGGGCTCGGCCTGAGCATCGCCGCACGAATCGTCGAAGACCACGGCGGCTGGCTGAATCTCAGATCTCATAGAGGCAAGGGAGCAACCTTCACCATTACCCTTCCATGCAAGGAGGAACAGAGTTGGGTGAGATCCTGATCGTTGATGACGATGCCCAGTTGCGGCAAAGCTTCGACAAACTCTTGACCGAAGAAGGCCACACCATACGCACCGCACCTAAAGGCGAGACGGCCATTGCTATGATTCGTGAGTGCGCGCCCGACATGGTCGTCATGGATGTGCGTTTGCCCGGAATGAGTGGACTTGAGACCTTTCGGGAAATACGCGAAATAGAGCCCAGGCTTCCCGTGATAGTGATGACGGCCTTCGGCACTACTGAGACTGCCATCGAGGCTACCAAGTTAGGTGCCTTCGAGTATGTGCTCAAGCCGTTCGACATCCCAGACATCCTGGCCTTGATTGACCAGGCCCTCGAAGCGGGTCGATTCATGCGCGCAAGGGTGGAGATAGACGCAGTCCCGGAAGCGGGCTCTACCGAAGCAATTATTGGTCGAAGTAAGGCCATGCAGGAAGTCTACAAGGCCATTGGCCGGGTAGCTCCTACTGACGCTACAGTACTTATCCGTGGCGAGTCTGGCACCGGCAAGGAGCTGGTGGCTCGTGCAATATATCAGCACAGTCTCCGGCCAGACCAACCTTTTCTTGTGATCAACTGCGTGGCCATTCCCGAGACCCTGCTGGAAAGTGAGCTGTTCGGATATGAAAAAGGGGCCTTCACCGGTGCGGTGAGCCGCCGTGTGGGAAAGATCCAGCAAGCCCACAACGGAACGGTGTTCCTTGATGAAATCGGCGACATGCCTTCCAGTATCCAGGCCAAGATCCTGCGCCTGCTCCAGGAAAAGAGTATAGAACGCCTCGGCGGCCGCGAGCCCATCCCGGTGGACGTAAGAATGATTGCGGCAACCAACCGGGACCTGGAAGCGGCCTTAACTGAGGGCCGGTTCCGAGAGGATCTCTATTATCGCCTCAAGGTGGTCACCCTCCGGCTTCCTCCGCTGCGCGATCGATTCGACGATATCCCTCTTCTTGCCGATTACTTCCTTGCCCGCTTCTCAAAAGAGATGAGCGCTGACAATCCGGGAATAACTAAGAAGGCCACGACCTTTCTTAGAGGTCATCATTGGCCGGGTAATGTCCGCGAATTGTCCAATACAATCCAAAAGGCATTGATTTTCAACCGAGGCGGCCCCATCAGTCTGGAGGATATGGCCCAGGCCATGGGCCGCGAGCGTGTCTCAGCGGGGGCAGAGAGCAACGCGAATGAGGCGATCCGTCAATGGGTTCGCGAAACACTCACCTCCGGCACTGCAAAGGATACGTTTAACTCCCTGATGGATCACTTTGCCGCAGTGCTAATCAGTGAAGCCCTGGAACTCACTTCCGGCAACCGCACCCGTGCGGCCGAACTATTAGGAGTTTCCAGGCCCACCCTCCTGTCCAAAATCGAAAAATATCGCCTTAGGATAGAAACTTCGGTTAAAGGAGACTCGCCTTGATATTTGTGGCCATTCAGGATAATCCGTGAAAGGCTTTGTCTTTGGTCACGAACGAGTGGAATATTGTAATAGTGGAAGAGCTTGTTTTCGTCCTCATTGTTTTACCTTTTCTGGCGGCTATATGCTCTTATTTGATACGATCCGGTGCGGTTCGGTCTTTTATCGTTCTGGCCACAGGCTCCCTTATGGCCGCAAGCGCATTGTTGCTTATCCCCCGTGTCCCTTTCGCCTTTTCGCCGAAAGCCCTTTTTGGCGTGGGTGTCCATGACATCATCCTGGCCGCGGATTTCTTCCTGCTGTTTCTTATCTTGTATTTCGGGTTCAAGCACCACAGCCTTGTGATAAAAATCCTGGCCCTTTTCCAGATCGTACTCATGGCCTATCTCGAGTTTTTCCTGATCAGAGATGACGCTGCTTTCCTGACCATTTATTGCGACAATCTCACACTCATTATGGTCCTGATCATTTCCATCGTGGGCTCTATCATCTGCGTTCAGGCCATCCCGTACATGAAAAACTACGAGGAGCACCTGGATCTGAAAAAGTCCCGGCAGCACCGGTTTTTCTTCGTTATGATACTCTTTTTGGGCGCCATGAACGGCCTGGTTCTCTCCAACGACATGGTGTTTTTCTATTTTTTCTTCGAGGTAACCACCCTCTGCTCGTTCTTACTCATCGCTCACGACGGGACCGAGACCGCCATAAAAAACGCGGTGCGGGCTTTGTGGATGAACAGCCTTGGGGGTGCGGCCTTCATCGTGGCTCTGGTCTTGATCTACAAAGAAATGGGCGCTCTGGACATGCAGCGAATTGTTCACACCAGTCCGGCGGCCGGACTCTGTCTTCTGGCGCTCGCGCTCCTTTGCTTTGCGGCCTTCACCAAGGCCGCCCAGTTTCCTTTCCAGGGCTGGCTGTTGGGTGCTATGGTCGCTCCGACGCCTGTCTCGGCCCTTCTGCACTCGAGCACCATGGTCAAGGTCGGCGTATATCTGGTTCTTCGGCTCGCCCCGGCTATGAACGGAACCTTTTTGAGCCAGTGCGTAGCCCTGTTTGGCGGGTTTACCTTTCTGGCCGCAGCCGCGCTGGCAGTCGGGCAGAGCAACGGCAAGAAGGTTCTGGCCTATTCCACCATCAGCAACTTAGGTCTAATCTTTGCCTGCGCGGGACTGAACATCCCTGAAGCCATCACTGCCGCGATTTTGCTTGTCATCTTCCACGCCGTGATCAAGGCGCTTCTCTTTCTCTGTGTGGGAACCATAGAGCAACATATTGAAAGCCGCGATATCGAGGATATGCGCGGCCTGTACGCCCAGATGCCCCTGACGGCCCTGACCACCGTCATGGGCGTCATTATGATGATCATGCCACCCTTTGGCGTGCTCTTGGGCAAATGGATGGCCATGGAGGCGGCCGCCAGGAACCTTTATGTGATCATCATGATCGCCTTAGGCAGTGCGCTGACAGTCATGTACTGGGCCCGGTGGGCCGGTACCCTGATGAGCGACCCGTTCGCGGGGAGGTTCAGGCCGGAAAGACAACCGTTGCTGACCTGGGCTGCCCTGGCCTCGCTCTGCGCGGGCGGGGGAGTCCTGAGCATTGCCGCGCCGTGGCTCTACTCGCGGATGATCATCCCTGCCTTGAATGGAAACTACGTTCCGCCTTACACGGTGCATGTCGGGATTCTGGAGAATTCCTTTGGGGTGTTCCCGGTTTTGCCGCTCTGTCTGGTCGCGGCTCTCGGGTTCGTCATCTCCATCTGGGCGGTGAGAAGGGCGGCGCGCGCACGCATCATTGCACCCTACTTGAGTGGCTTGCAGACAGCCGAACCTGGCGTCTTCAGGGGGCCTATGAACCGGCTCGTGAAAGCTGAAGCCAGAAACTACTATCTCTCGTCTATATTTGGTGAGGAAAGGCTGACTACCTGGATCAACCTCGGCGCGGCAGTGCTGCTAACCCTCCTGGTGGGAGGAGCGTTATGATCAACACCTGCGCTCTCATCCTCGCCGGCCTTGTCGCCGCCCCCTTAGCCGGGGGTCTTGTAAACGGCCTGGACAGGATTCTCACCGCCCGCTTTCAGGCGCGCGTGGGCCCGCCCGTTGTGCAACCGTTTTATGATGTGGTCAAGCTCCTGGGCAAGGAAAAGACGGTCGTCAACGTCTGGCAGGCGTTTTGCGCATACTGCTATCTGGCGGCAACCGCCATCTCGGTGGTTCTTTTTTTCCTGCAATCCGACCTCTTACTCATCTTATTCATTCAGGCCGTAGGCGCGGTCTTCTTGGTCATCGGAGCACTTTCTTCGACCTCGCCTTACAGCCAGGTCGGTGCCCAACGCGAGCTTTTACAGATTCTCTCTTACGAGCCGTTGCTTGTCCTCGTCACCGTAGGCATCTATCTTGAGACAGGCAGTTTCAAGATCGGACAGGTCTACGCCTGGGATGAGCCGCTTCTTCTGAAGCTCCCGTTTCTGTTCGTGGTTCTCGGTTACGCCCTCACCATCAAGCTTCGAAAATCGCCTTTTGATTTGTCCACCTCGCATCACGGCCACCAGGAGCTCGTCAAAGGGTTGCTCACTGACTACTCCGGGCCTTTCCTGGCTCTCACCGAGATTGGCCACTGGTTTGAGGTCGTGCTGATCCTTGGCCTTTGCTCCCTGTTTTGGGCCACGAGCTGGATAGGCATGATCATAATTGTAGCGACAACGTATTTTCTGGAAATCGTGATCGATAACGTTTCGGCCCGCATGAACTGGCGATGGATGCTCGGTTACGTATGGGCCATGGGACTGACCCTGTCCGTGGTGAATCTTGTCTGGTTGTACGTACGGTAAAGGGTATCCGTTCACGGTTTCTTTTAACCCTGAACCCTGAACCCTGAACCTCTGAACCGTGAACCCATGAACGGTTACTCGACATGTTCAAAAGAATGATAACAGAGTCTCGGATCAAGTCGCCGTGGCTGCTGCACTACGATTGCGGCAGTTGCAACGGCTGCGACATCGAGGTCTTGGCCTGCCTGACGCCGGTCTATGACATTGAGCGGTTCGGCATCGTCAATGTGGGCAACCCCATGCACGCCGATATCCTGCTCGTTACCGGCACGGTCAATCATAGGAACAAAAAGGTGCTGGTCAATCTGTACGATCAGATGCCGCACCCCAAGGTGGTCGTGGCCATCGGCTCCTGCGGCCTGTCGGGTGGTATTTTTCGGGAGGCATACAATGTGGTTGGCGGCGTGGACAAGGTCATTCCGGTGGACGTTTACGTCCCCGGCTGCCCGGCAAAGCCCGAGGCCATCATCGATGGTGTGGTCATAGGTTTGCAAAAATTCCATGAAAAGATGTGAGGGATAATGACCATGAAAGGTGAAATGATTTCCGTCAGCATTGATACTGTGGTGGGGGAGACCGCGAAAATCAAAGTCGAAGGTTACAGGTTTGTCACCATGTCTTGCGCAGAGCTGGATCAGACCATGATAGACATCCTGTACCATTTCGATAAGGATCTCGAACTGAAACATTTGCGACTGACAGTGCTCCGGGATACCCCGGTGCCGAGCGTTTCCCCGGTTTATTTCGCCGCCTTCCTGGTCGAAAACGAGATACAGGACCTGTTTGCCGTCCGCTTCAAAGGGCTGGCTATCGATTACGAGCGCACCCTGTACCTGGACGAGGAAGTAAAGGTCACGCCCTTTTGCAAGTACACGGTGGAGAAAACGGGGTGGGGAGTAGGGAGTAAGCAGTAAGCAGTAGGGAGCGAGGAGAACCTGCTATGCCCCAGATAATACCGTTCGGACCACAACACCCGGTGTTGCCCGAACCGATTCATTTGAAACTGAGCGTGGTGGACGGGATCATCACGGAGGCTGTTCCAGCCTTCGGGTTTGTCCACAGGGGGCTTGAGAAACTCGCAGACATCCGGGATTTCCACCAGATGATCCAGGTGGTGGAGCGAGTTTGCGGCATCTGCTCGATGATGCACGCCATGTGCTACGCTCAGGGCATCGAGGAGATCATGGGCGTTGAAGTGCCGCCCAGGGCAAGGTTCCTGCGCGTCATCTGGGCCGAATTGCACCGGATGCACAGCCATCTCTTGTGGCTTGGCCTGTTTGCCGACAGCTTTGGCTTTGAAAGCCTGTTCATGCAGATCTGGAGAATCCGTGAAAAAGTCCTGGACATCAACGAGGCCACCACAGGGAACAGGATTATCGTCGCGGTCAACGTCATCGGCGGCGTCAGAACGGATTTGAACCAGGAGCAGATGCGCTGGATCCTCTCTGAGCTTGCGGAGGTAGAAAAGGAAATCAGGCGATTGGAAACCACCTTGATGGATGACTACACCGTCAAGAAGCGGACCGTGTGTAAGGGCGTCTTAACACGTAGCCAGGCATTTGAGTTGGGTCTTGCCGGTCCGACGCTGCGGGCCAGCGATGTTGCCCAGGACATGCGCATGCTCGGGTACGCTGCCTACAACGAGCTGGACTTTGAGCCGGTGGTGGAAAAGGACGGTGATTGCTATGCCCGTTGCAAGGTCCGCTTTCGCGAAACCCTGCAGAGTATTGACATCATCAGACAGGCCGTCTCCAAGATACCCGAGGGTGAGTTAAGCGCAAAGGTCAAGTGCAGGCCCGATGGTGAGTCCGTTTCCCGGGTGGAACAGCCCAGGGGCGAATGCTTTTATTATATCAAGGCAAACGGCAAGAAGAACCTGGACAGGCTGCGGATCAGGACACCGACGTTTGCCAACGTCCCGGCGATTCTCGCCATGCTGCCCGGCATGTGGCTGTCCGACGTGCCAGTGATCGTCCTGTCCATTGACCCGTGCATTGCCTGCACGGAAAGGTAAGGGGGTATGGACTGTGTTCAAAATGACCCCGAACATAATCAGAAACTTCGTCACCAAAAGGGCCACGAGGCGCTATCCCCATGAGGTAAGAGCGCCCTTTGAAGGCGCGCGGGGCGAGCTGTATAACGAAATCGAAAAATGCACGTTTTGCAGGATTTGCGCTGTCAAGTGCCCTTCACAATGCATCACGGTGGACAAAAAGACGGCCACATGGGAATGCAACCCCTTTGCCTGCGTGTATTGCGGCATATGCGTGGATGTCTGCCGGGAAAAATGCCTGCACCAGAAATGCCAGTACCGGCCTCCGGTTTGCGAACGGGAGATTATTTTCATGAAGGGCAAGACCAAAAAAACGGGGTAGGCGTTCACAGGTTCAGAGTTCACCGTTTCAGCCGTCGTAGCCTACGGCTACTTTCAGCCGTCGTAGCTGCGCTACTATGGCGAAGTCGGCATGGCGAAGTCGGCTCAGGGTTACCTTTCCTTTGTTCGGTCAACCCTGAACCCGTGAACCCTGAACCTCTGAACCCGTGAACCCTGAACCTCTGAACCCTGAACCCTGAACCTCTGAACCGTGAACCCGTGAACGGTTACAAAACGGGTTTTCACTTTTACAATCTGTAAAGAATACTGACAGACATCTTTGATGGGCCACGGGCAAAGTTCCGTCCTCTTTTGAATAATATTACCTGTTTTCAACTACTTGTTCCGATTACCGGTCATCATTTGTCTTGGCACACCCATTGCTCTTTCTCACTCCAAACGACTGAGAAGGTAAATGCCGTGACCGAACAATTCACTATATTGATCGCAGACCGCAACCCCCACGTTCGGGAGTTTTTGCGTCGCGAGTTCATGGCAGAGGGCTACCGCGTCCGGACCGCCAAGGATGGCCGCGAGGTGGTGAGGATGACTCATGCTGATGAGCCTCCGGAGCTCCTGATCTTAGACCTGGACATGCCTTATGTGAGCGGACTGGCAATATTGGAGGAACTCCAGAACCGGAAGTCTCCTCTACCAGTAGTGGTCCACACTTTCCTTACGGAGCATGCAAAGCACCCCGCGGTCCAAAGGGCGGCAGGTTTTTGGGAGAAGCGCGGCAATAATATTGACGGCTTTAAGGCAACTGTCGCACAGGTGCTGAGAAAGTGCTATCCTCATCAGTTTGAGGCGGAGTTTCGTTAGAAAACACATGTTGATTTCTCTGTGGGTAACCCCTTCCCAAAATATGAATTGTTTTTTTCTCTTGATTAGGGTAATAGATGCACGTACAGACAATTCGGGAAGGGAGGTGGGAAAGATCAGGACTGGAGGCGGCTATGAGGAGGGGGATCATGCCCTGGCAAACCGAAACACATAAAGAACCAAACAAAAAAAGGAGGTGCAAGCGATGGCGGAAATAAAGAAGATTCTTTTCCCTTGTGATTTGACAGAAAACTCGTCAAAGATTCTCCCCTATGTTTTGTCGGTTTCTGAGAAATGCAACAGCATGATTTATCTGCTTCATGTTGTACAAGACCTTCACAGGTGGGGCAAAGTGTATATTCCCCATGCTTCCATGAATACGTTTCAAAACGAAGCCCTGGAAGGAGCTGAAAAGGCCCTGGACAGGGTTTGCGACGAACAGTTGGAAAGCTGTCCCAACTTTCAAAGAAGGATCGTTTCCGGGGACCCGGCCACGGAAATTCTGAAGACTATTGATACCGAAGATATAGACCTGGTAATCATGGGAACACACGGCCGCAAGGGATTGGAGCACACGATCTTTGGGAGCGTGGCCGAGAATGTGGTGAAGAAATCCCCCGTTCCTGTGATGACTGTTAATCCTTATAAGGTCAAATAACTCTTTGTCCAAATGGGCATGATCTTGTGTAACCACTTTCAACGATTGAAATCCGAACATGTAAAAAAATGCCACCTGTGCGGTTAGGATGTCGGCCATTTGAGCCCTTTTGCCTGTTGAGTATGCCTCGGACATCCGCACCCGGTAGCGTGCCCCCTCCCCGCCTGCCAACGCCTGGGTCGCACCGAGGTTACAATTCAGCCGTCGTAGCTGACGCTACTATGGCGAAGTCGGCTGCCCACACACAAGGCAACCTGCCCGCCATTGCCAGAGATGCCAGCATATAAGCTCAATGCTGTCTCAGGCGTTGGCAGGCGGGTGGCGGGCAGGTGTGGGGCACATATTGTGGTTTCAAGTAACCGCACAGGTCGAAAAAATGTGATACGTCAGGAGGTATACGATGAAAAAGGCGAGCTGTTTCACAGTGATCTTCTTAACCGTCGTTTTGACCATCTGTCTGTTTGGTACGCAAGGCACAGCAGGTGAGAAGATCTACCAAATGAAGGGTGAAATAACGGCTATTGAGTCGGCTTACAACACGGTGGTCATCGAGGTCCCCATGGGAAAAAGGATGTTTACGGTAGCCGGGCCACTCTCGTCCGAGGCTATTTTGAAAAGGGGTGGACAGTGTGCAGGCTTGACAGATTTTGTGGTGGGTGATCAGGTCACGGTCAAATGGAGAGGTACAGATAAAGGGCACATCATTGAAATGCTCAAAGGCAATTAGACAAAAAAGCAAAACAAGGAGGTCATCATGAAAGCATTTAAGCAGATACTTTTCCCGATTGACTTTTCAGAATGTTCCGAAAAGGTTTTCCCCTTTGCGCTCGAAATGGCTCAAAAATTTGATGCAAAACTTCATATCCTATTCGTGGCAAGGGATATATCTTACCTGACAATGCTTGCCATTCCGCGCGATCGGTTGATGAATACCTCGACCGAAATCGCCAGCGCAGGAGAAAACCAGATGAAGGCGTTTTGCGACAAACAGTTGAGCGGTTTTCCCAACCATGAGACCAAAGTGGTGATCGGGGACCCCGCAGAGGAAATTGTGAAATTTGCCGATGAACAGGGCATTGACATGATCGTCATGGGTACCCACGGCAGAAAGGGCCTGGACCGCACTTTGATGGGCAGTGTTGCCGATCATGCAATCAAGAATGCCGCTATGCCGGTCTTGACCATCAATCCCTACAGGCTCAAAGTATAATAGGTGTATACGTAGGGAAAACAGTAACCGTTCATGGGTTCAATGGTTCAGTTAAAAGAATAGAGGTCAGAGGTCAGAGGTCTGATCTGATCTCTGATCTCTGCTTTGTCAGATTTGATCTCTCGTTCCAATCGGGCGGGGATAAACCCCGTTCCTACGTAGGGTCGGGATTTACTCCCGACCGAAAAGCACCACAAAGTCCCCCTTTTTTAAAGGGGGATTTAGGGGGATTTTAGAAAAAAAAAGGGGGGGGGATTTTCTCCCACATAGGCACAGAAGCGAGAAAACAGAATAATGTGATGAAGTAAACCTAGTTAGTGCTTGAACGAAAACCCCCTAAATTACATTTTTCCTGTCATTGCGAGGGAGGCACGACCGAAGCAATCTCCTGGAAATAAAGAGATTGCCACGTCGTTCGTTCCTCACTCCTCGCAATGACAGCTCGCAATTAAGGGTTTTCGTTCAGAACCTAGTTATCAGGTGAAAGGAGTGATGACTATGGCAGACATGATTCCATGGACAACCGGAGAGTTAAGTCGGATGAGGCAAGAGATGGACAATCTCTTTGAGAGATTCTTTGAAGGTTTCCCGCGCCTTGGCTTGACCAGGAGAACGGGGCTAACACCATCGATCGATCTTTCTGAGACCAAGGACGACATTATCGTGAAGGCTGAAATCCCCGGGATAGATAGCAAGGACGTCGATATTTCCCTGTATGGCAATGTTTTGAGCATCAAGGGAGAAAAGAGGCAAGAAAAAGTAGACGAAGATGAGGACTTTCACCGCATTGAACGGTCCTATGGAGCCTTTTCCCGTAGCGTGAGTCTCCCGTGTGAGGTAGAAGAAACAAAGATAACCGCAACGTATGAAAAGGGCGTGCTGAAGATCAGGCTTCCAAAATGCGAGCCGACCAAACCAAGACGGATCAAGATTGATGTCAAGTAGCTATAACTAGCTTGGACCTGGCCTACCGAAAGGCGAGATTTCAAAGGGCGGGCTGTTTGTCCCGCCCTTTCTGTCCGTATCGGTTGTCGAGCAAATTGTGGACACTAACCCGACCTGCCCGCCATCCAGGCGTTGGCAGGCGGGTTCTCAGGTTTTATTTCGTGTTTTGCGGCGTTCGCCTTGAGAACATTACGTACTTTCGTGTTTTCGTGATTAGTTTTGTATAGTTTCTTAACCGCACAGGTGGAAAAATTGAGAGCGACTGGAACACAACCCGGGAGGAGAGTATGAGAGAAGGAGAAGTCGAAAAACAACTCAAGGCGCTTCAGCAGGAAATCGCTCTGGCTGGAGAGGAGGTGGAAGCTCTCAGGCGTGACCAGCGGGCAGGGATAGATGGGTTACGCCTCGAACTGGAAGCCCTCCGGCAGTGTCTGGTACGGCTCAATCCCGATTATGAGGAGTGCTTTGCTGAGGTGTGGGCTACCGTGATGCAGGAGACAGATCCGGAAGCACTGTAGAAAAATGGTAGCCGTTCACGGGTTCAGGGTTCAGAGGTTCAGGGTTCAGTTAAAAGAATAGAGGTCAGAGATCAAAGGTCGGAGGTCTGGCTTCTGATTTCTGACTTCTGATCTCTGACTTCTGATCTCTGACTTCTGAACGGTGAACTCTGAACCTGTGAACGCTTACGCTAAAGGGTAGAAAAATAAGGGGATTGCAAAAAACGGAGGAACACGTATGGATAAAAGCCAATACAGTAGAAGGGACAGAATGATCCAGGAAAAACGGCACGATACGTACAGAGAGCGGGGCAAGTGGCCGGAGCCCACTGTATGTAGCGAATGCGGCTCTTTGTTTCAAGACGGACGTTGGTCCTGGAACAAGCCAACAAAGGAGGCTAATAAAGTCGTCTGTCCCGCCTGTCAGCGGATTGCTGATAACTGCCCGGCAGGGTATGTTGAGATTAGAGGGGGGTTTTTCGAGAGACACCGTGAAGAGCTTTTGAATCTTATCCGCCGTGAGGAGGAGTTAGAGAAGGGGGAACATCCAATGGAAAGGATCATTTCAATTGTTGATGAAGAGAACCACACTCTTGTGACGACAACCGGGGTTCACATAGCTGGGCGCATTGGAAAAGTCTTATCACGGGCCTGTCAGGGTAATTTATCCATTCAGTACGGTGACGATGAAAAGAGCATAAGGGTTTATTGGAGTCGATAGCGTTGTCCATTTAGCTCACTTCACTCCCCCGAACTTTTTCCACCTGTGCGGTTAGCATTCACCGTGTTTTGTCAATGAGTTGATGGTTATGAGGGAGACGTCGTAGGGGCGGCTTTACGCCGCCCGCCAAATCAATTCGGGCGAGGTAAACTCGCCCCTACGGGAAGCCGCCGATCAGAATTAGATCATTCGGAAGGGCTCAAGAATCACCCTAACCGCACAGGTCGAACTTTTTGAGAAGTTACGAATTTTAGAACTAAGCGACTAATATGTTTTTCCCACACAAATTGAAGATATTTGACGAATTGCTTAAACAATCTTCAATCGTTAAAGAAGCGACCCAGCTATTTCACAACATCACGCGTGACTGGGGGCAGTTAAAAAACGGGGCTCTCGCATTGCAAACACTGGAACGACAAGCGGACGAATTAGTCCACAGAATTACGCATGATATCGAAAAAACCTTTATTCTACCATTAGACAAAGAGGATATTGCAGATTTAACAGAGTCTTTAGATGATGTGGTCGACAACGTAGAAGAGGCTGCGAACCGTCTCAATATCTACAAGATTTCTAAAGGCAACGAGGCACTCGGGGATTTTTCGGAATTGATAAAACAAGCTGCTGCTCAGATTCACGAAGGGATATCGATGCTTAAAGAACGCAAAATGGCCTCAGAAGAGTTTGCTTCCTGTGGTAAGACGCTTGGTGATCTCGAAAGCCGAGGAGATAGAGTACATAGAAAAGTGTTGGAAAATCTGATGGCTAACCGCTCCTCCTTCGTTAATAGGGATGACTTCCTCTCCATACTTAAGTGGAAAGAAATCTTTCAAACCCTTGAGGACACATTGGACAAATGTGACAATATTGGTAAACTTTTTGCGAGATTAAGGATAAAGTATATCTAGCGGCTATGGAGTTAGGATTCATTGTATTTTTACTTGCCGTTCTCCTCTCTTACATATATGCCTTTGTCGGCGGCTTTACTGACGCTGCCAATGCCATTGCCACATCCGTTGGGTCCCGCGCCCTCTCCCCCATGACTGCAGTCCTGATGGCTGGCGTTCTGGAAATTCTCGGTGCCTTGACCGGTACCGCAGTTGCTCTAACCATCGGTAAGAGTATCGTAGCATTAGATTTGATTTCTCTTTCTACCGTTATCGCAGCCCTCATGGGGACAATGGTTTGGAGTTTATTCACCTATTATCTAGGCATTCCAGTCAGCGAAACGCACGGATTGATTGGAGCTATTGTTGGTGCAGCGCTAGCGATGGCAGGTATTAAGGTCGTTCTTTGGGCGGGATTGACAAAAGCCTTGATTGCGATTGTTGCCTCACCATTGTTAGGTTTTGCAGGTGGAGCAGTGTTAATGCATATGATCTATTTTTGCTGCAGTTCCGGTCCTGCACGAAAAATGACCTTGATCTTCAAAAATCTTCAGCGCTTTTCTGCCGCTTTTATGGCTTTTAGCCATGGCCGAAACGATGCTCAAAAACCAATGGGTATTTTGGTCATGGCGCTGGCACTTCATTTCGGATGGAAAGATCCAGGCGTACCTCTTTGGGTTATTCTGAGCATCGGATTAACTGCCGGGCTTGGGGTGGCATATGGAGGGTGGCGAATTATTAAGACTTTAGGTATGAAGCTTGCCCCGTTGGCACCTGAACAAGGTTTTGCAGCGGAAACCTCCGCAGCTTGTGGGTTACAGTTGGCTTCTATTTTTGGCATTCCGGTTTCTACAACGCACGTAATTACTTCATCTATTGTGGGGGCCGGAGTAGCTCGTCGATTCTCGAGTGTACGCTGGGGTATTGCTGTTGATATTCTACTTTCCTGGGTTTTGACGCTGCCAGCAACTGTAGCCCTTGGGTGGCTTTTCAAGAAACTGTTTGGCTTGATATTTTAGCGTCAAGGCCCTTTCCGGCAAAGGGTGACGCGGGAGTTGACAAAAAGGAATCCTAAAGATATAAGTCCAATTTTCAAAGAGTTATACCTAAAGTGATCGGTTCAAGGTTCAGGGTTCAAGGTTCAAAGGTTATAGTCTACTGATATCCTTAACTTTATAACAGAATGCTCAGATTAGCCTCTTTCACCCATCAGGTGTCAGGTGTCAGGTGTCAAAACCCTGAACACTGAAACCTGAACACTGAAACCTGAACACTGAAACCTGAACTTTGCTAACAGCCAGTTAGGCCTGCCCTGCCCGCCCTGGCGCGACAGCCTTGGACAGATGTGTCATCCCTCTCATCCCGGTCTGGGCCAGGGGCGCGACATCCCAAGATGATTTTGGTGCCCATGTAGTCCCGGTCTGGGCCAGGGGCTCTTCAACCGGGAACCGTGAACGTTGAACCGCTCAACCCAGGTTTTATGCAAACCATATAAATTCAACTAATGATAACCACTTAACTAATCAACTACTCAACCACTTAACGAGGTCTGTACTGAGAAGTAACGTCATTTGTTGTTAAGGCCAACGGGAGGGCGTTGGAATGCAGAAAAAGCCAACCTATGAAGAATTGGAACAAAGGGTCAAGGAGTTAGAGAAAGAAGCCCTTAGGCGCAAGAAGACGGAAGAGACGCTCGAAGAATTACACCGATACACAAGGGAACTAATCGAAGTCAGTCTGGATCCCTTAGTGATGATTTCCTCTGAGGGCAAGATTACAGACGTGAATCATGCAACGGAGTTGGTCACCGGATATCCCAGGGACAAGCTCATAGGGACGCGTTTCTCAGTGTATTTCACTGAACCCCGGAAAGCACGCCAGGGCTACCTGGATGTACTGAGGCATGGACATGTCCGTGATTATCCATTGGAGATTAGACATCGTGACGGAAAAGTCACCCCTATACTTTATAACGCCTCGGTTTACTGTGACGCGAAAGGAGGTGTAGCCGGGGTCTTTGCCGCTGCGCGGGACATCACCAGGCGCAGGGAGGCGGAGGAAAGGTTACGAAAAAACGAAAAGAAACTGAAGGCCATGCTTGCCGAGCTCACTGCCAAGAGCGAAGAGCTTGACTCCTTTGTTTATAGGGTCTCCCATGATCTCAAGAGCCCCATCGTCACCATTGAAGGTTTCGTTGGCGCCTTGAAAGAAGATTTTGGGGACGTCCTCCTAAAAGACGGAGAGAAATACCTCAGGTACATAAGCGATGCCGCCCGAAAAATGGAGCTTTTGATCAATGACCTGCTCGATCTTTCCCGCATCGAGCGCGTAACCCGAAAAAAGAGAGAGTTCCCTTTTGCCAGGCTCGTAGAAGATGTCCTGAAAGCGCTTCAACCTCAAATCAAGGCGCAAGGTATTGTAGTTGAGATCCAGGGAGATCTCCCGGTCATCTACGGTGAAAGAAGGCGGTTAGGCCGGGTAGTGGATAACCTATTGACAAACGCGATTAAATATATTGGAAAAGAGAATCCCTCCCCCCGCATTGATGTAGGAGTTGAAGAACAGGATGGCCAAAAGGCATTTTTTGTCCGTGACAACGGTATTGGCATTGACGAAAGGGATTTTGATAAGATTTTCCAGGTCTTCCAGCGGCTCCCGTCCGCAAAAAAACAGATTGGAGAGGGCACCGGAGTCGGCCTGACAATTGTGAAGCGAATCATCGAACACCATGGAGGAAAAATCTGGCTTATATCAGAGCCCGGGAAAGGAAGCACATTTTACTTCACACTTAAAGACAAGGAGGCTTGAACATGGATTATGAACCTTCCAACATTTTGCTTGTAGAAGATGATGAAGCACATGCTGAACTGACCGAACGAGCGATTCGAAAGGCAGGCAATGCAAACCGGATTGATGTTCTGACTGACGGAGAAGACGCGCTCGAATATGTTTTCAACCGTGGCAAATACGCTGATAAGGCAAAGTATCCCCTCCCGGGCCTGATCCTGCTCGACATCAAACTCCCCGGCATTGACGGGATAGAAGTATTGACGCAGATTAAGGAACATCCCATTGTGAAGAAGATCCCTGTAATCATGCTCACGACCTCGGAACGAGAAGAAGACATTTGCCAATCCTATAGCCACTATGCGAATAGCTATCTGACCAAGCCGGTGGGATTCAAGGAGTTTGAGGAAAAGATTATGCAAATCGATTTTTACTGGATGCTCCTCAACAAACCGCCTTCCCTGGAAACGTGAGCATTTTGCGGGACGCGTAATGCATCCCAAAGGATTTAGGAGATGAAACCATTAAAGGTTGTGATTATTGATGATGAAGAGGCGCACTTTCGGCTCATGAAACGGGCCATTAGTAAGGAATTCCCGCTTGCCTCGGTCGATTACTTTGAGGATGCCAAGTCCTGCCTTGAAAGGCTCCATGAGATTAGCCCGGATGTCATCATCCTCGATTACCTCATGCCCGTCATGAACGGTATCGAGTTTTTAGCAGCTTTAAAGCGAGAGGGCAGCGATATTATCCCGGTCATCATGATCACCGGCCAGGGGGATGAGAGTATTGCTGTCCAGGCCATGAAACTGGGGGCCTGGGATTATTTGGTGAAGTCTCCGAATTTCTTTGACCTGCTTCCCAGTATCATTGAGAAGGTGGTTCGCGAACGGAAACTTAAGGAGACACTGCGCGAATCTGAAGAAAGATACAGAGCCTCATTTGACAATTCTGTAGATGCAATAAACATTTTCTCTGAAGATAGAAGATTTTTAGATGTGAACAAAAAGCTGATTCAATTCAGCGGGTACTCGAAAGAAGAGATTCTCTCTATGAAGCTGGAAGATCTATACCCAGAAAGTGTCAAACCCGCGACAAAAGAAAGAATCCAGAAGATGTTACAAGGAGAAGAAGTCTCTGTCTTTGAAACCTACCTTCTTACAAAAAAACAAGAGAAGATACCTGTTGAGGTAGGCGTTACTGCATTAAAAGACTGCTACGGCCAAAAAATTGTCTTTCAAGGCAACATAAGAGACATCACCGAACGGAAGCGGGCTCAAGAGCATGTTCATACTCTTTCCCAACAACTAATGAAGGCACAAGAAAACGAGCGGCAAAGGCTTTCTCGTGACCTGCACGACCTGGTGGGGCAAGACCTTTCCGCCTTAAAAATCGGCCTTGACACCCTTTTTGATGATCAAGCGGAAGTCCCTCCTGGCAAGAGGCAAAGGGTAGCCGAACTCTCCAAAACGGTTCAGGGAACTATAATATCTGTCAGGGATCTGGCCTATGGCTTACGTCCCACCAGCCTGGATCAGTTCGGGTTTGCCAAGACTATCCTCCGGTATTGCGAAGAGTTCTCTGCCAGGACAGGAGTCAAGGTTGACTTCTTTGCCGCAGGTCTGGACGATCTAAAATTCGATTCTGATACTGAGATTACCCTGTACCGCCTGATTCAAGAAGGGTTCAACAACGTTAAGAAACATGCTGACGCCACCGAAGTGACCATCCGGTTGGTCGCCTCTTTCCCTGACATTATTCTTCGCATCGAAGACAATGGCAAAGGTTTTGACATTCAGAATCGGCTGGTTTCAGCAGTCGATGAAAAACGTATGGGACTTCGGAGCATGGAAGAAAGGGTGGCGCTGCTTGGCGGAAAAATGAGTATCGAATCCCGCGTCATGCAGGGCACAAAAATTCTTATAGAGATCCCTATCAAGGGCAAAAAGAGTGGCCAATAAGAAAACCGTTCTGATTGTTGACGACCATCCCCTTTTCAGGGAGGGTCTCAAGTCCCTTATATCCCGCAACCCAAGGTTCGAGGTGGTTGGGGAAGCCGGAAATGGACGTGAAGGGCTCCGGATGAGCAAGCGACTCAAGCCGGACCTGGTGGTGATGGACCTATCCCTGCCGGATAAAAGCGGCATTGACGTTACCCGCAACATACGAGGCCTTTTGCCAGAGACACGTGTCATGATTGTCAGCATGCACTCCAAAATCGATTATATCACCGAGGCATTTCAGGCAGGGGCTACTGGATATGTGGTGAAGGAATCAGCCACTGACAGACTCGTGCAGGGGCTGGAAGCCGTGTCAAAGGGCGAGTATTTCCTGGACACTTCGCTTTCCCATAAGGTGGTGAACAAGCTCATGGAATTCCCTGAAAAGGAGGCAAAGATCACGGATGCAAGATATGAGACCCTGACTTCTCGCGAGCAACAGGTCATGCGTCTGCTGGCCGAAGGGTTTTCCTCCAAAAAGATCGCTGAAAAGCTTTTCATCAGCCGCAAGACCGTTGAGAACCACCGGGCCAACATTATGAACAAACTTGACCTTCACAGCACCATGGAACTGGTTCGATATGCGGTCAGGCTCGGCCTGATCGATGTGGACCTCTGGAAGGGTTAGACCTGCCTACAGAAATCCTCCTCATTGGTTATTTTTCCCACTTTTCCTTGGGACAAACTCCCACCAACTAGGGGTTTCCCTCATAAAAATGAGCGCCTTCCTCTATGGACAAATCTTATGGAAATACATATACAAATAAGAAACTCCTACGGCTGGGATGAAACCAGCATGGGCGAGAACGCGCCATCCAAAGAAAGGCGAGGAGAGTTCGGATTTCCCTGGGGAGCATAGGCAACCAACAACATGCAGAAGCATGAAGAGACGGGGGAAAAGACTTGGTTTTAAAAGAGAATTTCTTGGATGTGATAGAGCTGATCAGGAGCATTCAGCGTGCCGAGGGAAACCCTGATTGCTTCGGCACAGCACAGGAGTATTGTGACCAGCTTGACTGTGCCTGGCGTGCCTACTGTCTGGAAAACCACAGCATTTCCCGCATGAAGGGGAACAAGACTCATGAAGAGGGATAAAGAAGACATATGGCCACAAAATCGAGGTTAAAAACCAAGTAACCGTTCACGGGTTCAATGGTTCAGGGTTCAGTTAAAAGAATAGAGGTCAGAGATCAGAGGTCGGAGGTCTGACTTCTGATCTCTGACTTCTGAACTCTGAACCTGTGAACGCCTGCCAGGACCGTTTAAGACTGACACAACACGGAGGGCATGATGGCGAAGATTCTGATTGTCGATGACCAGGCGTGCGTTCGGGAACTCCTTTCCGAAGAACTGATCTCTGATGGGTACCGGGTTGCAACGGCAGGCGATGCCGAATCAATCAGCGGACACATGAGATTTTCAGAACCGGATTTGGTGCTTCTCGACCTTTACCTGGATGGGGCTGAGGGATTTAGGATTTTGCGTGATATCAAGGGGCAAAATCCCGATCTGCCGGTCATTATCTTTACCGCTTACGACAGCTACTGGGAGGACCCGCGCTTGTCTCAGGCCGATGGGTACGTGATCAAGAGTATTGATCTTGGTGAACTAAAAGGGAAGATAGCCGATATCCTCAGCCGCAAACCAGCGCCTCAAGAGCTCGAGGTAAAGACGCACTTCCCCGAATCTAGTATGGCCTATGGCTAATGGCCTTGTAATGCACCGTGCCACGGCTGACAGGGTACCGTGCCAATGAAATAGAGGTGTAGATGAAAAAAAACAAAATACTATTTGTAGATGACGATCCCAAGATCCTGACAGTAATTGCCTCCGTCCTGGAGCATCGGGGCTACCACGTCACCACAGCTTCAGGCGGTGAGGCCGCCATTGACGCACTGTGTATGAAGGACTTCGATCTGGTAATCACCGACCTGAACATGCCAGAGATAGACGGTATCGCCGTCGTGAAGAAAGCCAAAGAGCTAAACCGCGATCGTGGCGTCATGATATTGACCGGTAGTCATGACGCGGCTCTGATTACCGAAGCCCTTCGAGTTGGCGCTGATGACTATGTGTTGAAGCCGTGCAAGATGACCGAACTCTGGAGGAGGGTAGACAATTGCCTTGAGAGATCGGAAGTTAGACGAAAGGAGGTATCCTCATGGCATCAAATTTCAGAATCTCCATTCACCGAAACAGCGACAACCTGGACCTAAAACTAATGGGGGATTTCGATGGCACCTCGGCATGCGAGCTCCTCAATGCCATGGAGGAAAATTGTGACGGCGTCGCAAGGATTTTCGTCAATACCAGTGGTCTGAAGCACATTTATCCTTTTGGCCAGGATACGTTTCAAAATAGTCTTTACCTCCTTAAGGACCGACCGTTTCGCCTTGTATTTACAGGAGAGAATGCCGGCAGCATAGCACCGGAACGGAACAAGTTCTTCACATGAACCTGCGCGAAGTAAATAGAAGGGAAACTGACCACTTTAGATAAGCACCTAAGGCCTTGGTCAGAAATAACTTGCCATTTTGGCATCTCAGCTTCAGGCCATCTTTGGCTGATTTTCATTCGCAAAATCCTCGAAATAGCTGGCTATTCCTGTGGTTTTGCTCAATCAGATCGGCCAATTCTAACCCAAATCTGAGCGCCAGTTCTGCCAAGTTATTTTTGGCCAAGCCCTAAACCGTTCAAGCATATCGGCTCACGAGTTGGTTCGTTAGCTTGAGGAGCTATATAGGGCAACGTAAAGTTTTCTTCCATTAATAAGGAGAAACCAACATGGATCTGTATTACGAAAACGCGGAAGACCTGGGGAGGACCCAGTGGCACGAGGAAACAAGCAACGACGTCGACCAATGGCAACGTTGGGACGAAGAGCTTGTCGAACAGTTTGGTCGCTGGCTTAGCATTCTTGCGAAGGCATTCGCCGTCTTGCTACTTGCTATTTCTGCTGCAGTTCTTATTCGATGGTTCTAACCGATTCTATGCCGTTCCATGCCAATATGGCTTTGAGAATTGTGGTTTGTGCCGTCGGCTCCGGGAGGCACGGATTGTATCTCAAGAAGCGGAAAAGATGGCCAAAAAGTGTGAGGATATCTTCAGGCGGATCATGTCAAAGTGAGAAGTAAGAAGGAGGTGAGGTGCCCGTATCCCCAGATCTTGTTGCGGATTCATTGCGAGAAGAAATAACCATTGAAAAACCAGGGGGTGTCATGACAGATTTGGAAAAAGAGATGCCGATCAGGCTCGAGGATATCATCAGTTGGGCAAAGGCAGGGAAGACGGTCAAGGCGGACGTGGAATTGGCAAAGGAAGACATCGTTCAAAAGGTGCTTGTAGAGGCGGGCGATGTTGAGGAAATATACGCTTATCTCCTCGGAGGCAATTTCACGTTCGATGTCGACGGTAAGATGTACAAGGTATCAAAGACGTACCTGAGAGGCTATGCTTCTGAATCCATTGAAGTTGCGGCTGCAAATAGGAACATTGCAAGTGCCAGGTTGAAGATGGATTACGACCGCCTCATGGAAAGTGGAATCGGGTTGGAAGAAAAATACTTCGAAAAGATGAGACTTTAGCCTAAAGTGATCGGTTCCAGGTTCAGGCCCGCCCTGGCGCGACGTGCTTAAATTAATCTACTAAGCTCATAATCCCGGTCTGGGCCAGGGTCTGGGCCAGGGGTTCTTCAACCGGGAACCGTGAACGTTGAACCGCTCAACCCAGGTTTAGAGCCGCTTGTCAGACACATAGCACATCCGTTTTCATCAGGCGAGTTGGATACCAATGTGGTACTACGAGACAAAAGTCGGCACGTTTTCCATTCGCCGGGATCCCAATAAGCCGGGTAGCTGGCTTTTATGTATGGACGCTGTGGAACTCGGTTCTTATGCCTCTCCTGAGTTGGCTGCTAGCGATGTATACAAGCAATCTACTGCATGGGATGAATGGGACACGCTTGAAGATGTCACCATTCCAACGGACCTGGATGAATGGGTGATAAGTAAGCCCTATTAATCGGGAAACGTTGAATTGCGTAAGCAACCTGTGCATCCCTCAAGATTTCAGCCTACCCTAACATGTCAGCAACATCAAACACATCGACATAACCGCGTTCTTGACGATCAGCGTCTCGACCTACGAGACACTTCCTTCTTCAACAGTTTTGAAGCTTCCTCACCTAGGGCCGCAAAGCGCTCCTCGATGCATTCGGTGATAATCCGCAGCATGGACTTTCCTTCGAGCGCTGAAAGGATTTTCAATTTTGCGTGGGCCTCATCACTGAGCCTTGCTGTCATCTTTTTCATACCATACCCCTCCTTGCCGTAATATCGGCAAGACGGCAAACATCCTTTACAACAAAAATCTATTTGGCGTATTTCAGTAACTTCTCAATAACTTCGGGCTTAGGGCTCACCCTGCCCTCTCCCCCGTGGGGGAGAGGGTTTAGCCTGCCCTAGTGCGACAGGCATAAATCAAGCTCTAACCCGTCCAAACCAGGTCTGGGCCAAGGGTGAGGGGGGATCAACAAATACACGGACTTTTTGAGAAGAGAAGTCACCTATTTCATGAATTCTTATGTGAATTTATTGCATTTTCGTGTGGCGGGCGGTTCGCTTTGACAGCTTGCCGTCTTTATGATATATGGGCTTAACCTTTACGTATTGTAAAAAAAAATGACACAGATAGGCGCTCTATCCTTTTCAAAGCCTACCCTTCTATTCACTTAATATCAATTATATGAATAACCTGCTGCAATTTTATCGACAGCATCGTATCTTGGTACACCCTTTGCCACTTAATTACCTAAAGTGATCGGTTCCAGGTTCAGGGTTCAAGGTTCAGGGTTGACAACCTTTGAACCTATAAACTTTGAACGGTGAACTTTCTTTATTGACGCGTCATCCTTTTGTTAACAGCCAGTTAGGGCTCTTCAACCGGGAACCGTGAACGTTGAACCGCTTAACCCAGGAATTAGTAAAGCCCTTTTCGTGGCACCGAGAAACCTTGGACATTTTCAACGACGAATTGTGGTGTTTTTGAAAAACCGTAAGGGCAAAAGTTTCGTAAAAGTTTCATCAGTCTCTTGTGGACCAATCTTATGAATTTAGCGCTCAAGACCGCTGATACGGCTATACCTTATGATCCGCGCAAAATTTTGATAGTCGACGATGAACCTCGCATGTGTGACAGCCTGAAGGCTTTGTTAAGCAGTGAGGGCTATGAAATACACATATATAATAGTGGCAAAGAGGCTATAAAGCACCTAGAAAAGAATCGTGTCGACTTGGTTCTTCTGGATATAGTTATGCCGGAAATAGATGGGCACCGGGTCATGGATTACATAAATAGTCAGGA
The DNA here is from genome assembly GCA_019307135.1 of Deltaproteobacteria bacterium. Classification (GTDB taxonomy): domain Bacteria; phylum Desulfobacterota; class Desulfobacteria; order Desulfobacterales. Next base: position 48,910 of record JAFDKF010000018.1, read on the forward strand.
CACAGAGACCTTAGTCATTTTCATAACGGGGTACGCTTCCGTAGAATCAGCCATAGAGGCTCTTAGGGGTAGGGCCTACGATTACCTGAAAAAGCCGTTTGAGTATGAGGAATTGTTAAAGGCAGTCAAAAATGCTCTTGATGAAAAAGCGTTAAGAAGTGAACGGAAGCGAGTCGAGGAGGCACTTCGCAAAGCTCGGGATGAACTGGAACTCAGGGTGAAGGAGGAAACTGCGGAACTGACAAGGACTAATGAACTACTTCACCAGGAGATCATAGGGCGCAAGCGGGCGGGGGATCAGATTCGCAGGCTGAGCCACGAGCTTTTAGTGGCGCAAGAAAGTGAGCGGCAAAGGATTTCTCGTGAGTTGCACGACGTGTTGGGGCAAGAGCTTTCTGCCTTGAAAATCGGCCTTGACACCTTTATTGATAATCAAGCGGAAGTGCCTCCTGGCACAAGACAAAGGCTGGCCGAACTTTCCAAAACGGTTCGGGGAACTATAATGTCTGTCAGAGATCTGGCCTATAACTTACGGCCGCCCAGTCTGGATCAGCTCGGACTTGGTCAGACGATTCTCCAGTGTTGCGAAGAGTTCTCCGCCAAGAGCGAAGTAAAGGTTGACTTTTTTGCCACCGGCATAGATAAGTCAACACTCGATTTTAATACGAAAATTAACCTGTACCGCCTGATTCAAGAAGGGCTCAACAACGTTAAGAAACATGCTGACGCCACCGAAGTGACCATCCGGTTGGTCGCCTCTTTTCCTGACATTATTCTTCGCATCGAAGACAATGGCAAAGGTTTTGACATTCAGAATCGATTGGCCTCAGCACTTGATGAAAAACGTATGGGACTTCGGAGCATGGAAGAAAGGGTGGCGCTGCTTGGCGGAAAAATGAGGATCGAATCCCGCGCCATGCAGGGCACGAAAATTCTTATAGAGATCCCTATCAAGGACAAAAAGAGCGGCCAAAAAGAAAACCGTTCTGATTGTTGACGGCCATCCCCTTTTCAGGGAGGGTCTCAAGTCCCTTATATCCCGCAACCCAAGGTTCGAGGTGGTTGGGGAAGCCGGAAGAGGCATTCCAGGCATGGGCTACTGGATATGTGGTGAAAGAATCAGCCACTGACAGGCTGGTGCAGGCGCTGGAAGCCGTGTCAATAGAAACCCTTCTTATTGGTTATTTCTGCCACCTGTCCTTAGGACAAATTCCCATCTACTGGGGATTTCCCTCATAAAAATGAGTGCCTTCCCCTATGGACAAATCATACAAAAACCGTCATACGATGCAGAAACGCTCCGGAAAATAGCAAGGGATGAGAAAACGTACAGGCAACCAAAAGCCCATTGCTAGGGAGGAACAAAATGAACAACATCTTAATCGTCGATGACGTAGAGTGCGTTTCTGCTGTGCTTCAACAAATTTTGTCCCGGTCTGGTTATCATGCCGAGATCGCGGCCGGAGGTCACGAAGGCATCCAAATGTTTGATACTACACCCTTTGATTTAGTCATAACAGACATCAAGATGCCTGGTATTGACGGGTATGGGGTGGCTCGACACATTCGCAAATCTCACAGATCCTCCACACCAATTATAGGCATTTCGGGCACGCCATGGCTTTTGGATGGCGATGAATTTGACTGGGTCATACCAAAACCTTTTGGGCTCCAGGCCCTCTTGGACGCTGTGGAAAACCTGATAGGTCACACAGTGACTTCTTGCCAAGATTCCCCCGACAGCGTGAACCAACCTACTCAAAACGTTTAAGAGGCTTCGGACTTGCCTCTGAGAAATAGGGGACAAAAACATGTCAAAGCCTCAACAGGCGACAAAATCGTTGGATTTCAAAAATAGTTTTTTGGATATGACAGAGCTGATCAGAAGCATACAGCGTGCTGATGGAAACCCTGCTTGCTTCGGCACAGCACAGGGGTATTGTGACCAGGTCAATTGCGCCTGGCGCCGCTACTGCCTCGAAAAGCCACAGCAGTTTCTGAACGGGGGCAAGACTCATGAAGATGAATAGAGAGGAAGTTAGCCGCACCGCAATTGCAATATTGCAATGGTGGAATGATGGGTTGAAAGGAGGAAGCCTTGGAGAAAATAGTGATTGTAACCAGCCAACCAAAGCCTGATTATGGTTTACTTGAATTAGTCAGTACAGCGTTCCCTGACTGCGAGATCCAAATTGTTTTCAGGGGGATTGAAACCTTTGAGCAGTTTCAGGCCAACTGCTTTTCAGGACCGTTTACGACTGACACAACATAGGGGGCATGATGACCAAGATTCTGATTGTCGATGACCAGCCGTGCGTTCGGGAACTCCTTTCCGAAGAACTGATCTCTGAGGGGTACCAGGTTGCAATGGCAGGCGATGTCGAATCAGTCAGGGGACATTTGAGATTTTCAAAACCGGATTTGGTGCTTCTCGACCCGTACCTGGATGGGGCTGAGGGATTTGGGGTGTTGCGTGATATCAAGGGGCAAAACCCTAATCTGCCTGTTATTATCTTTACCGCCTACGATAGCTATGTAGATGACCCGCGGCTATCTCAGACCGATGGCTACGTGATCAAAAGTATTGTCCTTGATGAATTAAAAGGAAAGATAGCCGATGTCCTCAGGCGGAAACCGTCGCTTCAAGAGGAGGTCGACTCGAAGATACATTTCCCCCAATTTAGCGCGGCGCATGGATTTTGATGAGATCTGGAGCAATTGAGGAAGGGGTATAGGTTTTAAGAAAATCTTTTTGGGGATACAGACTTACAGTAACTTCTCAATAGGTTCGGGGAAGTTACCTGAAATCAAGCCCGCGGACAGGGAATTAAATTTGAAAACGTCTGAAACTCGCTTATAAGTGAGCCTAAAGAAAAAAGAGTATTGATGACGTTAAAACACATGTCCTTAGACTTGAAATTCATATGTGCTAACGAAAGGATCAGAAAGCCGCCTCTTTTTTCTTAAGGCTCACTAATGCGTTCAGACAGTCAGACGTTTTCAAATTTAACCCCCCTGTTGGCTCAGGTTATTGAGAAGATATGATTTACACGGATAAGCACAGATCATCATAGTATATTAAAATCCGTGTTAATCCGTGTCCAAATTCTTTTTCTGAAAGGCTATACCATGACAAAAATCCTTGTTGTAGACGACGAGAACGTGCTCTGCCAGCTTTATGCTGAAGAGCTCAGCAGCGAAGACTACGAAGTCATCTCCACCAGTGACTGCGAAGGACTCATGGAGATGATTGAGCAACAGAGGCCGGACCTCATCGTGTTAGACATTAGAATGGGCGAATATGACGGACTTGATCTCCTCCAGGATATTCGAAATACATACTATAACATGCCAGTGATTCTGTGCTCGGCGTATTCTTCTTTCAAACATGATCTGAAGTCCATTGCTGCCGACTCCTATGTTGTCAAGAGTGCGGATTTAACCGAATTAAAAGTCAAGATTAACACGGCCCTGGAAGGGCACCGCATCAGTGCTGACAGCAAAGCGTGCGAAGAAAATGGGGGGCAAGGCAATGAAAAAAGCTACGGAAGCCCTTCGACTTGGTGGTGATGACTACATGTTGAAGGCATAGAGGTCGGAGGTCAGAGGTCAGAGGTCGGAGGTCAGATTTGATCTCTCGTTCCAATCGTGCGGGGATAAACCCCGCCCCTACGTAAGGTCGGGATTTACTCCCGGAGCGAAAAGCACCACAAAGTCCCCCTTTTTTAAAGGGGGATTTAGGGGGATTTTAGAAAGGGGGGCATTTTCTCCCACACAGGCACAGAAGCGAGGAAACAGAATAATGTGGGGAAGTAGACCTAGTTATCAGGTGAAAGGAGTGATGATTATGACAGACATGATTCCATGGACAACCGGAGAGTTAGGCCGATTGCGGCAAGAGATGGACAGTCTCTTTGAGAGATTCTTTGAAGGTTTCCCGCGGCTTGGCTTGACCAGGAGAACGGGGCTAACACCATCGATCGATCTTTCTGAGACCAAGGACGACATTATCGTGAAGGCTGAAATCCCTGGGATAGATAGCAAGGATGTCGATATTTCCCTGTATGGCAATGTCTTGAGCATCAAGGGAGAAAGGAGGCAAGAAAAAGTGGACGAAGATGAGGAGTTTCATCGTATTGAACGGTCCTATGGAGCCTTCTCCCGCAGCGTGAGCCTCCCGTGTGAGGTAGAAGAAAAGAATATAACAGCGACATATGAAAAGGGCGTGCTGAAAATCAGGCTTCCGAAATGCGAGCCGTCCAAGCCAAGACGGATCAAGATTGACGTCAAGTAGCTATTATCCCCACTTTGGGGGAGAGTAATTTTTCCTTTTGTCTGCTGTGTTCGTTGTAAGGCTGTACCTGACAGCAAGTTTCTTCACTCAAAAGGCCCCTTGAGAAACTGCCTTCAGCCCTGGCGGCACAAGCGGATAGTGTAAGCCCCCTGCATGTAAGGGGGCTTACACATATCAGGAGTAGAACTCATAAAATCGCTGGGCGATTTTATGACTCAAAGTAAGGAAGAAGTTGCCATACCCACATCTCCCCTCCCCTGGCGGCCTACGCCTCGTAGAGCCTACTCCGCTACCTTTGCCCGATACTCATTATGGTCAAAATTAGAATTGCTGTGTCTGATTTTTCTTGGAATCGGAGCCCTTTGACTACAAGCTCAAAACCCTGTATTGTTGTTATACGACTCTGCGAGACGGACACAAATCACGGGGTTGCGAAACTAGCAGAGTTCAAATGAACTTAGTTCGCTTCGCTCACAATTGGTCGAGTAGTTGAGTAGTTAAGTGGTTGAGTGGTCCAACGACCTCACAACTTAACCACTCGACCACTCGACCACTCAACTAAAGTCGCAGGAATTTCAATAGGTTGTAGAAATTCCGAGACGTTGAGCACCAGAGGAATGAAAAACCCGATAGCTCAAGGATTCTCACCAGAGAGGTGCGTCGCCATATGCATTTTGTTCGTCGGAGCCCTCGCCGGAGCGGTCATCTATTTCGACGCGCAATCCCACCTGTTGAGGTTCTTTGATTGGCTTGAGGAGATTGGCGCATGGGCTCCACTTCTGTTCATTCTTATCGACATGTTAGTCGTGGTCTTTGTCTTGCCAGGGGTCATGCTGACGCTTGGCGCCGGATTTATGTTCGGTGTTCTAAAAGGCTCCTTGTACGTTGTCATCGGCACAACTCTTGGGGCGACGATCGCATTCATGATCGCGCGCCATTTTTTCGGCGAAAAGACCTCAAGATTCGTCCTGGCCCACTCAAAGTTGAAGCTGGTTAATGACGAGTTTACACGCAAGGGTTGGAAGATCGTTCTGCTAACGCGCCTTGTGCCGTTCTTTCCCTTCAAGCTCTCCAATTACTTTTTCGGGCTCATGCAAATCTCTCTGCGGCATTTCATCTTAGGAGTTTTCTTCGGAATCTGGCCAATCACGATCAACAACGTTTATATCGGTTCTCTTGCTGCTGACCTCGCAACGCTTGGCTCGCGCAGCTCTTCAAGATCGCAGGCGGAATGGGCCATGTATGGCATCGGCCTTATCATAACAATCGCAGCGGTTGTTTACATCACTCGCCTGGCCCGCAGAGCGCTGGATGACTATGGTCTGGAGGCGTTGACAGGTTCAGAGTTCACCGTTCAGAAATCAGAGATCAGAAATCAGAAGTCAGAGATCAGAAATCAGAAGTCAGAGATCAGAAATCAGAAATCAGAAGCCAGACCTCCGACCTCTGATCTCTGACCTCTATTCTTTTAACCGACCCCTGAACCTGGAACCGATCACTTTAGATTTGAGGTGAGCGATGGTGTGGCTGAAATGGTTGCCTTGGAAATTCATCATTCGTCGTGCGGCCAGGGCCCACGGGTTCCTTGACCCGATCGCCCTGCTGGCCCACCTCCATCGCTTCGCCCAACCCTCCGAGGTTGCCGAGCCGATCGAGTTGCTGCGCGCAGGCGTGGTGCTTCATGCCCGGGGCCTGATCAATAGCCGGGTCATACAGCACAACCTGGATTGGGTTTGGCCCTACTGGATCGAGCGCCAATTCGACCCCAAAGACGACTCTTTTGTTCCTCGGGCCTTCTCCATCACCCACATCAATCTCACGCATCGCAACTGGACGGCCATCGGTTTGCCTGACTGTCCGGAACTGCCCATCGTCGATCCTCGGGGTTTAGTCACACCCCTTTTCGACGGCTGGTCCCTCGATGGATGGATTCTTGCTGAAGACGGACGCGTGTTGCTTCCTTCGCGCTTGCAATCGTGTCTCCAGAAACTTCATTTTGGCAATAGTCTTGCCGTTAAGACCGAAACTCATCAGGATGCCTTTTCTCTGATCACTCATGCGGAGGTTCAACTGGAAGCCCACACACCGGTCTGCCGAATGAGACTGATTGCGTGCGCCGGCACTGAAGCCTGGGCCGTTGTTGCGCTCCGTCCCTACAACCCCGAAGGGGTAAGCTTTATCCACAAGGTGGTCCTTTCGCCCGACCGAACGACCTGGACGATCGACGGGCGCTGCGCCGTCGAATTCAGCGCTCCGGCAGAGCGCCACCATGTTTCCCATTATCGAACCGGAGACGTTCATATCCATTTGCGTGACCTCGACGACGAAAGCGCGGGGGCGTGTGACGTGGGCATGGCCACGGCGGCCGCGCTCTTCAAGCTTGAATCAAACAAACCCCGAGAAATCGTCGCCAGCGTCCCGCTCAAGAGCGATCAGGCCACAACGGACATTCCAATTGCTGCATGGCAAGAAAGCTTGAGAAACCACTGTGAACTTCGCGTTCCCGATGAACGTCTTCAGTTTCTCTACGACGCGGCCTTAAGGACCCTGGTCCTGCACTCGCCTGGCGACGTCTACCCGGGTCCCTATACGTACAAACGGTTCTGGTTCCGCGACGCGGCCTTTATCATTCACGCCTTACTTTGCGCCGGTTTGATCGATCGCGCTGAACGGGCCCTGGACCGTTTCCCTGCCCGCCAGAATGCTCTGGGATATTTTCATTCCCAGGACGGTGAATGGGATTCAAATGGCGAGGCGCTCTGGATCATGCGCCGGTTTTGCGAGCTTACCGGCTGGTCGGCCAAGAGTGACTGGTGGCATTCCATTCATCGTGGCGCTCGCTGGATTTATAAGAAACGCCTCCCCGACGATCATGATGCCTTTCATTCGGGTTTGCTGCCCCCGGGCTTCAGTGCCGAGCATCTCGGCCCCAACGACTACTACTACTGGGATGACTTCTGGGGGATCGCCGGTTTACAAGCCGCGGCCTATCTCGCTGAATCCTTGGGCAATAAGGAGGCGAGCAAGAAGTTCCTTCGTGAGGCCGACGCATTCTCGCGCGCCATTGATCGCAGCCTCGGCAAGGTGTCCGAGCGCCTTGGCCGGCACGCCATCCCGGCTTCCCCGTACCGCCGGCTTGATGCCGGAGCGATCGGGTCCCTGGCGGCTGGTTATCCACTCAGGCTCTGGCCTTCGGATGATCCCCGCTTGCTCGATACCGTCGACTTCCTCCTCTCTAATTGCTTCGTTAAAGGGGGGTTCTTTCAGGATATGATCCACTCCGGGATTAATGCTTACCTGACGTTACATGTCGCTCAGGTTTTGCTTCGGGCAGGCAATCCATGCTATATTGAATTGATGACCTCGGTCGCGGAACTGGCGTCGCCAACAGGGCAGTGGCCCGAGGCGATTCACCCCTGCACCTGTGGCGGGTGCATGGGTGATGGCCAACACGTTTGGGCGGCGGCCGAGTGGGTCCTTATGATAAGGAATTGTTTTGTGCGCGAGGAAGGAGATCGCTTGATCATAGCTTCCGGGATTCCGCGATCCTGGTTAAGAGGCAGGGAGACGCTCTCCTTCGGCCCCGCGCCGACTTCCTTTGGCACTGTCTCGCTCTCCATCGAATCCGAAAGGAATAAGATCGTTATTTCCTGGAAAGGGGCATGGCACGCTGAACCGCCTTGCATTGAAGTGCGCGTTCCAGGGTTTGATCCCTGTATTGCCAGGCCGGATCAACATGCCATCGAGTTATCCCTATGAATATCCTCATGATGACCAATACGTTCACCCCCCATGTCGGCGGAGTATCTCGCTCGGTCGAAGCCTTCACGGCCGCGTATCGGAAGCGTGGCCACCGGGTGCTGGTGGTGGCTCCCGTGTTTGAAAACATGCCGGAAGACGAGATGGATGTGGTCCGCATCCCGGCCATCCAGCATTTCAATGGCAGCGATTTTTCGGTCGTTTTGCCGATCCCCGGATTTGTCACCTTGGCTGTCGAGGCATTCAAACCGGATATTGTCCACTCCCATCATCCTTTTCTCGTCGGTAGAACGGCACTGCGGATGGCCCGTCGCCATGAGCTTCCGCTTGTCTTCACACACCACACCATGTACGAACAATACACCCACTATGTTCCGGGAGACTCAAAAGCACTCAAGCGCTTCGTTATCAAGCTCTCGACCAGCTATGGCAATATCTGCGACCAGGTCTTTGCCCCGAGCGAAAGCGTGGCTTCGGTACTGCGGGAGCGCGGGGTCGAGGCCCCGATCGATGTCGTTCCCACCGGCGTTCAGTTGCAGCGATTCGCCCGAGGCAGCGGCCCGGGCTTTCGGTCGGCCATGGAGATCCCCGAAGATGCCTTTGTCATCGGTCACCTGGGCAGGCTTGCCCCGGAAAAAAACCTCGAGTTCCTGGCCAAAGCCATCACCGCATTTCTTAAAAGCGAAAAACGAGCCCATTTCCTCGTTGTTGGAAGGGGGCCTTCGGAGAAAGCCATCCGGGATTTCTTCATTGGGAAAGGAATGGCCGATCGCTTGCACGTCGCAGGTATTCTTGAGCATCCTCTGCTTGCGAGCGCCTATCGCGCCATGGATGTGTTTGCATTTGCGTCAAAGAGCGAGACACAGGGCATGGTCTTGACAGAAGCCATGGCGGCCGGGGTTCCTGTGGTGGCCCTTGATGCGCCCGGGGTACGCGAGGTCGTGGTAGATCACCGCAACGGCAGGCTCCTGCATTCTGAGACCATCGCGGAATTCTCATCTGCCTTGCAGTGGGTTGCCTCGCTTACCCCTGAACAAATGCAACAACTCAGGGAGGGCGCCAAAAATACCGCCGAACAATTCTCCATAGGCCGCTCGGCCGATAAGGCCCTGGTTTTGTACGAGTATCTCCGGAAAAGGGAATTTGTTCACCGGCATGCGGAGTACAACGTGTGGACGACCGTCCTGCGTCTGATCAAAACCGAGTGGGACGTGCTAAAAGGTTTAGCCGAAGCGGCTGGCGCTGCATTTAAGGTTCACAAGCCGGGAGGTGAAACGCAACCATGATCTGTCGGCTTGAAGTGCTTCTACGAAAGGTGCGCCGCCGCGTCAGCCGCAGTGAGTGGTTGATCCGTTTGTTTCGCCTCCCAAAGTCGAAGGAAACAGCCACGACTCCCGGTCTCGTCATGATCCAGATTGACGGCCTCTCCCATACGCAATTGAACCGTGCCCTTGAAAACGACAGGATGCCTTCCCTTCGCAACCTCCTCGGGCGCGAGCGATATTGCCTGCACACGCTTTACTCTGGCATGCCTTCGAGCACGCCGGCCGTGCAAGGTGAACTCTTCTATGGCGTCAAATGTGCTACCCCGGCCTTCAGCTACATGGATCGGGAATCCGGTCAGGTGATGCAAATGTTCGATCCTGCCTCGGCCGCCGGCGTTGAGCACAAACTTGAGAAAAAAGGCGAGGCCCTCCTCAAAGGTGGAAGCGCTTACACAGATATCTACACCGGCGGCGCGGCTGAGGCCCACTTCTGCCCGTCGTCTCTCGGCTGGGGATCGCTTCTCCGGGTGGCCAATCCCCTTGCTTTAAGTTTTTTTATCCTCTCGAATGCTTACAGTTTCGTGCGCACGGCTGTTCTCCTGGTCATCGAGTTCTTCCTGGCTATTGTTGACTGCCTCCGCGGTCTGATCAATGGCCACGATCTGGTAAAAGAACTCAAATTCGTGCCGACTCGCGTGGCCATTTGCATTCTGCTGCGTGAATTGGTCACGATTGGGACAAAGATCGATATGGCAAGAGGGTTGCCCGTCCTCCACCTCAACTTCATCGGCTACGACGAGCAGGCTCATCGCCGAGGCCCCTCATCAAAATTCGCCCATTGGACCCTTAAGGGGATCGATGACGCTATCGCCCGAATCTGGCGCGCGGCAAAACGCTCGGCTCGTCGCGATTACGATGTCTGGGTCTACTCTGACCACGGGCAGGAAAAAACACTCCCCTATCCCAACCAACACGGCCGGACCATAGAAGAGGCCGTGGCCGACGTGTTTGAGCATTTGGAGGACGAGCGTACTGATGTCCGGCCCGACGATCGCCCGGGCATCCAGTACCAACGTGCACGCCATCTCGGTGGCAAGAAGATTCAAAAGCTCTTCCCCGTCCACCGTGAAGCTGAAGAAAAACCGAAAAGCTCCAAGCTTGCCGTGACAGCAATGGGCCCTCTGGGCATGGTTTACGCTTCCCCTGAACTTGCGCCGGCGGAACGTGACCGTCTGGCCAGGCAACTCGTGGACTCCGCAAAGGTCCCTCTTGTGCTGGTGACCGACGGGCCCGTAAAACTACGGGCCTGGACCGAAGAAGGTGAGTTTGTGTTACCCGAACAAAAAGAAAAGATCCTCGGTCCTGACCATCCCTTCCTTGAGGAGGTCACCCGCGATTTGATCGCATTGTGCCAGCATCCCGACGCCGGAGACTTTGTGATCTGCGGATGGCGAGCCGGCGCCGAACCCTACAGCTTTCCCATAGAGAACGGTTCCCATGCAGGGCCGGGACCCGAGGAAACAAAAGCTTTCGCGTTGCTACCTGCTGATACGCCTCTTCCCGAGCGCCACCGCGATTACCTCCGCCCCATGGATCTTCGCCACGCCGCCTTCCACGCCCTTGGCCGATCCGAAGGCAGGATTTCCATGAAACCGAATCGGAAGACCGCCGCAGACCAAACGCTTCGCATCATGACCTACAACGTCCACAGTTGTATCGGGATGGATGGCAAGATTCTACCCGAGCGGATCGCACGGGTAATCGCCCAACACGCCCCTGACATCGTTGCGCTTCAGGAACTGGACGTGGGCAGGTCGCGCACCAATGGTGTTGACCAGGCCTGTCTCATCGCGCGATCCCTCGAGATGGAATTTCACTTTCATCCGTCAATCCGCATGGAAAAAGGTCTTTACGGCAACGCCATCCTGACCCATTTTCCCATGCGTCCGGTCAGGGCTGACAAGTTGCCCGGGCTGCCCAACAAGCCGCACCTTGAACCCCGAGGAGCGCTCTGGGCCGCCATCGACGTGCACGGAACTGAGATCCAGTTCATCACCACCCATCTGGGGCTTAGGATGAATGAACGGAGGGTGCAGGCTGACGCGCTGCTTAACGCCGACTGGCTATCCCATCCCGATTGTCGCGAGCCGATTATTCTATGTGGCGACTTCAACGCCCTCCCGTCTGCACCCGTGTGCCTCCGGCTCCGAGGCCGTCTCCACGATGCACAGATCAAGATAGACAACCACCGCCCGAAAAACACCTGGTTCGGGCGGTATCCATCGGCTCGCATTGATCACGTCTTTGTGGACGTCAGTGTCGAGGTGGTCCACGTCGAGGTGCCAAGCACCGAGCTTACGCGCGTTTCTTCTGACCATCTACCGCTGATTGTTGACGTTCGAATACCCAGGGAAAGAGCGATATGATATTTACATTTCCAAACAGTGTGTGATAAATTTGTAACATGGGTTCAGGGTTCACCGTTCAGAAGTCAGAGATCAGAAGTCAGAGATCAGAAGTCAGAGTCAGAGATCAGAAGTCAGAAGTCAGAAGTCAGAAGTCAGACCTCCGACCTCTGATCTCTGACCTCTATTCTTTTAACTGAACCCATGAACGGTGAACCCGTGAACGGTTACGGTTTGAGAAATGAGCGAACAAGAAAACACTGATCTATCCAGCCAGGGCACGGTGGTTTCAGTGCGGGGTAGCGTCATTGATGCTCATTTTCCGCGAAGACTTCCTTTCCTTCACAGCCTGTTGAAAGCTGGTGAAGACCTTGAGATAGCCATTGAGGTGCAAATCCATCTTAACTCCGAAATGGTTCGCGGTGTCGCGCTGAGACCGACCCGGGGCTTGGCCCGGGGTTCGCTGGTTATTGACACGGGGCAGTCTCTGATGGTGCCGGTGGGACCGCATTTGCTCGGCAGGGTATTCAATGTGTTCGGAGAAACCATTGACAGGAAAGGTGAAGTAAAAGAAGCAGAATGGCGCTCCATTCATCGTGAGCCGGTGCCCATCAACCAGCGGGCAACTACATCGGAAATTTTTGAAACCGGTATCAAGGCCATTGACGTCCTGGTGCCCCTGGAGCGGGGAGGAAAAGCCGGACTCTTCGGAGGTGCTGGTGTTGGCAAAACTGTGATCATTACAGAGATGATCCATAACATGGTGGGTCGTCATGAGGGGACCAGCATCTTCTGCGGTATCGGTGAACGTTGCAGGGAAGGGGAGGAACTCTACCGCGACATGAAGGAGGCGGGTGTGCTGGACAACACTGTCATGGTCTTTGGCCAGATGAATGAACCGCCGGGTGCCAGATTCCGGGTGGGTCATGCAGCGCTGACCATGGCCGAATACTTCCGGGACAACGTCAAGCGTGACGTTTTGCTCCTCATTGACAACATCTTTCGTTTTATCCAGGCCGGAGCAGAAGTCTCCGGCCTCATGGGGCAGATTCCGTCCCGGCTCGGGTATCAGCCGACTCTGGGAACGGAACTGGCGGAACTGGAGGAGCGAATCTGCAACACTGCAACCGGTGCCATTACTTCCATTCAGGCCGTGTACGTGCCGGCAGATGATTTCACGGACCCTGCGGCAGTTCATACCTTTGCTCATCTGTCTGCCTCCATCGTGCTATCCCGAAAAAGGGCCAGCGAAGGGATTTACCCTGCCATTGATTTACTCCAGTCTACCTCCAAAATGCTGACACCCGTTATTGCAGGAGAGAGACACTACCGTGTGGCCCAGGAGGTGCGTAGAACACTGGCAACCTATGAGGAACTGAAAGACATCATTGCCATGCTTGGCTTAGAGGAGCTTTCACAGGAGGACCGCCGAATCGTCTACCGGGCCAGACGTCTTGAGCGCTTTTTGACCCAACCCTTTTTCACAACAGAACAATTCACCGGATTGGCGGGAAAAATGGTGGATCCAAAGGACGCCCTGGAAGGATGCGAACGTATCCTCAATGATGAGTTCTCCGATTATCCGGAAAAGTCACTCTATATGATCGGAAAGGTCGACGAAGTGAAGAAGTTATGAAACTCAAGGTGCTACTCCCAACCGAAGTTCTCATCGACAAAGAAGTGACCAAGGTGATTGCCGAGGCGGGAAATGGCTCTTTTTGCCTCTTGCCACGCCACATTGACTTCGTAGCTGCGCTTGTTCCAGGGCTTCTTTCCTTTGAGTCAGGCAAAGGCCGTGAAGAATTTCTAGCGCTTGACCAGGGAATCCTGATCAAGTGCGGCCCGGAGATCCTGGTATCAACTAGAAATGCTGTGCGTGGGCCTGACCTGGGAACGTTGAAACAAACGGTTGAAAAAAGCTTTCGGGTCCTTGACGATCGGGAGAAGATGGCCCGTTCCGCATTTGCCAAACTCGAGGCGAATTTTATTCGCCGATTCATGGAGTTGGAAAAATAGACAAGCCCGTGAAAAAAAAGCGTTACCGAACATGCGAAGAACTGAGCGAGACGGTAGGGGCCAAAGAAGCCCGCAAGATAAGGGCGCGTCGTCAAAAACACGAGGGTGTCTGGTTCGGACTCGGCATGTTTGGCCTCGTGGGATGGTCGGTGGCCATCCCCACATTGGTAGGCATAGCATTAGGGATCTGGATAGATCTGAAATGGCCAGGCCGCTATTCGTGGACTCTTATGCTACTCATCATCGGCATCATGCTTGGTTGCCTGAATGCTTGGTTCTGGATTGCGCGTGAGCGAAACATGATTGGGGAGGACAAAGAGGAGCAGGGGTGTGGGTGATCTCTTATCGCTTGTGCTGGCTCTTGCGGCAGGCATCGGACTCGGGATGTTTTACTTCGGTGGCCTGTGGTTGACGGTCCGGCGGCTCCCCACAGTGCGATGGCCGGCCTTTTTGAGTCTGTTGAGTTTCTTTGCGCGCTTGGGGGTGGTTCTGTTTGGGTTTTATCTCGTCATGGGCGGTCACTGGGAACGACTTCTCGTTTGTCTGTTCGGTTTTCTAGCGATCCGGATCATCCTTGTGCGTCTGTGGGGACCTGATAGAACCAGTCGCAGTAAAAGGATGGCTGAAGTTAAGGATTTTCGTCATTTCTAATTTTAGGCACTTTAGCTCACTTTAGGCACTTTAGCTCACTCAAATCGGTTTCCTATGCGTATAAGTCCTGATGCCGTAGTCTTCTTTCAATGGGGACCCATTTCCCTGAATGCAACGATCCTTTTTACCTGGTGCGTGATGGCGCTCATGGTCCTTGGCTCCTGGCTGGTAACCCGAAGGCTCTCGACAGAGACCAGGCTGTCTCGATGGCAGAACCTCATGGAAGTTCTGGTGACCGGTATAAGAGATGAGATCCGCGAGATCAGTGGCCAGGTTCCAGGCCGATACTTGCCTTTTGTGGGTACGCTCTTTCTATTCATTGCGGTGTCAAATCTTTTGAGCATCGTTCCTGGCTATGAGCCACCCACGGGCTCTCTCTCAACCACAGCAGCACTGGCTGGGTGTGTCTTTGTGGCGGTTCCCCTATACGGCATTGCCGAGAATGGTCTCTCCTACTTCGGGCAGTATATCAAGCCTTCGGTGTTCATGTTGCCGTTCAATATCATGGGAGAGTTATCGCGCACCCTGGCACTGGCCGTTCGACTTTTTGGAAACGTCATGAGCGGCACTATGATCGTTGCCATCCTGCTTGGCCTTGCACCTCTTATCTTTCCCGTTGTCATGCAGGCCTTGGGGCTCTTAACCGGAATGATCCAGGCGTATATTTTTGCAATCCTGGCCATGGTATATATCGCTGCCGCGACTCGCGCCCACCGCCAGGAAGGACAAGCCAACCAGCAAGCTAAGAAAGGAGATCTGTCAGATGGATAACATTGGTCTCATTGGTACGATATCCGTAATTGCCTCGGGACTGACCATGGCCATAGGTTCGATCGCTCCCGCACTGGGAGAGGCGCGGGCATTGGCCCAGGCGTTGAGCTCCATTGCTCAACAGCCGGATGAAGCCAATACCATTACACGAACCCTCTTTGTGGGTTTGGCCATGGTGGAGTCTACCGCCATTTACTGCTTTGTGGTGGCCATGATTCTGATCTTTGCCAACCCCTTCTGGGAACACGTGGTATCTAAGGTCCGTCCGTAAATACGCCAAATTTCCTTCCCCCAACTCCTATTCTTAGGAGGGAGTTGGGGGAAGGAGTTTATCTATAGTGTCCATCCAGAAATGGTAGATTTTGTCCCGAGACAAGGCCGCACAAAGGTTTCTACCGCAGATGTAGCAGCGCTACTTCGAGGATAGGAACCTGCGGAGAACGCTGTATCGGGGCAAAAGATGCCGTTTCTGGATGGACACTATCTAAGGCTGGAGGATGGTCCATGCTCATTGATTGGTTTACAGTGGCCGCCCAGGTCATCAATTTCCTGGTGCTTGTCTACTTGCTCAAGCGTTTTCTTTATGGTCCAATTATCAAGGCCATGGACAAGCGAGAGAAAAGGATCGCTTTCCGCCTGGAAGAGGGCCAGAAGAAGAAGGAGGAAGCTGAGCGGGAGGTGGAACGCTATCTGAAAAAAAACAGGGACCTTGATAACCGGCGTGAAGCCTTGCTATCCGAGATCAAGGGAGAAGCGGACGCTCGCCGAAAAGAACTTGTGAGCGAGGCACGCAACGAGGTTGAGGTGATCAGGACTAACTGGTATGAGGCGATCCAGCGGGAGAAAGATGCCTTCCTTCAGGACCTTCGCCAGCGTGCTGGCAAGCAGACTTGCGCCATTGCCCGCCGGATCCTCAGGGACCTGGCAAATGTGGATCTTGAACATCACATCATCCGTGTGTTCATCGAACGTCTCCGGAATCTGGGCAAGGAGGAACTGGGCGCTCTCAACGAATCCATTCTGAAATCAGGACGAAGAATCAACCTGCGGAGCGCTTTTGAAATCCCGCAGGAAATGGCCCGGCAAATTGCGGAAGTCTTGCAGAACCACGGGGCCGATCCTGTTGATTTGCAGCTTGAGATTTCATCGGACGTTATATGTGGCATTGAATTGAACGTCCATGGGCGCAAGATTGCGTGGAGCCTGGAGGACTATCTGGAGACCCTGGAAGAAGCGTTGGCCGAAGCGCTTGAGGGAAAGAGAATTGAATCAACGGATTGAGGGATTGGGGGTCCGCAGATTACGCAGATTACATGGATTACATGGAATTGTTGGCATCCTTCATTCCTCGGTTTACACTTTTCAAGAATGCGGGCGCCAAGAGATAAATTCTTTTGTTCGTACTTTTTGGTGTCAGGTGTCAGGTGTCAGGAGCAAGAAACGCAAGATCTGTACTGTTCTCAAGGCGTAAGCCGCAAACCCGAACACTGAAACCAGGCACCAGGTGTCAGGTGTCAGGTGTCAGGTGTCAGAAACTGAAAAAGCAAGACCTGTACTGTTCTCAAGGCGTAAGCCGCAAACCTGAACACTGAAACCTGAACACTGGTCAATAGGTGTAAACTACAAAATGAAGGATGCCGAATTGTTCTTTAATAATCTGCGAGAATCGGTGAAATCTGTGGATGGGATTGAGAAATTGGGGAATTAGGGAATGGAAGAAAATGCAGTACTGAAAACCTTTCTGGATGATACGTTCACGGCTTTTGATGGCGTGTTGGAGGGCTACAGGGCTGAGCTGAAGGGCCGGGAGGTCGGCACGATAAACTATATTGGCCAAGGGATCGCACGGTTAGAAGGATTGCCTGGCGTTAAATCGGAGGAGCTTGTCCGCTTTCACGGAGACGTATTTGGAATGGTTTTCAACGTGGATCCTTCTGAGGTAGGAGTCATTCTGCTGGGCGAGAGCCAAATGCTGAAGGCTGGCACCGAGGCACGACGAACGGGACGGGTCCTGGACGTGCCGGTGGGTGACGCACTGATTGGCCGGGTTTTGGACCCCATGGGGCGTCCCCTGGACGACCTTGGCCCGGTGCGCACTTCAGAGCGACGTCCTGTCGAACGGGAAGCTCCTGAAATCATGGATCGCGATCCTGTCACCGTTCCCCTTCAGACAGGGCTCAAGGTGGTGGACGCCTTGATTCCCATTGGCAGGGGCCAGCGAGAGCTCATCCTTGGCGACCGGCAAACTGGCAAGACCGCTATCGCGCTGGATACAATGATCAACCAGCGAGATAAAGATGTACTTTGTGTCTATTGTGCTATCGGGCAGCGAAGCTCGTCTGTGGCAAAGTTCATCGAGGACCTCCGGAGGTACGGTGCCATGGGCTACTGTATCGTCATGGTAGCTGGGGGAGAAAATCCCCCTGGCTTGCAGTTCATTGCGCCATACGCAGCGACCACCATGGCAGAGTATTTTATGGAACAGGGACGGGACGTATTGATCGTGTATGACGATCTGACGCGCCATGCCCAGGCATATCGGGAGCTTTCACTCCTGCTGCGTCGCCCTCCCGGCAGGGAAGCTTTTCCGGGCGACATATTCTATATCCATTCCCGACTCCTTGAGCGGGCCACCCATCTCCGAGAAGAACTGGGGGGTGGCTCTTTGAGCGCCATGCCGATCGTGGAGACAGAGGCTCAAAACATATCGGCATATATTCCAACAAATATCATCTCCATCACTGATGGTCAGATCTATCTTGCCCCGGATCTATTTCAAAAAGGGGTGCTCCCGGCCGTGGACGTTGGCAAATCCGTGTCCAGGGTTGGGGGAAAAACACAGCTTGCCGCATATCGCACCGTTGCCGGCGATTTGCGCCTTTCCTACTCGCAGTTTGAGGAACTGGAGACATTCTCCCGTTTTGGGACGCGTCTCGATGAGGAAACGCGCAAAACGCTGGATCATGGCCGCCGCGTCCGAGAGATTCTTAAACAGCCACAATATCAACCCATGTCGGTTTCCGATCAGATTGCTGTTCTTCTAACTGTGACAGAGGGCGTCTTTGATCAGCTTCCACCGGATCAGATCGTGGGGGCCGAGCAGGTGGTACGCAAGGCTGTTACCAAAGAGCTGCCCGATCTTTGCACACGAATCCAATCCGGGGAGAAACTCAACGAGATGGATCGGGATGCCATTGTGGGCACCGCTGGGAAAGCGATCACCAACCATGCAAACGATTGAGTCACTGAAACGCAAGATTAAGAGTGCGGAAGACTTGCACTCTGTGGTGAAGACAATGAAGGCCCTTGCTGCTGTGAGTATCCGGCAGTACGAGAAGGCCGTAGAATCCCTTGCCGAATACAACCGAACGGTTGAGATGGGTTTTCAGATCATTCTTAAACAGAAACCCCGGGGGGTCTCAATGGCCCAACCTGTGCTGAACGGACGCCTTGGCGCCGTGGTCTTTGGTTCGGACCAGGGCATGGTGGGACAGTTTAATGAAGTGATAGCCCGCTATGCGGCCAATAAAATGGATAAACTCCGGATCAGGGAAGAAAACCGTGCGGTGCTGGCCGTGGGTCTGCGAGTTTTTGCACGCCTTGAAGAGGCCGGACACCCGGTTGAAGGCCACGTTTCTCTGCCGGACTCCCTGGCTGCCATTACGCCCATCGTGCAGGACATGGTGCTGAAAATAGAGGCGTGGCGCTCCGAGCGTGAAATCGATCAGTTTGTCCTTTTTTATAACAGACCGATCTCGGGTGCCTCCTATCGCCCCAACACCCTCTATCTTCTGCCGGTGGACCTGGGGTGGTTTCAAGACCTGGAACACAAACCATGGCCCTGCCGCTGCCTCCCTTTCTTTACCATGGATTGGAACAAGCTTTTTTCCTCATTGATTCGAGAATATCTCTTTGTATCCCTCTACCGCGCCTTTGCCGAGTCACTGGCCAGCGAAAATGCCAGCCGGCTCGCATCGATGCAGGCCGCTGAGAGAAATATCGAAGATCGTTTGGAAGAACTCAAAACTCAATTCCACCAACAGCGGCAGAGCTCCATTGACGAAGAACTCTTTGACCTGGTGGCTGGCTTCGAGGCGGTCACACAGGCAGGATAGTATTTCTTTTTGTTCCGAAATACTGTAGAGAGGCTGTATTAGCGAGGACTTTGGCGTTCTTGAGCACTGAGAGAGGATGGCATGATGGTTACTTTATACATTACCTCCATTGAGAGGTACACCGGCAAGGATTTAATTACCATTGGGTTAATGGACCGGCTGAGACGAGATGGCTTTGAAGTCGGCTATTTCAAGCCTATGGGGCATTTTCCCGTAAAGGTGGAAAACATTGTCACCGATAAAGACGCTTGGCTCATTCACAGGCTCTTTGAGATGAAGGATGCCATTGAACTCATATGCCCTGTCATCATCACCCAGGACCTGATCATGCAAAACTATGAGAAAGATATCACAGGGTTAGGGAAAAAAATAGAAGGGGCCTTTAAGAAAATATCGGAGCAAAAGGATATTGTGGTAGTAAGCTGTGACACCAATCTCAGCGATGGGAGCTGCCTGGGGCTGTCAGGCTCACAACTCATCAAACTATTGAACGCCTATACCCTGTTCGTGGAGCGGTATGAAACTCATTCTTCTATCGACTTTGTCTTGGAAATCAAGAAGGTCCTGGGCGAGCCTATGATAGGCGTCGTATTCAATAAGATTGAAGCCGTGGATCTGGAGGAGCTCAAGGAATTTGTTACACCTTTCCTGCATCGGAGGGATGTGGAGGTATTCGGCTGCTTGCCCAGGGATACGTTGGTAGGGTCTATTGAGGTAAGGGAACTTGTGGACCATCTGGGTGCTGATGTGGTGTGTGGCAAGGATAGGCTCGATCCCTTGGTGGAAAACTTCCTGGTGGGTGCCATGCAGGTAGACAAGTTCATAACGTACTTGCTGAAGAGCCCTTCCTCGGCGGTTATTGTGGGTGGTGATCGCACAGAGATCCAGCTTGTTGCCATAGAAAATGAAGTGAGATGCCTTATCCTATCCGGAAACCTCTACCCCAATGAAATCATCATGGCAAGGGCTGAGGCAAAGGGTGTGCCTATTCTGGTAGTCAGAAATGATACCTACACAATAGCAAAAAATGTGGAGGCCATGGTTGGAAAGTTTAGCCTGGGGAAAAGAGAAAAGATAGCCCACGGGATCAAGCTGGTAGATGAGACCTTCGATTTTAGGAAGCTTTACAAGCGCCTCAACCTTGAGCCCTAAGTTTAGCTGTAAGCGTTCAGAGGTTTAGAGTTCACCGTTCAGGGTTACCTTTCTTTCGTTGACCTTGCTCGTAGGCTAGCAAATACTTGATGAAACCTCGAATCAACGGTTTAGATTTTTGGTAAACCCTGAACCCTTGAACCTCTGAACCCGTGAACGGTTACGTTTAGCTTTTGCCCAAGGGGTGGAGTTGTAGAAATTCCGAGACGTCTAGTTAAGGGAGGGCATCCATGTTAGTAAAAGGCTGGATGACTGATGATGTCATAACTGCGGGTGAAGACACCACCATGATGAAGGCTTTTATCATCATGAAGGAGAAAAAGATCCGCTCCTTGCCAGTTGTGAACAAAAAGGGTAGACTGTTAGGGATCGTTACCGACAGGGACTTGAGAGACGCTTCACCATCCAAGGCAACGACCCTGGACGTGTATGAACTGAATTACCTGATCTCTACCATTAAGATCAAGGATCTTATGACCAAAAATCTGGTGTTTGTCAGGCCCGATGAGACAGTGGAATTCGCTGCAATCTTGATGCTCGAAAACAAGATCTCATCACTTCCTGTCATCAATGACAAGGATTCCTTGATCGGCATTATCACGCAAACCGACATTTTCAAGGTGCTGATCAATATTACAGGGGTTTACACCGGGGGCATTCAGTTTGCGTTCAGTCTGGAGGATCGCCCGGGTTCGATCAGAGAAGTAACCGATGTGATCCGGTCCTATGGTGGGCGAGTGGCGAGCCTCTTATCTACACGCGAAACCGCTGAAGAGGGTTGCCATAATGTTTACATACGCACCAGCCCCTTGCCAGAAGACAAGCTGAGAGGTTTGGTCAAAGAACTGGAAGAGAAGTTTGTGGTCCTTTACACGTCCAAGGACTTACTCGGCGAGGTTGAGAGTCGTCGCATTCGAATTCCGGGATAGCCCATTCGCTCCGCTTCCTTAAAATCCCCCCTTTAACCTAAAGTGATCGGTTCAAGGTTCAGGGTTCAAGGTTCAAGGTTCAGGGTTCAGGGTTCAGGGTTCAGGGTTCAAGGTTCAAAGGTTCAAAGGTTATAGTCTACTTTACAAGGGGTGTGAATCACAGCTGTTGGCAATGAGAAAATCCATGTCCGTCTGGAAACGTTGTAGGGGCGGCTTTACGCCGCCCACCAAATCGATTCGGGCGGGGTAAACCCGCCCCTACGGGAACTGGAATATTGGGTTATTTTTTTCTGCTTCTCACTCCCATTATTCCAATATTCCAACATTCCATTTTCATGCCACAGAAAACTGTTGCTGAAAGATAAATAATTACAGCGAGTTGTAGAAACTCCGAGAGGTTGAATTAGGGTATGAGTCGTCATGGTAGTCGATAAAAAGTATATATCGACCAAATTTAGCCACACCAAGCTTAAAAGGAGGCATAAGGAGCTTGCCGTCCTGTATGACATTAGCAGCGACCTGACGAGCTCTCTTGGCCTTACAGAGGTTTTGGATAGAGCGATCCTGAAAGTTCTGGAACACTTTAAGGTAGATACTGTCAGGATTTATTTAATGGATCAAACCGAGCAGTGCCTTGAACTCGTTGCCTATAAAGGGATTGCAAAGAACCAGGTGAAGGAGTTACGCAAAATCCGTATAAGTGAGGGCTTTTCAGGCAAAGCGGCTCGAACCAAAAGCTTTATCGCTCAGAAGGTTGCGGACCTGGAAAACAAGGAAAGAGCAGCCCTTCTGCAAAGGAAGGGATTCAAAGTTGTCATATGTGTGCCTCTCATCTTAAGGGACAAAGTGGTAGGCGTCATGAATCTGGGTTCAAAACGGATGATTTCACTAACTGAAGCAAAGATTGATCTGTTAGTCGCCATAGGAAGCCAGATCGCCATTGCAATCAACGTAGCCAGACTTTATGAGGATATCCGGAAAAAAGCAGAAGAGATCAGGAAGACAAAAGAGGAGTTGGAATTGTTTGCCTATACGATCTCACACGATCTCAAGAATCCGGCTATCGGCGTCTCGGGGTTTGCCAGATTACTCGCTGAAAAATATGAACATAGCCTGAACGAAAAAGGGAAAAGATACTGCAATCAAATCAGGAAGGCAGCCGAACAGATCGAGATATTCACTCAAGACATCAATGAGTACATCAAGTCCAGGAGAGTCTCTTTCAACATCAAAAAGACCAATATCAAAAAGATCATAGGGCACATCAGGAATGAAGTGTTACATGTTTTGAAGGAGCGGAATATAAAATGGTCGGAACCCGACACCATTCCCCAGGTCATGGCAGACCAGTTGGCCATAACCCGAGTTTTTAGAAACTTGATCGATAACGCGCTGAAACACGCCGGAGAAAATCTTACCAAGATTGCCATAGGCTATGACGAGGACAAGGACTTCCATATATTTTCGTTTAGCAATGACGGTGTGGCTATGAAAAAGAAGAATTCCGAGGTGATCTTTCAAATGTTCCAAAAACTTCCAGCATCGGAGCAAACAGATGGCTCGGGCCTGGGTTTAACCATTGTGAAAGAAATCGTGGAAGCCCACAAGGGCAAAGTCTGGTGTGAATCCGGGCCCAAAAAGGGTACAACCTTTTACGTAGCTATTTCAAAGGACCTCGGATAATCTTCTGGGGGGAAGTTTGGGGTAAGTTCTCAAAAAGTTCGGGTAAGACCATTTCTCGTAGGGGCGGGTTTATCCCGCCCGTAAGAGCTTTGCGCCGCAATGAACACAGGCGGGATAAACCCGCC
This sequence comes from Deltaproteobacteria bacterium, assembly GCA_019307135.1. Classification (GTDB taxonomy): domain Bacteria; phylum Desulfobacterota; class Desulfobacteria; order Desulfobacterales. Next base: position 72,075 of record JAFDKF010000018.1, read on the forward strand.
CCTACTTTAAGAATATGCGGGTTTGGGCACTGGCATCGCATTGAGATCCATAGCGCTTACATTGAAGCCGTCCCGAATCTATTGAGTTACAGTTTGGGCAGATAAGGGACCGATCTCAACCATTTTTTTGGGCAAATTCGTCCATGAAATCTACCAGTGCTTTTACTGCCTCCAGGGTTGTGGCATTGTAGATCGAGGCCCGACACCCTCCGACCGAACGGTGACCCTTGAGCCCGCCCAGGCCATGCTCAAGGGCCTGCTGCACGAATTCTTTTTCCAGATCCTTGCCAGGAAGGCGAAAGGTCACATTCATCACAGACCGGCTCTCCTTTTCCGCGGTTCCTCGGTAGAACTCGGACTCATCAATTGTGCGATAAAGGAGACCAGCCTTCTCTCGGTTGACTCCTTCCATTTTCTCAAGCCCCCCAATGGTCTCCTCCAGCCATTTTAGCACCAGTTGAATGGTGTAAACCGCAAAACAGGGTGGTGTGTTGAACATCGAGTTGTGATCGACAAACGTGGTATACTTGAGCATGGTAGGAAGCTCCTTGGGCACACGCTCCAGCATGTCCTCGCGAATGATCACCAGGGTGGCTCCTGCCGGCCCGAGGTTCTTTTGAGCCCCGGCATAGATCAAGCCAAAAGGAGAAACGTCAATAGACCGGCTCATTATGTCTGAAGACATGTCACATATAAGAGGGACCCCGTCTGTATCAGGAAAAGATACCCACTGAGTACCCTTGATCGTATTGTTCGAAGTGATGTGAGCATAGGCAGCGTCAGAGCTGAAGGAAATCCCCTTGGGAATATAGGAAAAGTTCTTATCTTCAGATGAGGCGACCACCTTGACCGCCTTTCCCTGGATCCTGGCCTCCTTGATCGCCTTGGTGGCCCAGGTGCCCGTGTTTACATAATCGGCCGAGTGGCCCTCGGGCAGCAAGTTCATGGGAATCATGCAAAACTGCAAGCTTGCACCACCTTGAAGGAAGAGCACGTGGAAGCTCTCATCGAACTTAAGGAGCCGCCTGATACGCACTGCGGCATCCTCAATAACCTCTTCAAACCATTTTGATCGATGGCTTACCTCAGTGATAGACATGCCTGACCCTTTGAAATCTAGAAGTTCTGCCTGAATCTCCTCCAGAACCGGCAACGGCAGAACTGCCGGCCCTGCATTGAAGTTATGGATTCTCCCTTTCATTTGAACCTCCTGACGTATCTTCTTCAAATTGCATGTTAGCCCAGATAAATGCTCCTTGTTTATGGAATGATGGAGTGACCAGTTACCCATCAAGTGTGAAGAGCCTACCTCCTGACTTTTTTTCGGCGACGCTATAGGCAAAGGCCCGTGGGTGTCAAGGGGAATTCCATCGAAATTCTTATTGACGTATATGATACTCAGAACCGGATTCATATCTTTTTTCCGTTTCTTGTTATGCTCGGGACTATGGAGGTGGGAATATGGCCGGATTAACCATTTACTCGGGAGTCAACACCTTCAAGGAAAGATGTGATACCATTGGTTCAAAGTCACTGTCATTATGTAACAACGTGATGCCTTCAGAAATGCAAAAAGTACCAATAATGACATCGATAGTCTTTCTGACAGTTATTCCTTTTTTCCGCAGCAACCTGTAATTTTGGGCACTCCGCAAAGCAATTTCATATCCTCCAATTTCTCGAAACGGGATGATACTCAGGCAGGTTTTTGCAGCTTCAAAGTCATCATCGGAACGAAACCCCTGTAGAACCTCAGTTAAGATCAAGTCGCCAATCAGAATAGGAACGTTTGAAAGCAGATCATCAAGCATATCGGTTTGCCAGGTACTTAGTCCGTTGAAATAATCGATCCAAACGGAGGAGTCGACTAATATCATTGATCGAGCCTCATGTTTTCGAGATCACCATCCCATTTTAGCTTGCCGCGTAAGTTTTTTATGCGCTCTTGTTTTTTGATTTGGATTAAAAGGCGTAACCCGCTTTCGACCACGGCTTTTTTTGTTTTCAATGCGCTGACTTTCATGGCTTCAGCCATTAATGTGTCATCAATGACAATATTGGTTCGCATAGCACCTCCTATGTGTATCTTATTAAAAGAACATACACATTATCAACTTAAAATGCAATGCAAAATTCATCAGAAAATCGCTCAAGTCGTCTTCCCCTTACTTTTTAAAGGAGTACTCCTCTATAAACTCCTGGGGACGGAAAAGCATAAAAATGACCAAGTTTTTTCCTCTGGGTTTCTTTCCAATGAAACTATTCATCTGACACAATAAGCCTGATTCGTGTTGGGCTTCAACATTTCTTCTTGACATAGGGAAGAGGAATGAATTAAATTGAATTCAAGTGAGCGCTCAGTCGATACTCATTCACAGGACACCCCCAACAATGTCGAAAAAAGACGCCATACTTCAAGTCGCCACCAAGCTCTTCTCCGAAAAGGGCTTCAAAGAGACCCGGATGTCAGAGCTCTCCAAGATGACGGGTGCGGCTGAAGGAACCATCTTCTATCACTTTAAGAACAAAGAGGAGATATTTCTTGCCATTCTCGAACACTTCAAGGGGGATATTGTTAAAGAATTCCAGCAGTATATTGCAGAGAGAAACTTTGGCACCGGCCTGGAGATGATGGAGGGGGCTATATCCTTCTATCTTCATCTGGCCAGTGCCATGGAGGACCGATTCCTCCTGTTACACCGCCACGACGCATACGAACTGGCCAGAGTCAATCCAGTTTGCAGAGAACAGCTTGAAACGATTTACAATTGTTTTCTGGATATTTTCGAGCAGGCCATCCTACTGGGACAGCAGGACGGGTCCATAGCTCCCATGCCCGCGAGAAAGACGGCGCTGATTCTCTTTTCCATGGTGGACGGCCTCGTGAGGTTCAACACCTACGACCTCTACGATGCCGGGGCTCTTTATAACGAACTCATAGAGGCATGTCGCAGGATGCTGAAAACCCCACAATCTTAGCTTTAGCGAGAGGTGTAAAGAATGCTGAGCCGAATTTTCCCTTTTCTTGATTGGTTTAGGAAGTATGATCTTGGTAGTTTCAGGGTTGATGCCATTTCTGGGGTGACTGTGGCGCTGGTCCTCATCCCTCAGTCCATGGCGTACGCCCAGTTGGCTGGTCTACCGCCTTACTATGGCCTCTATGCATCGTTCCTGCCCCCCATGATTGCGGCCCTGTTCGGTTCGAGCCGTCAGCTGGCCACGGGCCCGGTGGCCGTGGTTTCGCTTATGACGTCAGCCTCTCTTGAACCTCTTGCCACTGCGGGAAGTGAGGCATACATTGCTTATGCCATTCTATTGGCCCTGATGGTTGGCGCCTTCCAGCTCAGCCTTGGGGTTCTTCGACTGGGACTTGTTGTCAACTTCCTGTCTCACCCCGTGATGAACGGCTTTACAAACGCCGCGGCCATTATCATTGCCTCCTCACAGCTTTCCAAGATCTTTGGCGTGTATGTGGACAAGGCTGGGCATCATTACGAGACCGTCATTCACGTGGTTCAGGCCGCGTTTCATTATACCCATTGGCCTACGTTACTTATGGGGGCTTTGGCCTTTGGCATTATGTACAGTCTGAAACGAATTTCACCGCGAATACCTAACGTACTCGTGGCGGTGGTGGTCACCACCCTTATGTCCTGGGCCATGGGATTCGAGCACAATGCGACGGTGGATATCTCGGCCATCGGATCTCCACAGGCCAGGCAACTCATCAGGGAGTTCAATGATGCCGTGAGCGCCCTCCCGCCGCTGGCCGAAGAACGAACCAGGGCAACCGACGCCTTGGACCAGGCCAAGAGCGCCGATGAGACCATCGCAGTACTGGACGCACAGCATGATGCCAGTGTGGTTGGCATCCGGATCGAACGGCTGAAACACGAGGCCCACCAGTTTCGTGAGCAGATCAGAGAGCTGCGGTTCGATGGCTATCAAGGGCCTGACGGCGCACTTCAGTTTTTCGTCAAGGGTGAGGGCCCGAGTCGCGCTCAAAAGCAGGGTCGGACATGGCGGATCAAGGTGGGAAACAACACTTTGCGGGAAGACCAGTTGCTCATGATGGGGGGCGGGGCGGTTGTGGGTCTTGTACCTACGGGCTTGCCGTTCCTGTCTGTGCCCAAGATCAATCCGAAGGTTATACTTCACCTCTTCCCTTTTGCGGCTATTATCTCTCTTCTCGGCTTTATGGAGGCCATCTCGATTGCCAAGGCCATGGCCGCGAAGACGGGCCAACGGCTGGATCCGAACCAGGAACTCCTTGGCCAGGGGTTTGCCAATATCTTGGGGGCCATCGGCAAGAGCTATCCAACGTCAGGCTCTTTTTCCAGATCAGCGGTCAACCTTCAGGCCGGTGCCGTGTCTGGCCTCTCCAGTGTGTTTACCAGCATAGCGGTAGTCATTGTGCTGCTATTCTTTACGCCCCTGCTTTATCATCTTCCCCAGTCGGTTTTGGCTGCAGTGATCATGATGGCGGTGATCGGGCTCTTAAACGTAAGTGGTTTTATTCATGCTTGGCAAGCTCAATGGTATGATGGTGTAATCTCCGTGGTGACATTTGTTTGCACACTCTGGTTTGCGCCCCACTTGGACCGGGGAATCATGGTAGGGGTTGTACTCTCCCTGCTCGTATTCCTTTACAAGAGCATGAGGCCAACGGTGGCTTCCCTGTCAAGACATGAAGACGAGGCCCTCCGGGACGCCGTCACCTTTGGCCTCAGGGAATGTTCGTATATCGACATGGTCCGGTTCGATGGCCCTCTTTTCTTTGCCAACGCCAGCTACCTGGAAGACCAGATCACTACGCGCATGATGAAGAAAAAGAGTTTGAGGCACATCATTATAGTGGGGAACGGAATAAGCGATATTGATGCAACGGGACAGGAAGCCTTGTCCCTGATTGTGGACAGGGTCAGGAGCGCGGGGGTGGACATATCTTTCACCGGCATAAACGAATCTGTTATGGACGTTTTCAAGCGGACTCACCTGTTCGAAAAGATCGGCTCGGACCACATCTATCCGAGCAGGGAAAAGGCCATTTGCCTGATTCACGAGAAAGCGCATCAAGAGAGCGAGGAAGAGACTTGTCCCCTTACGACGGTGTGTCGTGTTGCATAACCTGGGGCGAGAAAAGGAGAATCGAGATGTCTGTTATCGATGTATTTAGTGGCGTTTTTTGCAGGCCAGAGTCAGTCGTCAGGGAAGTCATAGATAGAACGGGTTACAAGCTCGTCACTGACAGGGATCTTGTGGCCGAGGCCAGTGGCCTTTCTGGTATGGCGGCGGGAAAAATTGAGAGGGCCTTTTCTGCCAAGACCTCCGTGTTCAACAAATTCACCCGTGAACGGGAGCGCTCCATCGCATTCCTGAGGCTGGCCCTGGCAAAAACGCTCTCTGCAGATAATCTGGTCATCTTCGGGTTCGGCGGTCTTCTCATTCCCAAGGAGATTACCCATGTCCTCCGTGTCTGCCTCATTGCCGACTTGAAGTTCAGAACGGCCTTGGCCCTGGAAGAGAAGGGCCTTTCGGAGAGAGATGCCATAAAGGTGATCCAAAAGCGTGACCAGGACTGTGCAGCCTGGGTGGAGTTTCTATTCCAGAAACCGGATCCTTGGGATTCATCCCTCTACGATATGGTGATACCCATGGACAAGAAAGCCGTGGAGAACGCGGCCACACTCATGGACGAGAGTGTGAACCAAAAAATACTCCAAGCCACCGAGGCGTCCAGGCAGGCGGTGGAAGACTTGCTGCTCGCCGCCATGGTCGAAGTGGCGATGGCGGAAGAAGGACACAACGTGGGCGTGACTGCCAACAACGGTGTGGTGACTCTGACCGTCAATAAGCAGGTGCTGATGCTGCACAGGCTCGAACAGGAGTTGAGGTTGATCGCAGACAAGGTAGAAGGGGCCAGATCCGTAGAAATCAAAGTGGGCAAGGACTACTACAAGACCGATATCTACCGAAAGTACGATTTCAAGGCGCCTTCAAAGGTTCTCCTCGTGGATGACGAGCGAGAGTTTGTTGAGACGCTCTCGGAACGGCTTCTTATGCGTCAGATGGGTTCAGCCGTGGCTTATGACGGAGAGTCTGCCCTTCACTTGGTGAACGAGGACGAACCCGAAGTCATGATCCTCGACCTCAAGATGCCTGGCATCGACGGTATCGAGGTCTTACGCCGGGTAAAGCGGACTCATCCGGAGATTGAGGTCATTATTCTCACTGGCCATGGATCCGAGGCGGACGGGGAGCTATGCATGAAGCTTGGCGCTTTCGCCTATCTACAAAAACCGGTCAATATTGACGAGCTGAGCGATACCGTCAAGAGGGCAAATGAAAAGATGCGAAAGAAGATAAAGGAAAAGAAGTCACAGGAATAAAGTGGGAAGAAATAGTTTTTGAGGCCAGACAGCTCTTTTCCCTAAACCGGGCGAAGAACTGCGGGATTACACGAAAGATGTCAATACTGAGTAGAGTGAAACCCGACTTTTGGAACCACCGGGATGGTAGCGAGGGGCCGTTCAAACACCTCTTTGATTTTCGCCGTATCTGGAAGCTGGCGGTTGGGCTCTCGGCGGCCATTGCCCTCGCGCCGGTGATTTCAATGGCTGTCTTCGAGTACAAGGTGACGCACAATGCCATGGAAGCGGAAGTCCTTTTGCGCACAGCTCGTCTTGTTTCGAATACCCGCCGGACTGTGTCCTTTTTTTTTAGCGAACGCAAGGCTGCCCTGGATTTGCTGGTACGCCAGCATACCTTGGAGGAACTGAAAAAACCCGATCTGTTGACCGGACTTCTGGAAGGTTTGCAAAAGGCCGTTGGGGGATTCACGGACCTCGGGGTGGTTGACCATCAGGGCCGTCAGCAAAGCTATGTAGGGCCATACGAACTTGAGGGCGTAGACTACAGCGACCAGGAATGGTTCAAAGAAGTGGTGCTCCGCGGGGTATACATCAGTGATGTGTTTCTCGGTTTTCGAGACCTTCCCCATCTGGTCATCGCTGTCAAACACGACCTGCCAGACGGTTCCTTTTATGTGCTTCGGGCGACCCTTGATACCGCTCGTTTCAACGACCTTCTTTCCCAACTCGAGGTAAGCGGAAATGGGGACGCCTTCATTATCAACCGTGAGGGGATCATCCAGACGCCACCTCGTTATTGCGGCCGAGTCCTGGGAAAAATATCCCTGCCGGTGCCCGAGTATTCGTCAAGGACCCGGGTGCTTGAGGAAAAAAATTTCAACGGCCAGCTCCTGGTGATAGGCTATGCATATGTCACCGAAACGCCCTTTATTCTTGTGATTGGCGAGCAAAAGGCAGAACTGATGAAGTCCTGGTACCGAACTCGCACGAAGCTTATCGGCTTTCTGGCCGCCAGCATTGTCGCTATCCTCGTGGTCATCCTCGGCGTGGCGACGCACCTGGTCAACAAGATATATTTGGCCGATGAAAAGCGGGTTATGACACTCCACCAGGTGGAATATGCCAACAAGATGGCTTCTATCGGGCGTTTGGCTGCTGGTGTGGCCCACGAGATCAACAATCCGTTGGCCATAATCAATGAGAAGGCCGGGCTGATTAAGGATATATTCACTTACAGGAAGGAGTATGCCAGAGACGAAAAGCTGTTGGGGCTTGTGGAGTGGATACTCACGTCAGTGGGGCGGTGCGGGGCGATCACGAGGCGGCTGCTGAGTTTTGCGCGACATATGCACGTGAGTATCGAGCCTGTCCAGATCAAGGAAGTCATCGACGAGGTCACAGGTTTATTGGGCAAGGAAGCGGAATACAGGGACATCTCTATCCATGTGGATGTTTCCGATGATGTGCCCGCTTTTGAGAGTGATCGGGGCAAGCTGCAGCAGATTTTTCTCAACCTGGTGAACAATGCTTTTGCGGCCATGTCAGACGGCGGGAGACTGGACATCAAGGTCAGACGCGAGACCCCGGACGCCATCCTCCTCCGGGTGACGGACGATGGGTGTGGCATTCCTCCGGCAGACCTAAAACGGATCTTTGAACCCTTCTTTTCAACCAAAAAGAAAAAAGGAGGGACTGGTCTTGGCCTATCCATCACATATGGTCTTGTCAAAGAACTTGGAGGCACGATCAGCGTCCAGAGCGAGGTGGGGAAGGGGACCAGTTTTACCATCAGCTTGCCAATTCAATTGAAGCAAAGAAAGAAGGGAAATGGATGAAAGTACTACTGGTAGATGACGAAGAGGAACTGGTGTCCGCTCTGGCAGAGCGCCTCTCCTACAGGGGGATCGAAGCCTCCTGGGCCGGCAACTGTCTTGACGCCCTGGCATTGGCAGAACTTGAGAATTTTGATGTTGCCGTGCTGGACGTAAGAATGCCCAAGATGAGTGGAATAGAACTCAAAAGACGGTTGCAGAAGAAACGTCCTGCAATGAAATTCATCTTTCTGACCGGACATGGTTCGGAAGATGACTTCAAGGCTGGTTCGGGTGAGGAAGGCGCTGGTTATTACCTTGTGAAGCCCATCAACATTGAGGTCCTCATCAAGAGAATGAAAGAGGTCCTTGGTTAGTGAAGGAGCGCGTCATGGCATCTAAATTGGACATTGTTGGTGAAACAGGACTGCAATTCTATGGGAAGATGTCCGCGTCCCTGTCTCACGAGATCAAGAACGCCTTGTCCGTTATCCAGGAACATGCCGGACTCATTGAGGACTTCACGGTCATGGCAGAGCAAGGGGCGCCTATCAATCCACAACGGGTCAAGGCCCTGGCAGGCAAGATCCAAGGCCAAATTGACCGGGCAAATGGAATTATCAAGGGCATGAATCAATTGGCCCACAGCAGCATGGACGAGTCCGCAAAAAGCGTGGAACTGCGTGAAGTGCTGACGCTACTGGTAGCGCTTTCTCACCGGCTTGCCTCGGTACGAGGCATCACTCTGGAAGCAAAGCCCCCTGCAACAGCGGTAACGATCAGAACGACGCCTTTTTTCCTCCAGAACCTGGCTTGGCTCTGCCTGGATTTTGCCATGGATGGGGCTGGTGATAAGAAAACAGTAGGTTTAAGTGCGGAAAAAACGAGATTGGGGGCAAAACTGAGATTTACTCAACTGGAAGGCCTTGCCGATGCGCCCACTGAAAGGTTTCCGGGGGAGCGTGAAAAGGCCCTGCTTGAGACCCTCAATGCTGAGGTAACCATCCACATCGGGTCTCAAGAGATTGTTCTCACCCTGCCGGGGGACCTGGACCATTAGATCCAGGCTGGCCCTGCCGGCGAGAAATACATAACACCATTTTGAAAGGAGTTGCACAATGACTGAGAAAGTTTTACTCGTTGATGACGAAAAGGAGTTCCTGGACAGTTTGGCCGAACGTATGAAGACACGGGGCATGGATGTGTCCACAGCCACATCGGCTATAGACGCCCTCAAGAAAACGGAGGGGGAGTCGTATGACGCCATCGTCTTAGACTTGATGATGCCTGGCATGGATGGCCTTGAGGTGCTGAAGGTTCTGAAGAAAAAACGTCCTGAGGTGCAGGTGATTCTCCTCACGGGCCATGCCACTGTTGAAAAGGGTATTGAAGCCATGAAGCTAGGCGCCCTGGATTTTCTGGAAAAACCGGCTGATTTGGCGACCCTGACCAAAAAGATCAAAGAGGCTCAGGCCAAGAAGATGATTCTGGTGGACAAACGGACCGAGGCGAAGATCAAAGAGATCATCCAAGGCAAAGCTTGGTAAGCGACTCTTGCACTACCACCGTCTGCCCAACTTGGTCGGTCCACGACGTTTGTTTTATCGAATATCCAGTTTGGGCAAGAGCCTCTTGACAAGGCATCTACTTTGAAAGTAAAAATAGCGAGTTTAAACACTCAAAAAAGCCCTTGAAGGAGAAGCAAAATTGAAGGTCCTGGTAAGTGACAAGCTGGCAGACATCGGCATTAACATGTTCGACGAAGCCGAGGGTGTTGATGTTGACGTAAAAGTCGGCCTTAAACCGGAGGAGTTAAAAGCCATTATAAAAGACTACGAGGCATTGGTCATAAGGAGTGCGACGAAGGTGACCGAGGACCTCCTCAAAGCGGCCTTCCGGCTGAAAGTGATAGGGCGGGCCGGTATCGGGCTTGACAATGTGGACATCCCGGCGGCCACCAAACGAGGCATCGTGGTCATGAACACACCGGGTGGAAATGTGGTGACCACAGCCGAGCATACTATTGCCATGATACTTGCGCTTTCGCGGAATATCCCCCAGGGTACTGCATCCTTGAAAGCTGGCTGGTGGGAAAAGAAAAAGCTGCAGGGCAGAGAGGTCTTTGACAAAACCCTGGGGGTCGTTGGCTATGGCCGGATCGGCAGTATTGTGGCTGATAGGGCCAAGGGACTCAAGATGCAGGTTATTGTGTGTGATCACAATGTCAACAAGGAACCCTTGGAGCAAGCGGGTCTGGAGCTGGTTTCTTTGGAAGAGCTTTACAGGCGCTCGGACTATATCACGATTCATGTGCCCAAGTTGAAGGAGACGATTAACCTCATAAACAAAGAAGCCTTCGACCAGATGAAGCCCGGCGTGATGATCATCAACTGCGCCCGAGGCGGCATCGTGAACGAAAAAGACCTGGCCGATGCCCTTAAGTCCGGGAAAGTGGCGGGTGCTGCCCTGGATGTTTTTGAAACTGAGCCCCCGGGTTCCTCCCCTCTCTTCGAATTCGATAATGTGATTTGCACCCCTCACCTCGGGGCATCTACTGCTGAGGCACAAACCAATGTAGCAGTGGCGGTGGCCGAACAGATCATCAGTTACCTTCAGACCGGCACGATCATCAATGCTGTCAATGCCCCCTCAGTAAGCGGGGAATTGCTGGCTAAGCTCCGGCCTTATTTGACCCTGGCCGAACGTATGGGCTGTCTCCAGGCGCAACTGACTAAAGGGGCTATAAAGGGAGTCACTGTAAAATATCTGGGGGATTTTTTGGGCCTTGACATGGCCCCTGTCACCACGGCCGCCTTAAAAGGGTTGCTCACTCCTTTCCTCCAGGATGAGGTCAATTTCGTCAATGCCACCGTGATCGCCAAGGAACGAGGAATCAAGGTCATTGAGTCGCGCAGTGTGGAGGCCGAAGATTTTACCAATCTTATTACAATTCAGGCAACGGGCTCCAAAGGGTCCAACACTGTTTCCGGGACCATATTTGGCAAGCACGAACCAAGGATTGTCCGGGTCAACAGCTTCAGGCTGGAAGTCGTTCCTGAAGGCCACCTTCTTTTCATCCATAACATGGATAAGCCCGGTGCCATCGGCAGCGTTGGAACTGTGCTCGGGCGACACAACATCAATATTGGTCGGATGCACGTGGGTCAGGAAGAGGATGGTGATCGAAATGTGATTCTGCTGGTTACAGATACCCCTGCACCACCCGAGACACTAAAGGAGTTACGAGCACTTCCATTAGTCAAATCAGTAACTCCCCTGGAGCTATGAAATCGCTGACCACGGACCAGCACCTTATAAACCTAATCCGTGGCCATCCGTGCCCGGCCCTGGCGCGACAGCCCGCCCTGGCGCGACAGAAGCCGGAGAATGCCCCGCAGAGAAAAACCCGGTCTGGGCCAGGGAAGCTGGACAATGCCACGGAGAGAAAAACCCGGTCTGGGCCAGGGTAATCCGTGTCTAAAAAGGAAATTCCTAAATTCAATGTGCAAAGCTTACATAAGGGAGGAGACCATGGCAGAGGAGGAAAAGGGGTTTATTATAAAAGACAAACGGACATTTTCCCCGGAAACAGGAGAAGCCAGGGCTGCTGAAGCCCAGGAAGCCGAAGAGGAAAAGGCGGCAGAAAAAGAGGCGCCAGAGGGTGAGGCCCGACCAGCAGCAGAAGAGGAGGCCCAGCTTCCCGAGGTCAATTTTTCAACCTTTATCTTTTCTCTCAGTTCCTCAGCCTTTCTTCATTTTGGTGAGATACCAGACCCTTCAAGTGGCACCAAGAAAAAGAATCTGCCTATGGCAAAACACACCATTGATATCCTGGGCATGCTGGAAAAAAAGACAAGGGGAAACCTGACCCCTGATGAGGAACAGCTTCTCGAGAACATCCTGTACGATTTGAGGATGCGGTATGTAAAAGAGACGGAATGAGACAGAATATGGATGGAGGAAGAACGATGAATTCAAACAAACCGGATAAGACAACTGCCTGGCGCCTTTCTGTTGTAGTGGCGGTGCTGGTCGCAATATTGGCAGGGATCTTCTTGGCCGCGGGTTTCAATATTACCCAAAACACCTCGGCTTCGAACCCATCTTCGGCCGTGATGGTTCCCGCCAATTTTACGGATGTAGCCATGGCGGTAAGCCCGGCTGTGGTAAATATTCGAACTGAGAAGATCATCAGGGGGGGCGGACCGGTCTTTAGACATTTTCAAAGCCCTTTCGGGAAGGAAGACCCTTTTCATGATTTCTTTGAAAGATTCTTTGGAGATATCCCTCGCCGTGATTTTAAACAGCGAAGCCTTGGTTCGGGGTTTTTCATTGATAAAGAGGGCTATATCGTTACCAACAATCACCTTATTGAGAATGCCGACAAGATCAAGGTAAAATTGAAGAACGGTAAGGAGCATGACGCCGAAATTGTTGGGCGAGACGTCAAGACCGACATTGCCTTGATCAAGATAAAGTCCTGGCGAGACTTTCAGGCCGTAAAGTGGGGTGACTCTGATGCCCTGAAAGTAGGTGAGTGGGTTGTGGCTATCGGAAGCCCCTTTGGGCTGGAACATACGGTAACGGCCGGTATCGTGAGCGCCAAGGGCCGTGTGATCGGCTCCGGACCGTACGATGATTTTATCCAGACCGATGCTTCCATCAATCCCGGAAACAGCGGTGGGCCGCTTATCAATATGAAAGGAGAGGTGATAGGTATCAATACGGCCATTGTTTCCAGAAGCGGTGGTAATGTGGGGATTGGGTTTGCCATTCCGATCAACCTTGCCCGCGGGATCATTAAGCAACTCAAAGCATCGGGCACAGTCACGCGAGGCTGGCTTGGTGTTAGCATCCAGGACCTGACTCCGGACCTTGCCGAGTATTATGGTGTGAAAGATGGCAAGGGTGCACTGATAGGAGAGGTTTTCGAGGGAGACCCTGCCGACAAAGCAGGGATCAGGCCAAAGGATGTAGTCATTGAGGTGGATGGCGATAAGATTGAGGACAGCCGGGATCTGTCTCAAAAAATTGCGGAGATCCGGGTGGGGGACAAAATCACCATTAAGGCGGTGAGGAGCGGAAAGGAACTCACCTTTCGAGTGGACATTGCCAAACGCACGGAGGACAAAGAAAGCCTTGCTCTGAAACAGCCCATGGAAGAGACGGATCTGGGCATGGCAGTCTCCACCCTGACAAGAGAGCTTGCCAGGCGATTCAATATATCAGAGACGGAAGGCGTTGTGGTTGTGAGTGTGGAGCAGGATGGCCCGGCTGACAAGGCCGATGTCCAAAAAGGGGATCTTATCCTGGAGATAGATCACAAGCCTATAAAGACCCTTGACGATTATCAATCACAGATTGAAAAAGTGAAAAAAGACGAGACGATTTCCCTACTGATTAAGAGAAGGAGAGGTTTTTTGGCCCTTAACATAACCAAATAGGTTGAGCCCGATGAATAGACTGGTCATCCCATCACCTGCAAAGATTAATCTCTTTTTAAAGGTGGTTGGGAGACGACCAGATGGATACCACGAAATCATAACCCTCCTCTCTCGGATTGGTCTGTTTGATACCGTCGTACTGCACTTTGATCAACCCTCCATAAGCGTCACCTGCTCTCACCCCAGGGTACCGGAAGACAGAAGCAATTTGGCATATCGGGCGGCTTCACTTTTTTTTGAGGCCCTGTCAACAGACGATGGCGTGGCTATTTTCATTGACAAGGTGATACCTGTGGCTGCAGGCCTTGGTGGTGGCAGCAGCAATGCTGCTGCCGTGCTGATGGGGTTGAACCAGCACTATGGGCTTCCTTTTAGCGACGGTGAACTTAGGAAGATTGGGCTTAAGGTTGGAGCTGATGTCCCCTTTTTCTTGTTTAGGCATGTGGCTGTCGCCCGTGGGATTGGGGATGACTTGCAGATGTATGAAGATCTGCCGCCGATGTCTGTGGTTTTGGTGTGCCCGGGATTCGAGGTGCCCACGGCCTGGGTTTACAAAAACCTGAGTTTAGGATTGACAAATCGTGAAAAAAGATTCAAAATGATTAATCTTAAGGAAGATTTTTCGCGTGTTAAACACCGTTTGTTTAATGATCTGGAGCAAGTAACCATTGGCAAGTTTCCGGAGATAAGGAGCATCAAGAAGGCCCTCCTCAATCTCGGTGCCGAAGCAGCTCTCATGTCCGGGAGCGGGCCAAGTGTGTTTGGCCTGTTCAAGGATGCGCAGCAGGCTACAAAAGCGAATCACAGCATAAGACGTCGAGGAAGATGGGATACATTTCTCGTGGAGTTGTTGCTTCCCTAATCCGGATAAACCGGAAATACGAAGCACGAAACCCGAAACTCGAAACAAATCCAAAATACAAATGCTCGAATGTTCAAAACATGGAATCTAAGCTGTTTGAGATAATCATGGTTGTGGATTCAGTTTTGGACATTTGAATTTTGAAAATTGAAAGTTTGTTTCGGATTTCGATATTCGGATTTCGGATTTGTGGAGATGAGCATGTTGGGGTGTCGTCAAGTGGTAAGACACAGGATTTTGGTTCCTGCATTCGGAGGTTCGAATCCTCCCACCCCAGCCAATACTAGATTGACGATTGATGATTGAGAACTTAGCTCCGCTTCGCTCCGCAATTGGTCGAGTAGTCGACTAGTTAAGTAGTCGAGTGGTTAACCGGTTTACCATTTTCCAACTGGACCACTTGACTAATCGACTAAAGTCGTAGGAATTTCAATAAGTTGTAAAAATTTCGAGACGTTGAATTAGCGACAACAATCGACAATCGACAATCAACAATCCTGTGAGGTAACCTATGCATAGTCTTGTTCTGTTTACTGGAAACTCTAATCCTGAATTGGCTCGGGCTGTTTGCCATCACATTGGTATGAAGTTGGGTGACGCCCAGGTAACAACATTTAGTGATGGTGAAATTCGTGTAGAAATCAGAGAAAACGTGCGAGGCAAGGACGTTTTTGTCTTGCAATCCACATGCGTTCCTGTGAATGACCATTTGGTAGAACTGCTCCTGATGATAGATGCCTTCAAGCGCTCATCAGCGCAGAGGATCACAGCGGTCATTCCGTACTACGGCTATGCCCGGCAGGACAAGAAGGTGACGCCCCGTGTGCCCATCAGTGCAAAATTGGTGGCTGACCTCATTACGACATCCGGCGCTAACCGCGTGATCACCATGGATCTCCATGCCGGCCAAATCCAGGGTTTTTTCAATATTCCAGTGGACAACCTCTTTGCAGCCCCGGTTCTTTTGGAATATATCAAGAACAATTTTAAGAACGATACGGTCATTGTTTCTCCGGACGCAGGGGGCGTGGAAAGGGCCCGGGCCTTTGCCAAGCGCCTTGATACCCAACTGGCGATTATTGATAAGCGACGCATAGCGCCCAACAAGGCCCAGGCCATGAACGTAGTAGGCGATGTTGAAGGAAAAACAACCGTTATCTTAGATGACATGGTGGACACCGGAGGGACCCTCATCCAGGCGGCTGAGGCCTTGAAAAAACACGGAGCTTTGGAGGTTCATGCTTGCTGTGCTCATGCCGTCCTATCCGGTTCTGCTGTGGATCGTATTACGAAATCGGTGTTAAAGACCCTTGTGGTGACCGATACCAACCCTCTAGGTGAAAACGCCAGGGGGTGTGACAAGATCCGCGTATTGTCCGTCTCCAAACTTTTGGCAGAGGCGATTCATCGCTGCCACACAGGCAGTTCGGTCAGTTCACTGTTCGTATAGCCGCGTTGTCGTAGATCGTAGTAGCTCACCGCAGAGAACGCAGAGAGAACATAAATTCAATAAATATTGTGTTTTCATACTCTGCGGTCTCCGCGATCTCAGCGGTGAACAGAATCTGGTTAACGGTTACCGTACATCTAACAACAAAATCAAGGAGGAAGTTCATTGGAAATATTTGATCTCAAAAGCACTCAACGAAATACCTTTGGTAAAAACTCGGCACGGGCACTCAGACGGCAAGGCCTTATCCCTGCAGTGCTGTACGGCCCAAAAACAGAGTCCGTGCCCCTTACCATCTCCCCACTCGATCTGGATAACGTCTACAAGGCGAGCGGAACTGAACGGGTGGTTCTAAACCTTATAATTGAAAATGGTGGCACCCAAAACGCTACAGCGGTGGTAAAAGAGGTGCAGGCATCTCCTGTAACCGGCCAATATCTTCATATCGATTTTTACGAAATATCTTTGGATGAGGAGATTGTGGTGAATGTGCCGATCGAGGTCACGGGGAGGTCAAAAGGCGTTGAGCGCGGAGGCTTTTTGCAGGTTGTGCGCTATGAACTCGAGATATCCTGTCTTCCCGCAGACATGCCGGACAAGATCGAAGTTGATGTGACAGGCCTCGACATCGGGGACTCCATTCACATTGGAGACATTGACCTGGGGGATAAGGTTAGGCTGCTGGCTGACACCGGCTTTACTGTGGCCACGGTTGTGGCACCCACTGTGGAGGAAGAAGAGATTCCTGAGGAAGAATTGGAAGTGGCTGAAGAGGCCCCAGCCGAGGAGGCCGAAGCTGGAGCGGAAACGGCTAACAAGTAGCGTTTAGATGCCAAAGGATCGGTTTCGCCTGATCGTAGGTCTGGGAAACTCCGGGGAGGCATACCGCCTGACTCGGCATAACATCGGGTTTATGGTCGTTGATCGACTGGCCCGTAGGCACAGCGTATTAGTGGGTAAACGGCGGTTTGAGGCCGTATTTGGTCTTGGCAGAGTGGACGAGCGATCTGTGATCCTTGCCAAACCCATGACCTTTATGAATCTGTGTGGGCCGGCAGTTCGAAACCTTGCTCATTTTTTCAACCTGGATACAAAAGACCTTTTGGTGATTCACGACGACATCGATCTTGTCTTTGGAAAAATAAAAATCAAGCAAAAAGGGGGAAATGGAGGACATAATGGTCTAAAGTCTCTCATAGAAGCCTTTGGTAGCGGCGCATTTGCCCGCGTTCGTATTGGCATTGGCCGTCCGGACACCAAGCAAGAGGTGAAAGGATACGTGCTGAACAGATTTGACGCTCAACAGGAGGAGGTCCTGGATAAAGTAATCACCATGGCGCAAGATGCTGTGGAGACAATCCTGTTGAAAGGCTTGACAGAGGGGATGAACCGTTTTAGCGGGAAGGAAGTTGGACAAGAATAATGTCTGGATAGACACTAAACTGAAATAGTGCTGGTAAGACAGGATTGGTGTGGCGATCGCACCAATCCTTTTTTTTGTTAAAATGTCATGTTGGTTGAGCCTGATCAATCGGATTAGCTGGCTTCACCAATCATATCATTTGTAGCCGTTCACAGACCAGTCCTCCTTACAGCAAACGCTCCCGTGAAGGGTTACGATCATTTAAAGGCCCAAACAGCAAGATGGGGTTTTGAGTTGATTATTGGGAAAAAGAATGATATTATTTAATTCTTGATAGATTGATAATACCTGTATCTTCTCCTCTGCATCTTAAGATAACGGAGTTTTTCATATGTTTAAAGTTGGAGATCTGGCAGTTTATCCGGCTCAGGGCGTCGGGCGCATCGAGGCGATCGAGACGCAAGAGATCTCAGGGCAAAAGCAAGATTTTTATATCATGAAGATCCTCGAAAACAACATGATCATCATGATACCTGTGAACAACGTGGAGTCCGTGGGTCTGCGGGATATCATCAACGACGATGAGGTGACAAAAGTCTATGAAATCATGAAGAAGCGAGATATTCCAGCGGACAATCAGACCTGGAACCGGCGTTACCGTGACTACATGGAAAAGATCAAGACCGGATCAGTGTACGAGGTAGCGGAGGTCCTCAGGGACCTGTACTTGCTGAAGGTAAATAAAGATCTCTCTTTTGGTGAACGTAAGATGTTTGACACCGCACAAAGTCTACTGCTCAAAGAACTCTCAATCGCCAAGAAGACCAACGAGAGCGCCATCATGTCGGATATAAAGGCCATATTTGAACTGGAATAATCAGGAGTGTGCCTGTTCTTAGTTTTACCGCAACCGAATCAGAGGCTGGTTACCGGCTTGATACAGTCATCGTTGCGCACTTGCCCACCATTTCTCGCTCCCGCGCGAGCTGGTTGATTCGTGCCGGTCACGTCACAGTCAATGGTCTCATTAGAAAACCCGGATATCTAACCAGGCCGGGCGACGTTGTCCGGTTTGAAATCCCTTCCCCAGAGCCCATCACATGTAGCCCTGAAGCGATCCCTATTTCTATTTTGTACGAAGACGCGGACGTGATCGTTTTGGACAAACCCCCCGGGCTTGTAGTTCATCCTGGAGCCGGACACAAGAGCAGGACACTTGTGAATGCGTTGCTCTTTCACTGTCCGGATCTTGAAAGGGTTGGCGGCGCTTTCCGCCCAGGCATTGTCCATCGCCTTGATAAGGATACCTCTGGCATTCTGGTGGTGGCAAAAAACGACATGGCCCACGACAGCCTAAGCCACCAATTTAAGAAACGCCAGGTGCAGAAACGATACCTGGCCCTGGTCTATGGAAACATGAAGACACCGGCAGGGGTAATCAGCCTTCCCATAGGGCGGCATCCAACAGATCGAAAAAAGATGTCCGTGGAGAGCCGTCAGAGTCGGTCCACCGAGACCCGCTGGAAGATCAAAGAAGCATTTTCCGGTGTAACCCTCCTTGAAATGGATTTGAAAACCGGGCGGACCCACCAGGTTCGTGTCCACTGCGCGGCCATAGGTCATCCAGTAGTTGGAGACGCCACATACGGAGGAAAAAGAAGGTGGAAGGACCTTGCCCAGGGGCCTATGCAAGATCTCATCAGGGCGATACGCCGGCAAATGCTCCACGCCTGGAAGCTCTCCTTTGTGCATCCCCGTACGGGTCAATTGATGAGCCTTAAATCACCTCTACCGAAGGACATGGCTTCGGTGCTGGAATCCCTGCGGGGTCTACATTCGGAGGCCAGGCATTGATCTCCCATGCGGCGTAACTCACTGAAAATATAGCTACAACTGGCTACTGACAACGAGCAACTGATACTACCGATCAACTTGGTATTGAAGAAATTGGACAGATCGAATATAGGGGCTACGGTCATGGATATCATCCTTAACTTTAGGCACCTTAGCTCACTTTAGGCACTTTAGGCACTCTTCTACAATTACTGTAACGGTAAAACCTTCTTATAACTCCAGTGCCAGAGGTAGTCGTTTATTCCGATTAGTCAATGTGTCTTGCCATACCTGCTAGAGTAACAAAAATCGATAGTAATATGGCCACAATCGAGGTTGGCGGCGTGTCACGTTCTGCCTCCCTTATGCTCGTTACTGATGTGGTTGTAGGAGATTACGTCATTGTTCATGCAGGATTTGCCATACACAGGGTAGATCCGGAAGAAGCGCAAGAATCCCTTCGGCTCCTTCGGGAATTGGCAGTAGTTGAATAGCCTGATTGGGCATCCTTCATTCCTCGGTTTACATTTTTCAAGAATGCGGGTGCCAAGAGATAAATCCTTTTGTTCGTACTTTTTGGTGTCAGGTGTCAGGTGTCAAGAGCGAGAAACGCAAGATCTGTACTGTTCTCAAGGCGTAAGCCGCAAACCTGAACACTGAAACCAGGCACCAGGTGTCAGGTGTCAGGTGTCAGAAACTGAAAAAGCAAGACCT